>NZ_CP016538.2:95000-403333 GCF_001687625.2 Planococcus maritimus
CGGCCGTAACTATAACGGTCCTAAGGTAGCGAAATTCCTTGTCGGGTAAGTTCCGACCCGCACGAAAGGCGTAACGATCTGGGCACTGTCTCAACGAGAGACTCGGTGAAATTATAGTACCTGTGAAGATGCAGGTTACCCGCGACAGGACGGAAAGACCCCGTGGAGCTTTACTGTAGCCTGATATTGAATTTTGGTGCAACTTGTACAGGATAGGTAGGAGCCAGAGAACCCGGAGCGCCAGCTTCGGGGGAGGCGTCGGTGGGATACTACCCTGGTTGTATTGAACTTCTAACCCACAAGCCTTAGCGGCTTGGGAGACAGTGTCAGGCGGGCAGTTTGACTGGGGCGGTCGCCTCCTAAAGAGTAACGGAGGCGCTCAAAGGTTCCCTCAGAATGGTTGGAAATCATTCGCAGAGTGTAAAGGCACAAGGGAGCTTGACTGCGAGACGGACAGGTCGAGCAGGGTCGAAAGACGGACTTAGTGATCCGGTGGTTCCGCATGGAAGGGCCATCGCTCAACGGATAAAAGCTACCCCGGGGATAACAGGCTTATCTCCCCCAAGAGTCCACATCGACGGGGAGGTTTGGCACCTCGATGTCGGCTCATCGCATCCTGGGGCTGTAGTCGGTCCCAAGGGTTGGGCTGTTCGCCCATTAAAGCGGTACGCGAGCTGGGTTCAGAACGTCGTGAGACAGTTCGGTCCCTATCCGTCGCGGGCGCAGGAAATTTGAGAGGAGCTGTCCTTAGTACGAGAGGACCGGGATGGACACACCGCTGGTGTACCAGTTGTTCTGCCAAGAGCATCGCTGGGTAGCTATGTGTGGCCGGGATAAGTGCTGAAAGCATCTAAGCACGAAGCCCCCCTCAAGATGAGATTTCCCATTGCGCAAGCAAGTAAGATCCCTCAGAGACGATGAGGTAGATAGGTTCGGGGTGGAAGCGTGGCGACACGTGCAGCTGACGAATACTAATCGATCGAGGACTTAACCAATAACTGAAATGCGTTTCCGTAATCCAATGTCGATTTATCCAGTTTTGAGCGAACAAGCTCAAAAGTCCAGTGATGATGGCAAAGAGGCCACACCCGTTCCCATCCCGAACACGGAAGTTAAGCTCTTTTGCGCCGATGGTAGTTGGGGGTTTCCCCCTGTGAGAGTAGGACGTCGCTGGGCATCTAATAGAAAGGCCGTTACCGGAAAACCTGGTAACGGCCTTTTTTTATTTTACAATTCAAAAAAGGGTTGAAAATATCAAATAAAGGGAAAAAAGAAATGAGGTGAAGACTTATGAAAGCTGGTTTTTACGAGGTGAAAAAAGTCGATAAAAGAACGGCATTATTAGTCTCATTAAAAGGTTCTGCTGAACAATATACTTACCCCATCGAATATTTCACTCATAACGTAAATGAGGGGGATGTAGTAGAGGTATGGCAAGAGGGGGCGCGTTGGAGAACTAAGTATATTGAAGAAAAAACCCATTCTCTATCCAGTCATACGAAAGACTTCATGAAACGAATGTTGGACCAAGAATAAAAAGTCTCGGGATAATCAGCCCGAGACTTTTTCTATCTCAAACTAAGTATTTGATATCCGCAAAATGCTTATGTATAATTAAGTCAAATATAGTCAAAGTCAATTATTAGCGCATTTACACGTTAAAGAGGTGAAAGCGATGCGGAATATTTCAGACATAATTGAAGGTTATTTAAAAGAGATTATAGAAATAAGCGGTAAGGATCATATTGAAATTAAACGAAGTGAGGTAGCTGAAAAATTTCAATGTGTTCCATCTCAGATTAATTATGTGATCAATACTAGATTTACCTCAGATCGTGGGTACTTAGTTGAAAGCAAGCGTGGTGGGGGCGGATATATTCGTATCCGGAAAGTACGTCTTCATAAAAAGTCAGATTTAATTGCTCAAATTATTAGTCGTCTTGAAGCTGGTGCTTCACAAACGATGGCTGAAGATATTGTGTGGAGGCTTTTGGGTGAAGAAGTCATATCTAAACGTGAAGCTAAATTGATTTTGAGTGCCGTTGATCGTTCTACTCTGGGACTGCCTCTTCCTGTACGAGATGAAGTACGAGCACGAATTTTAGTGGCGATGCTGTTTACTATTCAGTATGAGTCGAACGGGCAAGGAGTGATCAAGTGATTTGTGAGCAATGTGGAGAACGGCCAGCTACAGTCATCGTGAAAGAAAATCAGCAGGGCCATTTAATTGAAAAACACTTCTGCCATGTCTGTGCAGCGGAAAATCATAATATCAACTTTTCTTTTGACCAGGATCCGATGGCGATTCATAACTTATTAGCTAATTGGTTTCCAAAACAGAAATCTGCTGTGAGTCCTGTGCGAAGAGATGCTTTGACTTGTCCAAGATGTGGATTTACTTTCCAAAAATTCTTGAGTCTTGGTAAATTCGGCTGTGCAGAGTGTTACAGCACCTTTTCGCCCCAGTTAACTGAGATTTTGAAACGCGTGCAAAATGGAAATACAGAACATACAGGCAAGATTCCTGCTTCGTATGGAACGACATTGAAAATTAAAAAAGAAATTGAAGAATTGAGAAAGCAAATGCAGGCTGCGATTCAAGAAGAGGATTTTGAAGAAGCTGCAAGGCTACGCGATCAAGTGAAGCTTCTGAATGAAAAGCTTGAAGGAGGTGGGAACATTGGCGATTGACCGTTTCCTTCAACCTCGTGCAAGCAGTTGGATGGCTAATAATGGTGAGCATGTTGATATAGCCATGAGTACGAGAATCCGTCTTGCGCGAAATTTAGAAGAGTTTAAATTTCCATATGCATTTTCTGAAGATGAAGCGTTGAAAGTCGATAAAGCCATTTCTTCAGTCCTATTAGATAAAGGAAAAGAATGCGGATATGATTTTACCCACATCAGTGTCGAAGAGTTAAATGAGCTGCAGCGTGAAGTATTGGTGGAAAAGCATTTAATCAGCCCATATTTAGCGAATAGCCAGCATTCCAGTGCAGTATTATTATCAGATGAAGAAGAGCTCAGCGTCATGATTAATGAAGAGGATCATATGCGAATCCAAAGTTTGCAATCGGGTTTTCATCTACAGGAAGCATACGATATAGCGAATAAAATGGATTCACTTTTAGAAGAACACCTTTCTTATGCTTTTCATGAAAAATTTGGTTATTTGACCAGTTGTCCGACCAATACAGGTACAGGCATGCGCGCTTCTGTTATGCTTCACTTGCCCGCCTTAACCATGTCCCATCAAATCAATCGGATCATCCCGGCTATATCCCGTCTGGGGATGGTTGTAAGAGGGATTTATGGAGAGGGAAGTGAAGCGCTTGGAAATATATACCAGATTTCTAATCAAGTAACGCTAGGGAAATCTGAGTATGAGATTTTGCAGGATTTGCAAAACATGACCGAGCAGATTATCGAACAGGAAAGAAGAGCAAGAGAAGCGTTAAATGCGAATTCTTCGCTGCTTTTGGAAGATAGGGTTTATCGGTCGTTAGGTGTGTTGACCCATGCCCGGCTGTTAAATACAGAAGAGGCAGCCACTTGTTTATCGGATGTCAGGCTTGGCATTGACCTTGATCTGATTACAAACGTTGATATGTCCATATTAAATGAACTGATGGTCTTTATGCAGCCTGCCTTTTTACAGCAGTATGCAGGGCGTCCATTGGAAGCGAAGGAACGGGACCTTGCCCGAGCGGAATTGTTCCGAGAGAGGTTAGCTGATAACGGGATAAATACAAAAGGAGAGGATTTTGCATGATGTTCAACCGATTCACACAACGCGCACAAAAAGTTCTTCAATTAGCCCAAGAAGAGGCAATCCGCATGAAGCACGAATCGATCGGAACTGAGCATATTCTGCTTGGTTTGATCCGAGAAGGTGGCGGAATCGCTGCAAAAGCTCTTGAAGCGATTGAAGTGAATACACAATTGATCGAAGATGGTGTTAAAGAATTAGTGGGAGTCGGAGAAAAAGATGTCGGCCCGATTGTTCATTATACGCCGCGAGCTAAAAAAGTCATTGAACTGTCTGTTGATGAATCTCGTAAGCTTGGCCATTCTTATATCGGAACTGAGCATTTATTGCTTGCGCTTATCCGTGAAGGGGAAGGCGTCGCTGCACGTGTACTCGGCAATGCCGGTGTCAGCTTGAACAAAGCCCGCCAGCAAGTATTGCAGTTGCTTGGCAGTAACGAGCAAGCATCAACTGGCACAAGCCCAAATGCTTCGGCCAACACACCAACTCTAGATGGTCTAGCACGCGATTTGACACAAGTCGCGCGTGAAGGTAGCTTGGATCCGGTGATCGGGCGCAGTGATGAAATCACGCGTGTGATTGAAGTATTGAGCCGTAGAACGAAAAACAACCCGGTATTGATTGGGGAGCCAGGTGTCGGTAAAACGGCCATTGCAGAAGGGCTTGCGCAACAGATTGTTAATAATGAAATTCCAGAAACTTTGCGTGATAAACGCGTCATGGTACTGGATATGGGAACGGTTGTTGCCGGAACGAAATACCGCGGTGAATTTGAAGACCGCTTGAAAAAAGTGATGGATGAAATTCGCCAAGCGGGAAATGTCATTCTCTTCATTGATGAGCTTCATACCTTAATCGGTGCTGGTGGGGCTGAAGGCGCAATTGATGCTTCGAATATCTTGAAGCCTTCCCTTGCACGTGGTGAGTTGCAGTGCATTGGTGCGACCACGCTTGATGAATACCGCAAATACATCGAAAAAGATGCAGCGCTTGAGCGTCGCTTCCAGCCTATCCAAGTGGATGAGCCATCGGTTGAGGAATCCATTGAGATCATCAAAGGGTTGCGTGACCGTTACGAGGCGCATCACCGTGTGAAAATTACCGATGAAGCGATTGTTGCGGCAGCTAAAATGTCTGACCGTTACATTTCCGACCGCTTCTTGCCGGATAAAGCGATTGATTTGATCGATGAGGCCGGTTCAAAAGTGCGCTTGCGTTCGTATACGACTCCACCTGATTTGAAAGAGCTTGAAGCTCGTCTCGAAGCTGCGCGTTCTGAAAAGAATGAAGCGGTACAGAGCCAGGAATTCGAAAAGGCGGCTTCTCTTCGCGATGCCGAGCAGAAACTGAAAGATGAGCTCGATCAGACGAAGAAAGAATGGAAAGAAAAACAAGGCAAAGAAGAATCTGAAGTGACAGTCGAAGATATCGCAAAAGTTGTCTCTATGTGGACAGGCGTGCCGGTATCGAGATTAGCACAGACAGAATCTGATAAATTGCTGAATCTAGAGCAGATTCTCCATAGCCGTGTCATCGGCCAAGATGAAGCAGTGACGTCGATTTCGAAAGCGATCCGCCGTGCACGTGCCGGGTTGAAAGATCCAAAACGTCCGATCGGCTCATTCATTTTCCTAGGGCCTACGGGTGTCGGTAAAACGGAACTCGCGAAAGCTTTGGCCGAGTCAATGTTCGGAGATGAAGATGCCATGATTCGCATCGATATGTCCGAATACATGGAACGCCATACGACTTCACGCCTTGTGGGTTCACCTCCGGGTTACGTTGGATATGAAGAAGGCGGCCAATTGACGGAGAAAGTCCGCAGAAAGCCGTATTCAGTAGTCTTGCTAGACGAAATTGAGAAAGCACACCCTGAAGTCTTCAACATCCTGTTGCAAGTGCTTGAAGATGGCCATTTGACCGATTCGAAAGGACGCCGCGTCGATTTCCGCAATACGGTGATCATTATGACATCGAACGTCGGTGCACAAGAACTGAAATACAATAAATATGTTGGTTTCAACTTGGAAGATTCGAAAACGGATTACAAAGACATGAAAGGCAAGATGCTTGCGGAACTGAAGAAAGCGTTCCGTCCGGAATTCTTGAACCGTGTCGATGATATGATCGTCTTCCATTCACTTGAAAAGAACGACTTGCGCAAGATTGTCGAGCTGATGACGCAGCAGTTGACGGCCCGTTTGAAAGAACAGGACATCGACTTGGAGCTAACCGAAGCAGCGCTTGATAAAATTGCCAAAGAGGGGTATGATCCGGAATACGGAGCACGTCCTTTGCGCCGCTCACTTCAAAAATATGTCGAAGACCGTTTGTCTGAAGAGTTGCTGAAAGGTACAGCGATTGCCGGGCAAAAAATTATCTTCGATGTAAAAGACGAAGAATTCTTCGTCCGTACGAATGAAGAGGCCGTGAAGAAATCGTAACGATATCCCGCCCGCCGGATATAGCTCCGGCGGGCTTTTTCTATATATAGGAGGTAACTATGGCGAAGAAAAAAATAAAGTTCATCTGCCAATCCTGTGGTTATGAGTCTGCGAAGTGGATGGGGAAATGTCCGGGTTGTGCAGCTTGGAATACGATGACAGAAGAGACCGAAGTGGCAGCACCGAAAGGCACGAGAGGCGCATTCCAGCACAGCGCGCCGCAAATTGCCCAAAAAGCGACACCGATCAATTCGATTGAAACAAAAGAAGAGCCGCGAACAAAAACGGAGATGGAAGAGCTCAACCGTGTACTTGGCGGTGGAATCGTTTCCGGGTCGCTCGTGCTAATTGGCGGCGATCCAGGAATCGGGAAGTCCACTTTACTCTTGCAAGTGTCCGCATTGCTTGCGAAAGCGGGCAAGAAAGTGCTGTATATTTCAGGTGAGGAATCCATCCGTCAGACGAAGATGCGGGCAGAGAGGTTAGATGCAGTGTCTGGAGATTTATTGATTTTTGCGGAAACCAATTTGGAGCTGATTCATCATACGATTGAAGAAGTAGAGCCAGATTTTGTGATTGTCGATTCGATTCAGACAGTCTATCATCCGGAAGTGACGTCTGCGCCAGGCAGTGTGACGCAAGTGCGCGAGAGCACAGCGGAATTGATGAGGGTGGCGAAAACCAAAAACATCGCGATTTTCCTTGTCGGCCACGTGACGAAAGAAGGCCAAATTGCAGGACCGCGTATTTTGGAACACATGGTGGATACGGTGTTGTATTTTGAAGGAGAACGTCATCACACGTACCGGATCTTGCGCAGCGTCAAAAACCGTTTTGGCTCGACGAATGAAATCGCGATTTTTGAAATGCTGCAAGGCGGGTTAAAGGAAGTATTGAACCCATCCGAGCTATTTCTACAGGAACGTTCGAGCGGAACGGCAGGATCGACAGTGGTCGCTTCGATGGAAGGGACAAGGCCAATCCTGGTGGAGATTCAGGCATTGGTTACACCATCAAGCTTTAATTACCCGAAGCGGATGGCGACAGGAATTGATCAGAACCGGGTGTCGTTATTGATGGCGGTACTGGAGAAGCGCGTCGGGTTGATGTTGCAGTCACAAGATGCATATATCAAAGTAGCAGGCGGCGTAAAGCTGGATGAACCAGCGATCGATTTAGCAGTGCTCGCGAGCATTGTTTCGAGTTTCCGGGATATTGCGCCGAAAGTAGATGATTGCATTATCGGTGAAGTCGGATTGACTGGCGAAGTGCGGCGGGTATCGCGCATCGAGCAACGCGTGCAGGAAGCGGCGAAACTTGGGTTTAAACGCGCTATTATTCCAAATTCAAATATGGGTGGCTGGGATTTTCCGGAAGGAATACGCGTCGTAGGTGTGGAAACTATAAACGAGGCGCTGAAGGAATTATTCCCACAACAATGAGGGGCAGCAATGCCTCTTTTTTTCTATTCATGGCAGCGTAAGGCTATGCAGAGAGTTTCATATACAAAACGTGTATAATATTAAGGAGAAGGAGGTGCAATGGATGCTTCGAAAAATTATTCAGCTGTTGTTTTTATTAATCGGCGCTACGGTGGGAATTTTGTTTTTGCCATATGCTTTTGAACTTATTTCTATCTCTAATAATTTTTGGATTAACAACCCGTATGTAGCTGCAATTATCGGTGCTGCGATTTTTTATGTATTGTCATTGCTATTCGTCGATTCGATTGTCCATTTTATGAAATGGATGGAAGGCAAACTGCTCCACGCCCCGACGGCGGATCTATTGTTTGGAACGATTGGGTTGATTATCGGCTTGGTAGTCGCTTTTTTGGTCGGCTTCGCTTTGAATACCATTGATGTGCCATTAATCGCTACGGTGGCTCCTATCATTTTATCGGTAGTTTTGGGTTATTTAGGTTTCCAGGTTGGCTTTCAAAAAAGGGACGAGTTGATGGGGATGCTCACGCCTGCCAAATTGCCAAGTGTGAAAAAGGCGGAAGATGATCCAGTGGAACAATCCGCCTATAAATTGCTCGATACGAGTGTCATCATCGACGGGCGCATTGCGGATATTTCTGAAACCGGATTTATGGAAGGGACGTTTGTCGTTCCGCAATTCGTGATCGCTGAGCTTCAACACATTGCCGATTCATCGGATACCTTGAAGCGTACGCGCGGCAGGAGAGGGCTCGATATTTTGAAACGCCTGCAAACAGAGCGTGTCGGTGCGATCATGATCACGGAAGAGGATTTTGGCGATGCTGCGGAAGTCGATATGAAATTGATGCGCGCAGCCCAGAAAATGGGCGGGAAAGTCGTAACGAACGATTTTAATTTAAACAAAGTGTGCGAACTGCACAATGTGCCGGTGTTGAACATTAATGACCTCGCCAACGCGGTAAAGCCGGTGGTCATTCCGGGCGAGGAAATGCATGTGGTTGTCATTAAAGACGGCAAAGAGCAAAACCAAGGCGTCGCGTACTTAGATGATGGCACGATGATCGTGATCGAGGAAGGCAAAGGCCATATCGGCGAGGCGATCGACGTTGTCGTGACAAGTGTGCTTCAGACTTCTGCCGGGCGAATGATTTTTGCCAAACCTAAGGGACTTGCCGTGAAGAAAAATGGATCAAAAAAATAAAGGATGTCTATCATGAAATATACAGTCGTACTACCTGCTGCCGGCAGCGGAAAAAGAATGAAAGCCGAACGCAATAAATTATTGCTCGAGCTTTCGGGTAAGCCGATCTTCATCTATACATTGGAAGTGTTCGATAAAGACCCTCACTGCGAAGGCATGTGGCTTGCGGTCAAAGAAGAGGAACGTCAGCTGATTGAGGATTATGTCGAGCGCTATGCCATCCGGAAAGTCAGGGGCTATGCAACCGGCGGAGCAGAGCGCCAAGATAGCGTACGTGCGGGTCTTGAGTTGGCGGGGCAATCTGAAATCGTACTTGTGCATGATGCGGCGCGCCCATTTATCAGCCCAGTGGTCATCAGGGAATTGGTGGAGCAGGCAAGTGAATCGGGTGCTGCCATTGCTGGTGTGCCAGTAAAAGATACCATTAAAAAAGTACGCGAAGCCGTTATTACGGAAACGGTGGACCGTGAAGAACTATGGATGATCCAGACGCCGCAAGCGTTCCGTTACGACTTGTTGTTGGAAGCGGCGCAACGAGCACAAGCTGACGGATTCCTCGGGACAGACGAGGCGATGCTTGTAGAGCGCATGGGGCATCCGGTACAAATTGTGGAAAGTACGTATGATAACGTTAAGATGACCACACCCGATGATTTGATTTATGGAAAAGCGATTCTTGCGAGTCGATTACAGGAGGAACAGTCATGATACGAATTGGACAAGGATACGATGTGCATCAATTGGCAGAAGGGCGCCCTTTTATTCTAGGCGGCGTTGAAATTGAACACGACCGCGGGCTTCTCGGCCATTCGGATGCGGATGTGCTATTGCACACGATTACAGATGCCGCACTAGGCGCAATTGGCGGGGGCGATATCGGCAAACATTTCCCGGATACCGATCCGGAATTCAAAGATGCCGATTCCAAGAAATTGCTGACGCATATTTGGGAATACGTGAAAGAACAAGGCTATGAGCTTGGCAATGTCGATTGCACGGTTATCGCACAAAAGCCGAAACTTGCACCGTATATCGAGCAAATGCGTGCATCAATTGCGGAATTATTAGAAGCGGATATTTCACAAGTGAACGTGAAAGCGACGACGTCTGAACATCTTGGATTTACGGGTCGCGAAGAAGGCATTGCGGCGCTTGCGGTGATTTTGCTGAACCAACGTCCGCTTTCGCTGGACGTTCCAGAGTGATAGAATAACTAAAGGATAAAGGCAATTTTAGGAGGAAATCAAATGACACAAGAAACACGTGTACGCTATGCACCAAGCCCAACCGGACACTTACATATCGGCGGAGCCCGCACAGCGTTGTTTAACTATTTATACGCACGCCACATGAACGGCAAATTCATCGTTCGGATCGAAGACACGGATACTGCGCGCAATATCGAAACGGGCATCATGTCCCAAATCGATAACTTAAAATGGCTCGGCATCAAGCACGACGAGTCGATTGATGTCGGTGGCGAGTACGGTCCATATCGCCAAATGGAGCGTTTGGATATCTATAAAAAATATGCCGATGAGTTATTGGCGAAAGGCGATATTTACAAATGCTTCTGTACGCCAGATACACTCGAGACAGAACGTGAAGCTCAGCGCGCCTCTGGCATTGCAGCCCCTCAGTACAGCGGAACTTGCCGCAATTTGACGGCAGAAGAAGTGGCTGCAAAAGAAGCGGCCGGCGAGACGTTTTCTCTACGCATGAAAGTGCCGACAGATGTTACGTATAAATTCGATGATATGGTGCGCGGCGAGATTTCATTTGAATCTAAAGATGTTGGCGACTGGGTCGTTGTGAAAACAAATGGCATCCCGACTTATAACTTTGCAGTGGTCATCGATGATCATTTGATGAAGATCACTCATGTATTCCGCGGGGAAGAACATTTGTCGAACACGCCGAAACAGCAAATGGTTTACGACTCGTTTGGCTGGGATCATCCAACTTACGGACATATGACCTTGATCGTTAATGAAGATCGCAAGAAGCTATCGAAACGTGATGAGTCAATCATCCAGTTTATCTCCCAGTACAGAGACCTTGGCTATATTCCAGAAGCGTTGTTTAATTTCTTTGCGCTACTCGGCTGGTCCCCGGAAGGTGAAGAAGAGATCTTCTCAAAAGATGAATTGATCCGCATTTTCGATACCGAGCGTTTGTCGAAGTCACCATCGATGTTTGATAAGCAAAAATTGACATGGATGAATAACCAATACATCAAGCAAATGTCACTTGAGGAAGTCGTTGGCTTGGCATTGCCGCATCTGCAAAAAGCAGGCAAGCTGCCGGAAGATTTGAACGAAGAGCAAACGCAGTGGGCAGAGAAATTGATCGCCTTGTATCATGAGCAATTGAGCTTTGGTGCAGAAATCGTCGAGTTGTCCGATTTGTTCTTTACCGATGATCTTCATTACGGCGAAGCCGAAAAAGAAGTATTGAGCGGTGAGCAGGTGCCGGAAGTCATGGCTGCTTTTAAAGAGCAATTGGCGTCTTTAGATGCGTTCGAACCGGCTGAAATCAAATCCGCAATCAAAGCGGTGCAAAAAGCGACCGGCCATAAAGGGAAAAACCTCTTCATGCCAATCCGCGTCGTGACGACAGGGCAGACACACGGCCCGGAATTGCCGGATGCCATTGCACTTCTCGGCAAGGAAAAAGCGATTGCGCGCGTCGGCCAATACGCAGGGGCATAAAGTTTTGACTTATGCGCATAAGCGTGTACAATGAATTTACCAATTACCAAAACGTTGACGGGAAGAAGTAAGGAAAGCATGCTCCAAAGAGAGGGTCATCACCGGCTGTAAGTGACCCGTGCCGCTGCGTTCCTGAAATGCCTCCCCGAGTGCTGAGTCGAATCAAGTAGACCAGACGTTTGCCTGCGTTAAAGGCTTCGAGAGAAAAGGGCGTGCCCTTTTAATCAGAGTGGAACCGCGCGGGAAAGCGTCTCTGTCAAGCAATTGACAGGGGCGCTTTTTATATTGGAACAGAAAGGAGCAAGCCGCATGTGGAAGTTATTGAAAGAAGATATTGACGTTATTTTTGAACAGGACCCTGCTGCCCGGAGTTATTTTGAAGTGATGCTGACGTATGCCGGTCTGCACGCCATTTGGGCCCACCGGCTGGCGCATTTCTTCTTCAAGAAGAAACTGTTTTTCATCGCGCGGGCGATTTCCCAGGTCAGCCGCTTTTTCACCGGTATTGAAATCCACCCGGGCGCTGTTATCGGCCGTCGGTTGTTTATCGACCATGGCATGGGTGTGGTTGTCGGGGAAACCTGTGAAATTGGCAACGATGTCACACTGTACCAAGGCGTCACACTTGGTGGAACTGGCAAAGAGCGCGGCAAACGCCACCCGACACTCGCAGATAACGTACTCGTCGCGACAGGTGCCAAAGTGCTTGGGTCGATTACGGTCGGTGAAAACTCCAAAGTTGGAGCAGGCTCGGTCGTCTTAAAAGACGTACCTGCGAATTCCACGGTCGTCGGCATTCCAGGAAAAGTCGTCATCCAGGACGGTGTTAAAGTGAAGACTCGTGACTTGAATCATCAGAATATGCCGGATCCTGTAATGGACAAATGCGATGGCATGGAAATGAAAATTGCTGCTTTGCAGCGTGAAGTGGAACAATTGAAACAGCAAAATAATCAGCAGCAGGAAGAAGGGAAGATGTTATGACTATCCAAATTTTTAATTCATTGACGCGCCAAAAAGAAGTATTTGTGCCGCTCGAAGAAGGCAAAGTGAAGATGTATGTGTGCGGGCCGACCGTCTACAACTATATCCATATCGGCAATGCACGCCCTGTCATCGTTTATGACACGGTGCGCCGCCACTTGGAATATCGTGGCTTCGATGTGAAATACGTATCAAACTTCACCGATGTCGATGATAAATTGATCAAAGCCGCGAATGAACTGGGCGAGGAAGTGCCAGAAATTGCAGAACGCTTCATCACTGCCTATTTTGACAACACGAAAGCGCTCGGCTGCGCAGAAGCGGATGTTCACCCACGCGTGACGGGTCATATGCCGCAAATCGTTGAATTTATCGAAGCGCTCATTGAAAAAGGCTATGCCTATGAATCACAAGGCGATGTTTATTACCATACCCGTAAATTTGATGGTTATGGTAAATTGTCCCATCAATCGGTAGACGAACTGAAGATCGGAGCGCGCATCGAAGCAGGGGATAAAAAACAAGATGCGCTCGATTTCGTGTTATGGAAAGCGGCCAAACCCGGTGAGATTTCTTGGGAAAGTCCGTGGGGCAAAGGCCGCCCTGGCTGGCATATCGAATGCTCGGTCATGGCGAGAGAACATCTCGGCGACACGATTGATATTCATGCTGGCGGACAAGACTTGACGTTCCCTCACCATGAAAACGAAATCGCCCAATCGGAAGCTTATACAGGCAAGCCATTTGCGCGTTATTGGATGCATAACGGGTATATTAATATTGAAAACGAAAAAATGTCCAAGTCGCTCAACAACTTTGTATTAGTCAATGACATTTTGAAAGAACTCGATCCGCAAGTACTGCGGTTGTTCATGCTGTCGGTTCATTACCGTCATCCGATCAATTATTCGAGAAGTTTGGTGGAAGATGCCCAAGCAGGAATGGAACGAATCCGCACAGCCTACAGCAATTTGAAGCACCGCTTGGAAAATTCGGCGGGACTTGGCGACCATAACGATATTTGGCTGGACAAAATCAGCACAATCAAACAGGAATTCATTGAAACGATGGATGACGACTTCAATACGGCAAATGCCATTTCTAAATTGTTCGACCTGGCGAAACTGGCGAATACGTACCTGCTCGAGAAGCAGACGGCTGAAGCAGTTTTGAAAACCTTTGTAGAAGTGTTTGATGAGTTGGCGGGAGTGCTCGGTTTGCCATTTCCACAGACGGAGCTCTTGGATGCAGAAATCGAAGCATTGCTAGAAGAACGCATCGAAGCACGCAAAAACCGTGATTTTGCACGATCGGATGAAATTCGCGATCACTTGAAAGAACAAAACATCATTTTAGAAGATACAGCGCAAGGCACGCGTTGGAAGAGAGGCTAAGGCATGGTGTTGAGAAAGCAAGATGTCGACCAATTGAATGCTTTGGCGCTCGCTTATATGGGCGATGCGGTGTATGAGACGGCCGTGCGCGCCCACCTGCTCCACGCGGGACGCGTCAAGCCGAATATTCTCCACCGGTCATCGACTGCATTCGTCTCTGCGAAGTCGCAAGCGCTCATTTTGAAGCGCTTTGTCGATGAAGGGATTTTGACTGAAACAGAGCTTGCCATCATGCGTCGAGGCCGTAATGCCAAATCCGGTTCGGTACCGAAAAACACCGACGTCCAGACCTATAATTTCAGTACCGCTTTTGAAGCGGTGCTCGGCTGGTTGTATTTAAAAGAAGAACAGGCACGGCTGGATGAACTGATCAATTATGCAATCACCATTGCCGAAGAGCCGAGAGGAGTGATCAAATGACAGAGGAAACACCTGAAATCATTGGAGGCAAAAATCCGGTGCTAGAAGCATTGCGCGCGAAGCGTGACATCAATAAAATCTGGATCGCAGAAGGCGTCCAGAAAAAAGGCATTGCTGAGCTTCTGCAATTGGCTAAAGAGCAGAAAGTACTGGTTCAGTTTGTTCCGAAAAAGAAAATTGATGGACTGACCGATACGAATCACCAAGGAATCGCGGCAGCTGTCGCGGCTTATCGCTATGCAGAACTGGAAGAGTTGTTCGCTAAAGCCGAGGACAAGCAAGAAGATCCGTTTTTCCTGATCCTCGATGAATTGGAAGACCCCCATAATCTTGGTTCGATCATGCGGACAGCGGATGCGGTTGGGGTTCATGGCTTGATCATTCCACAACGCCGTGCAGTCGGTTTGACCGGCGTCGTCGCAAAATCGTCCACAGGAGCGATTGAACACGTGCCGGTTGTGCGCGTCAATAATCTATCGCAGACGGTCGACGAATTGAAAAAGCGCGGCGTATGGATCGCGGGAACGGATGCTAAAGAATCAGCAGACTACCGGCGCATGGATGCGACCTTGCCGCTTGCTGTCATTATCGGCAGCGAGGGCAAAGGCATGAGCCGCATCCTGCGCGACAAATGCGACTTCCTTTATCAATTGCCGATGGTTGGCCATGTGACCTCTTTGAATGCTTCGGTGGCGGCGAGCCTGTTGATGTATGAAGTCTACCGCAATCGCCATCCACTCGGGTGATGCGATGAATATTCTGTTGGTGGATGGCTATAATATCATTGGCGATTGGGCGGAGCTGCAGGCGCTGAAGAATGAACGATTGGCCGATGCGCGCGACCGCCTCATTGAACGGATGGCTGAGTACCAAGGCTTTAAAGGTTGGCGCGTCATTGTCGTGTTTGATGCCCACTTGGTACCGGGAATCGAAGCGAAAAATCTTCGGAGCGAAGTAGAAGTTATCTTCACACGATCGAGTGAAACGGCGGATGAGCGGATTGAGAAACTGGCAATCAGCCTGAATAGCCGGCGTGACCAAATTTATGTCGCCACTTCTGATTCGACCGAGCAATGGGTCATTTTTGCAAAAGGTGCCTTGCGCATCTCTGCCCGCGAACTGGAAATCGAAATGGAAGAAATCGATAAACGCATTGCCAAAAAAGTTCGGGAAATTCAAGAGCAGCGCGGCATCTCAAAGATTCCACTTGAAGGTGAAGTGGCAGAAATTTTTGAAAAATGGCGCCGTGGCCTCAAATGAGTTGTTGACGCTCAATTTTTTCTTCCTGTATACTGGAAATATCGAGGCTCACCCAATCGGAGGGATCACCCGTGGAAAAATTTGAGCAAGTTCGCAACCGTAACTTTACTGAATTGGCAGATGAAGAACTTGTCGGTCTGGTCCATAACGGCAACACGGAAGCCTTGGATTTTCTGATTACCAAGTTCCGTCCGTTTGTGCGGATGAAAGCGCGTTCGTATTTTTTGATCGGCGCAGATAAAGAAGACATTATCCAAGAAGGAATGATTGGCTTGTATAAAGCCATCCGTGATTTCAAGAGCGATAAATTGTCTTCCTTCCGTGCATTTGCCGAACTGTGCATCATCCGCCAGATTATCACGGCGATCAAAACAGCGACCCGCCAGAAACATATTCCGTTGAATTCCTATGTCTCTCTCGACAAGCCGATTTACGACGAAGAGTCAGACCGGACCTTGATGGATGTCCTTGCCGGAAGCGGTGCGGACGATCCGGAAGAGCTGATGATCCATAACGAGGAATTCCGCTATATGGAAGGCAAAATGGATGAAGTGCTGAGCGAGTTGGAACGCGAAGTGTTAACGCTTTATCTCGATGGACAGTCTTACCAGGAAATCTCTGAAAAGCTTGAACGGCATGTGAAATCGATTGATAATGCCTTGCAGCGGGTCAAGCGAAAATTAGAACGGCATCTACAGGCCAGTGAAAGCCGGACCTCGTAGTACTATTGACAGCAAGTTTTTATGATGATACTCTTGAAAAAGCTGTAAAATAGAGCAAGGTGATAAAAATGGCTAAAAAAATCGTGTTGAGCTGCTCGAAATGTGCTTCCCGAAATTATTCGGTACCTGCGAAAGCGGATTCAAGCACACGTTTGGAACTCAAAAAATTCTGTGCTCATTGCAACGAGCACACCGTGCATAAACAAACGAAATAATCTTGCTGTGAATGCCGGACGATATAGAGTGATTTTGAAATTCGGAGGTTTTTACGATAATGGGTAACATTGGCGATTTCTTTAAAAATGTCATTTCGGAAATGAGAAAAGTCAGCTGGCCAAAACGCAAGGAATTGACGCGCTACACAATCGTCGTCTTGTCCACGGTCATCTTTATGGCTCTTTTCTTCGCATTGATCGATACCGGCATATCGGAATTATTCCGTTGGTTCCTGGCCCTGTAACACAGTCATAAGAATAACGAAAAATAGCCCGTCATTCCATGGAACGGGTTTTTTCATTTGTAAAAAAGGAGGGATGGACGCTTAGTCCGCTCGAATATGGAGAAAAATTGGTATGTAGTCCATACGTATTCCGGTTACGAAAATAAGGTAAAAGCAAACCTGGAAAAGCGCGTAGAAACAATGGGAATGGAAGATTTGATTTTCCGCGTCATCATCCCTGAAGAACAGGAAACAGATTTTAAAGATGGTAAAAAACGCACGGTGATGCGCAAAACTTTCCCGGGCTATGTGCTCGTAGAGTTAGTCATGACCGATGAATCTTGGTATGTTGTCCGCAACACGCCAGGAGTCACTGGCTTTATCGGCTCATCAGGCGGTGGGGCGAAACCGACGCCACTACTAGAAGAGGAAGTCGATTTCATCCTCAAGCAAATGGGTATGACCGAGCGCAAAGTAGATATCGACTTTGCAGTGGCGGATACTGTCGAAGTCATGGAAGGGCCATTCGCCAACTTCCAAGGGAAGGTCGAAGAAATCGACGATACAAAAGGTAAAGTCAAAGTGTCGATCGACATCTTCGGACGCGAAACGAAAATGGAGCTCGATTTCGAGCAGGTCCAAAAAGTATAACAAGCCCCCTTGCTATTTTTTTGCAATGGTGGTATCATTTCATAGGTCAGACTGCCAAAGGGCAGCATCTGTACTAACCAATTAATTCTATCAACGAAAATCAAGTTGACGGACAGATATGAGTGGGAGGGGCAACCCTATTACCACATCACGGACTTAAGGAGGTGTGTTTCGTGGCTAAAAAAGTAGTTAAAGTCGTAAAATTGCAGATTCCTGCAGCAAAAGCTAACCCAGCGCCGCCAGTAGGACCAGCACTAGGTCAAGCAGGCGTCAACATCATGGGCTTCTGTAAAGAATTTAACGCGCGTACTGCTGAACAAGCAGGACTTATTATTCCGGTTGAGATTTCGGTATTTGAAGACCGTTCATTTACTTTCATTACGAAAACTCCGCCAGCTGCAGTTCTATTGAAGAAAGCAGCAGGTATTGAATCAGGTTCAGGTGAACCGAACCGCAATAAAGTAGCGACTGTGAAACGCGACCAAGTTCGCGAAATCGCAGAAACTAAAATGCCAGATCTAAATGCCGCTTCAGTTGAAGCTGCAATGTTGATGGTTGAAGGTACTGCTCGCAGCATGGGCATTACAATCGAAGACTAATTTCAAGAAGTTGTTTTTGGATGGGTTGCGCAGTTCAACGCGAACAGCGCAGCCCTTAATCGTGGGAGGTTCAATCCGTTAGACCACAACAAGGAGGACGTTTAAAATGGCTAAAACAGGCAAAAAGCTGCAAGAAGCAGCAAAACTGATCGACCGTTCTAAGCTCTACGAAGCAAAAGAAGCGATTGAACTTGCTAAAAAAGCAAGCACAGTCAACTTTGATGCTACTGTAGAAGTCGCTTTCCGCCTAGGAATCGACACGCGTAAAAATGACCAGCAAATCCGTGGGGCAGTCGTGCTTCCAAACGGTACTGGTAAAACTCAGAGCGTTTTGGTTTTCGCTAAAGGCGACAAACTAAAAGAAGCTCAAGAAGCAGGCGCTGACTATGTTGGCGATGCTGAGTACATCCAAAAAATCCAACAAGGCTGGTTCGAATTCGACGTTATCGTCGCTACTCCGGACATGATGGGCGAAGTTGGTAAACTTGGACGCGTCCTTGGACCAAAAGGCTTGATGCCAAACCCGAAAACAGGCACAGTTACATTTGATGTAGCGAAAGCTGTTCAGGAAATCAAAGCTGGTAAAGTGGAATACCGTGCAGAAAAATCTGGTATCATTCACGCGCCAATCGGCAAAGTGTCTTTCGAAGACGACAAACTTGCTGAAAACTTGCAAGCAATCTATGACGTGATCTTGAAAGCTAAGCCATCTGCTGCTAAAGGCACGTACATGAAATCCCTAAACGTAACGACTACAATGGGACCTGCTGTTAAAGTAGACCCTGCAAAAGTAGTAGTTAAATAAAATATTGACATTCTTTCACAACTTCGCTATACTGGCGAAGTTGTGAAATAACCATTTGTACCGCAGACAGTAGGGGCGGCTTGCCGCTTAATGAATCCCTGCCGAGGACATGATGAATTCAGATTCCATCTTAATTGATGCTGATTTTATGCCTCTGCGTCTGTACTGGACCAGAGGCTTTTCTTATGGACGGACGGTATGAATGACAAATCTATAGGAGGTGCCCATATGAGCAAAGCAATTGAAACGAAAAAAGTTGTTGTGCAAACAATCGCTGACAAGTTCGACGCTGCTGCATCAGTTGTCGTTGTTGACTACCGCGGTTTGAACGTTGCCCAACTTACAGAACTTCGTAAACAGCTTCGTGAGGAAGGCATCGAGTTTAAAGTTTACAAAAACTCTATGACTCGCCGCGCGACAGAAGTTCACGGCCTAGAAGCGATCAACGAACACTTCACAGGACCGAACGCTATCGCATTCTCAAACGAAGATGTTGTTGCTCCGGCGCGAATCATCAACGAATTCGCAAAAGGCAACGAAGCACTAGAAATCAAAGCCGGTATCATTGAAGGCAATGTTGCATCTGCAGATGAAATGAAAGCTCTTGCTGAACTTCCATCACGCGATGGCCTATTGTCTATGCTACTCAGCGTACTACAAGCTCCAGTCCGCAACTTCGCTGCTACTACTAAAGCTGTTGCAGACCAAAAAGAAGAACAGGGCGCATAATCTTTTAGCATCCTGAGCACTACAAAAAATTACCTATCATAGGAGGAAATTATAATGACACAAGAACAAATTCTAGACGCAATCAAAGAAATGACAATTCTTCAACTAAACGACCTAGTTAAAGCAATCGAAGACGAGTTCGGCGTAACTGCTGCTGCTCCAGTTGCTGCAGCTGCTGCTGGTGGCGCTGCTGAAGAAGAGCAAACTGAGTTCGACGTAATCCTTAACTCTGCTGGCGACCAAAAAATCAAAGTCATCAAAGTTGTTCGCGAAGTTACAGGCCTTGGCTTGAAAGAAGCGAAAGGTCTTGTTGACGAAGCTCCTAAAGCTCTTAAAGAAGGCGCTACTAAAGAAGAAGCTGAAGAAATCAAAGGCAAACTTGAAGAAGTTGGCGCTTCTGTAGAAGTTAAATAATCCAATTACTTTATAAGAAAGAAAGCTCGTCAGTATTTACCGACGGGCTTTTTCTTCTTTTTAAATCCAATCCAAGGGAAACTTGAGATTGTATGATGGAAGGAGGGCTCCGTATGTCCCAACATTATTATTCCAAAAATCCTCAAACTAAGAGCAAACCCCAAGAGTGGACCTACACATTGCGGGGCGAGACGTTCCGGTTTCAAACGGATTCAGGCGTTTTCAGTAAAAATGAGATCGACTTCGGTTCAAGGCTATTGATTGAGGCCTTTGATGAACCAGCTATAGAGGGTCCCATTCTTGATGTCGGGTGCGGCTATGGACCGATCGGAATGGCTATCGCCAACGCATTTCCACAAAGACACGTGCACATGGTGGACATTAACGCTAGAGCCATTGAACTCGCACAAAAAAACACCGTATTAAACGGTGTTGAAAATGTTTCAGTCTATGAAAGTGACGGCTTGTCTAGTGTTGAACAGCAGGGCTTCGGTGCTATTTTAACCAACCCGCCGATACGTGCGGGAAAAGAGACGATTTTCCGGTTTTACGAAGAAGCCTACACAAAACTCGCAGCTGCTGGATCGCTGTGGGTGGTCATACAGAAAAAGCAAGGAGCCGCTTCGACTCAGGAGAAATTGCAGGAGTTGTTCGGTGACGTTCGAGTCGCTGATAAGAAGAAGGGGTACTTTATTTTCGAGGCCAGAAAAGTTTGACTTGACAAAACGCCTGTGATATTATAATAAAATGCAAAAAATATTATTTTGAGGTCGTTTGCCCTTTTTCGGGCAGAGCATGGCGGCCAGTTTTAACATGTGTAAACCGAAAATGAGCTCATATGCGGTCTCGTTTTCTTTTTGTCTTTTCGATATCATACACTATTTTACAGATATCGCAAAGTCCTATAATCGTTTTATTGAGGGGTGAATAAGTTGACAGGTCAACTAGTTCAGTACGGTCAGCATCGTCAACGCAGAAGTTTTTCGAGAATCAGTGAAGTTCTAGATCTCCCGAATCTGATTGAGATCCAATCGTCATCTTACGAATGGTTCTTAGAAGAGGGGCTACGTGAAATGTTCCGCGACATTTCACCAATCGAAGATTTCACAGGAAACCTTTCCTTGGAATTCGTCGACTACAGCTTAGCAGATCCTAAGTACCCGGTGGATGAATCGAAAGAACGGGACGTCACTTACGCTGCACCACTACGCGTAAAAGTGCGTCTTCACAACAA
The DNA here is from genome assembly GCF_001687625.2 of Planococcus maritimus. NCBI lineage: Bacteria > Bacillati > Bacillota > Bacilli > Caryophanales > Caryophanaceae > Planococcus > Planococcus maritimus. The sequence continues at coordinate 116,222 of NZ_CP016538.2, forward strand.
AGAAACGGATGAAGTGAAAGAACAAGATGTCTTCATGGGTGATTTCCCACTGATGACAGAAACTGGTACTTTCGTCATCAACGGCGCAGAGCGCGTCATCGTTTCACAATTAGTCCGCTCGCCAAGTGTCTATTTCCATGACAAGACTGACAAAAACGGCAAACGAGGTTTTGGTGCTACTGTTATTCCAAACCGTGGTGCATGGCTTGAGTATGAAACCGACGCAAAAGATGTCGTCTATGTACGCATCGATCGGACACGTAAATTGCCAGTAACGGTTCTATTGCGTGCGCTAGGCTTTGGTTCCGATCAGGAAATCATTGAATTGCTCGGAGATAACGAGTATTTGCAGAACACTTTGGAAAAAGATAACACCGAAAACACGGAAAAAGCGCTTCTTGAAATTTATGAGCGTCTTCGCCCGGGAGAGCCGCCGACAGTAGAGAGCGCTAAGAGCTTACTTTACTCGCGTTTCTTCGACCCAAAACGCTATGACTTGGCAAATGTCGGCCGTTACAAGATGAACAAAAAGCTTCATATTAAAAACCGCTTGTTCAATCAGACGATTGCAGAAACACTCGTCGATCCTGAAACGGGCGAAATTTTAGTAGAAGCTGGCACTGTTATCGACCGCCGCGTTCTTGACCGCCTGATCCCTAATTTGGAGAATGGCGTTGGGTTCCATACCGTTTCCCAAGCAGGAGGCGTGCTAGAAGACGACGTCACCCTACAGTCCATTAAAATTTATGCGCCGAATGACGATGAGCAAAAAGAAATCACCGTCATCAGCAATGCATATATCGAAGATAAAATTAAAAACGTAACACCTGCAGATATCATTTCGTCTATCAGCTATTTCTTCAACTTGCTGCATGGCGTCGGCAATACAGATGATATCGACCACTTGGGTAACCGTCGTCTGCGTTCAGTCGGCGAACTTCTGCAGAACCAATTCCGTATCGGTTTGTCCCGTATGGAACGTGTTGTACGCGAACGTATGTCGATCAATGACACCCAATCGATCGTACCGCAGCAATTGATCAATATCCGTCCGGTTATTGCATCGATTAAAGAGTTCTTCGGCAGTTCTCAATTGTCTCAGTTTATGGACCAAACGAACCCGCTTGCAGAGTTGACGCACAAACGCCGTCTATCTGCGCTTGGACCCGGTGGTTTGACGCGTGAGCGCGCTGGCTTTGAAGTCCGTGACGTTCACTACTCCCACTATGGCCGTATGTGCCCGATCGAAACGCCTGAGGGCCCGAACATTGGCTTGATCAATACGCTTTCGACATTTGCGAAAGTGAATAAATTTGGCTTTATCGAAACACCTTATCGCCGCGTCGACCCGGAGACGAATAAAGTCACCGACCAAATCGATTACTTAACGGCTGATGAAGAAGATAACTATGTAGTCGCTCAGGCGAATTCCCGTTTGAATGATGATGGATCGTTTGTAGAAGAAGAAGTCGTTGCGCGTTTCCGCGGTGAAAACACTGTGTATAGCCGTTCGAGCATCGATTACATGGACGTCTCTCCTAAGCAAGTCGTGTCCGTTGCAACTGCATGTATTCCTTTCCTTGAAAACGATGACTCCAACCGAGCATTGATGGGAGCGAACATGCAGCGTCAAGCTGTGCCTCTATTAAATCCAGAAGCACCGTTTGTCGGAACAGGCATGGAGCATTTGGCTGCGCGTGATTCAGGCGCTGCTGTTATTGCTAAGCATGGCGGAATTGTTGAATTCGTTGAAGCGAAAGAGATTCGTGTTCGCCGCATCGAAAACGTAGAAGGCAATGAAGTCAAAGGCGACGTGGATACGTACCGTCTGCAAAAATTCATTCGTTCTAACCAAGGGACCAGCTACAACCAGCGTCCGATTGTCAAAGTCGGCGACCGCGTCGAAAAACGCGATATCTTAGCTGATGGACCTTCAATGGAGCGCGGTGAAATGGCGCTTGGCCGTAACGTGCTTGTCGGCTTCATGACTTGGGATGGCTTTAACTATGAGGATGCGATCATCATGAGTGAGCGCCTTGTTAAAGATGATGTCTATACATCCGTTCATATCGAAGAATACGAATCAGACTCTCGTGATACAAAGCTCGGGCCTGAAGAGATCACGCGTGATATTCCTAACGTCGGCGAAGATGCATTGCGCAACTTAGACGACCGCGGCATTATCCGTGTCGGTGCTGAAGTAAAAGACGGTGATATCCTCGTCGGTAAAGTAACTCCAAAAGGGGTTACGGAATTGACTGCAGAAGAACGTCTGCTTCATGCAATCTTCGGTGAAAAAGCACGTGAAGTACGTGATACTTCCTTGCGTGTGCCTCACGGTGCAGGCGGAATCGTACTTGATGTGAAGATCTTCAATCGTGAAGACGGAGATGAATTGCCACCGGGTGTTAACCAATTGGTCCGTGCTTATATTGTCCAAAAACGGAAAATCTCCGTTGGGGATAAGATGGCCGGACGCCATGGTAACAAAGGTGTTATCTCCCGCATTTTGCCTGAAGAAGATATGCCGTTCATGCCTGATGGCACACCAATCGACATCATGTTGAACCCGCTTGGTGTACCGTCCCGTATGAATATCGGACAGGTACTTGAGCTTCACCTGGGTATGGCTTCCCGTTCTCTAGGCCTTCACATGGCATCATCCGTATTTGATGGTGCTAATGAAGAAGATGTTTGGGAAACGATGGAAGAAGCTGGAATGCCGCGCGACGGTAAAACCATCCTTTATGATGGCCGTTCAGGTGAACCATTTGACAACCGTGTTTCTGTCGGAATCATGTATATGATCAAACTGGCACACATGGTTGACGATAAACTCCATGCACGTTCTACTGGCCCTTACTCGCTTGTAACGCAACAGCCACTTGGCGGTAAAGCACAGTTTGGCGGTCAGCGTTTCGGGGAGATGGAAGTTTGGGCACTAGAAGCATATGGTGCCGCTCATACACTCCAAGAAATCTTGACTGTTAAATCGGATGATGTTGTCGGCCGTGTGAAAACGTACGAAGCGATTGTCAAAGGTGAAAGTGTTCCAGAACCGAGCGTTCCGGAATCATTCAAAGTATTGATCAAAGAGCTTCAAAGCTTGGGCATGGACGTTAAAATGCTCACAATCGACGACGAAGAAATCGAATTGCGCGATTTGGATGAAGAAGACGATCTTCAGCCGGCGGATTCGCTGAATATCTTGCCGATTGCGGACGAAGAATCACCAGTAGGCACGATTGAATAAAGTATATATAGAAGAAACCGCCCAGCATTGTGCCGGGCGGAAACTTATCGATTCAGCCATAAACGAGGAAGAGCCGTACAGAAACTCGAGACAAAAGGGAGGTAGGCTCCTTGATAGATGTAAATAATTTTGAGTATATGAAAATCGGATTAGCATCACCCGATAAAATTCGCTCATGGTCCTATGGGGAAGTCAAAAAACCAGAAACAATCAACTACCGTACGTTAAAGCCTGAAAAAGATGGTTTGTTCTGTGAACGTATTTTCGGTCCTACTAAAGACTGGGAATGCCATTGCGGAAAGTACAAACGCGTCCGTTATAAAGGTGTCGTCTGTGACCGCTGTGGCGTCGAAGTAACCCGCTCAAAAGTGCGCCGTGAGCGCATGGGCCATATCGAGCTTGCAGCACCGGTTTCCCATATTTGGTATTTCAAAGGAATCCCAAGCCGTATGGGCCTTATCTTAGATATGTCCCCGCGTTCTTTGGAAGAAGTGATCTATTTTGCTTCTTACGTCGTCATTGATCCAGCGGATACGCCGCTCGAGAAAAAACAATTGCTTTCCGAAAAAGAATATCGTGCATATCGCGATAAATTCGGCAAGAAATTCCAAGCAGCGATGGGTGCTGAAGCAATCAAACGCCTGCTTCAGGAAATCGACTTGGAACGTGAAACAGATGCATTGAAAGAAGAACTCAAATCTGCTCAAGGCCAGCGTCGTACACGTGCGATCAAACGCCTTGAAGTAGTAGAATCTTTCCGTAACTCTGGAAACAACCCGGATTGGATGATCTTGGATGTACTTCCTGTCATCCCGCCAGAATTGCGTCCGATGGTCCAGCTTGACGGTGGCCGTTTTGCGACTTCCGACTTGAACGACCTTTACCGCCGTGTCATTAACCGCAACAACCGCCTCAAGCGTTTGCTTGACCTTGGTGCACCAAGCATCATCGTCCAGAACGAAAAACGCATGCTTCAAGAAGCTGTTGATGCATTGATCGACAATGGTCGTCGCGGCCGTCCAGTTACAGGTCCTGGTAACCGTCCGTTGAAATCTCTTTCTCATATGCTGAAAGGGAAACAAGGACGTTTCCGTCAAAACTTGCTCGGAAAACGTGTCGATTATTCTGGACGTTCTGTAATCGTTGTAGGACCAAACTTGAAGATGTATCAATGCGGATTGCCTAAAGGCATGGCAATTGAACTCTTTAAGCCGTTCGTTATGAAAGAATTGGTGGAACGCGGACTCGCGCACAACATCAAGAGCGCGAAACGCAAAATCGAACGTCTCCATTCGGAAGTTTGGGACGTGCTGGAAGATGTCATCAAGGAGCATCCGGTTCTCTTGAACCGCGCACCGACACTTCACAGACTTGGGATCCAAGCATTTGAACCGACACTTGTTGAAGGTAAGGCTATTCGCCTTCACCCACTCGTATGTACGGCTTATAACGCCGACTTTGATGGTGACCAAATGGCTGTTCACGTACCGCTATCGTCTGAAGCGCAAGCGGAAGCTCGTCTTCTCATGCTCGCAGCACAGAACATCTTGAACCCGAAAGATGGAAAACCGGTCGTAACACCTTCTCAGGATATGGTTCTTGGAAACTATTACCTAACGCTCGAGCGCAAAGGCGCGACAGGCGAAGGGGCAACGTTCTCTGGACCTGAAGAAGTATTGATTGCTTATCAAACGGGTCACGTTCACTTGCATACGCGTATTGCGATTCAAGCTGGAACAGTGAGCAACCCAACATTTACGGAAGAACAAAATAAAATGCTTCTTCTGACAACAGTCGGAAAAGTGATTTTTAACGAAATTCTTCCGAAGTCGTTCCCTTATATCAACGAACCAACGGATTACAACCTGCAAGTGGAAACGCCAGCGAAATACTTCGTCCCAACGACGACAGATGTTCGTAAGCATATTCAGGAATCAGAGCTTGTAACACCGTTCAAGAAGAAAATTCTTGGGGAAATCATCGCAGAAGTGTTCAAACGTTTCCATATTACGGAAACTTCACGTATGCTTGACCGCATGAAGAGCCTTGGATTTAAATATTCTACACAAGCCGGCATCACGGTTGGTGTGGCCGATATCGTCGTTTTGCCTGACAAAGGTGAAATCCTAGTAGAAGCCCAAAGCAATGTAGATAAAGTGATGAAGCAATTCCGCCGTGGTTTGATCACGGAAGAAGAGCGCTACACACGCGTTATCTCTTATTGGAGCACTGCGAAAGATATCATTCAGGAAAAACTGATGGCTTCCCTTGATACGCTGAACCCGATTTACATGATGAGTGACTCTGGAGCGCGTGGTAACGCGTCCAACTTCACGCAGCTTGCGGGTATGCGCGGACTCATGGCCAACCCGGCCGGCCGCATTATCGAACTTCCAATCAAATCTTCCTTCCGTGAAGGTTTGACAGTACTCGAATACTTCATCTCGACTCACGGTGCACGTAAAGGTCTTGCCGATACAGCACTGAAAACAGCTGACTCCGGTTACTTGACTCGTCGTCTCGTGGACGTTGCACAAGATGCAATCGTACGCGAAAATGATTGCGGAACGGACCGTGGCTTGCTTGTAGGGGCGCTTATGGAAGGTACGGAAGTTATCGAAGAGCTAGAAGAACGGATCGTTGGCCGTCATGCTAAGAAGACGGTACGTCATCCAGAAACAAAAGCAGTGATTGTAGAGAGAGACGCACTCATCACACAAGATTTGGCTCGCCTCGTAATCGAAGCCGGCATCAAAGAAGTGACGATCCGCTCTGCCTTCACGTGTAATACTAAACACGGCATTTGCAAAAAGTGCTATGGTACAAACCTTGCAACAGGCGACGAAGTGGAAGTTGGCGAAGCAGTCGGAATCATCGCTGCCCAGTCCATCGGAGAGCCGGGTACACAGCTTACGATGCGTACATTCCACACAGGCGGTGTAGCAGGGGACGATATCACACAAGGTTTGCCGCGTATCCAAGAAATCTTCGAATCCAGAAATCCGAAAGGGCAAGCGGTTATCTCTGAAATCACGGGTACGATCACCGAGGTTGATGAAATTCGCGAAGGCCAGAAGGAAATCACGATTCAAGGCGATGTGGAAACACGCAAATACTTGGCACCTTACAATGCCCGTTTGAAAGTTCAAGTAGATGATACAATCCAGCGCGGTGAAGTGCTGACAGACGGTTCTATTGATCCGAAGCAATTGCTTCAGGTTAAAGAAGTCCAATCTGTTCAATTGTATCTATTGAAAGAAGTTCAAAAAGTTTACCGCATGCAAGGGGTAGAAATCGGGGATAAACACGTTGAAGTTATGGTCCGTCAAATGTTCCGTAAAGTCCGCGTCATTGAAGCCGGAGATACCGACTTGCTGCCAGGTTCTCTTCTTGATATTCACCAGTTCACAGAAGCAAATGAAAAAGCAGTGCTTGCTGGCAATATGCCAGCAACTAGCCGACCTGTCATTCTCGGGATCACGAAAGCTTCCCTAGAAACAGAATCGTTCTTGTCTGCTGCGTCCTTCCAAGAGACGACTCGTGTCCTTACCGATGCGGCGATCAAAGGAAAACGCGATGAGCTTCTCGGATTGAAAGAGAATGTCATTATCGGGAAATTGGTTCCTGCGGGGACTGGTATGCAACGTTACCGTCAGATCGAAATCGAGCAAAGCGAAAAAGCCCAGCAAGAAGAGATCGTCGGAAGCGAATCATAAGCTAGTAAAACTATTCCTGGAGAGCAATGCGCTCTCTGGGATTTTTTTTGATTTTTGGTTGACAGTAATGCATAGTGAATGATAGTATATTAAGGGTTGATGATTATCGATCTTTGCATGTCAGGAACATGATCGTCAGGTACGAAGCAAAAACAGTAAAAGCGTTCAGCTTTGCTGGATGTAGCCGTCATGGCATTACTGGATACCGGTTTTTGTGTGAAATCACAAAGACTTTGTTTTTTACCCAAAAATGAACCACCTGGATATGTGGTATTAGAACACCTTTTGAGAGGAGGAAAAATCGATGCCTACAATTAACCAATTGGTTAACAAGCCTCGTAAACCAAAAAGCACTAAATCAGACTCACCTGCGTTGAACAAGGGGTATAACAGCTTCAAGAAAGCCCAGACTAACTTGAGCGCTCCACAAAAACGTGGCGTCTGCACACGTGTTGGAACGATGACACCTAAAAAACCAAACTCCGCATTGCGTAAATATGCGCGTGTACGTTTGACAAACCAAATTGAGGTCAATGCATACATCGGCGGCGAAGGTCACAACCTTCAAGAGCACAGTGTTGTTCTTATCCGCGGCGGTCGCGTAAAAGACCTTCCGGGTGTACGTTACCACGTTGTACGCGGAGCACTTGATACTGCTGGAGTAAACGGCCGTATGCAAGGACGCTCTAAATACGGAACAAAACGCCCTAAAGCAAAAAAATAATAACAATGAATTAACGAAAGTTTTCGTTGAAAGGAGGAACATACATGCCTCGTAAAGGTCCTGTAGCTAAACGTGACGTGTTGCCAGATCCGATTTATAGTTCGAAATTGGTAACTCGTTTGATTAACAAATTGATGGTTGACGGAAAAAGAGGTACTTCACAAAAGATCCTCTACGGTGCGTTCGAACTAATTAAAGAACGCAGCGGGAAAGATCCGATCGAAGTATTCGAACAAGCTTTGGAAAACATCATGCCGGTTCTTGAAGTTCGCGCTCGCCGTGTTGGTGGAGCTAACTACCAAGTACCAGTTGAAGTTCGTCCAGAACGCCGTACGACTCTTGGACTTCGCTACCTAGTGAACTACTCACGTCTACGTGGGGAAAAAACTATGGAAGAGCGTCTAGCTAACGAAATTCTAGATGCTGCCAACAACACTGGTGCTTCCGTCAAAAAACGTGAAGATATCCACAAAATGGCAGAAGCCAACAAAGCATTTGCTCATTACCGCTGGTAAATTCTTGCGAAACTTAAAATCTTATTTCGAGACGGAAGGAGAAAGACCATATGCCTAGAGAGTTCTCCTTAGACCATACACGTAATATCGGAATCATGGCTCACATCGATGCCGGTAAAACGACTACTACGGAGCGTATTTTGTATTACACAGGCCGTATCCACAAAATCGGCGAAACGCACGAAGGTGCTTCTCAAATGGACTGGATGGAGCAGGAGCAAGAGCGTGGAATCACGATCACATCTGCTGCGACAACAGCTTCATGGGAAGGCCACCGCGTTAACATCATCGATACTCCAGGACACGTAGACTTCACAGTTGAAGTTGAACGTTCACTGCGCGTACTTGATGGTGCTGTAACGGTTCTTGATGCCCAATCAGGCGTTGAGCCGCAAACAGAAACAGTATGGCGTCAAGCGACAACATACGGAGTACCGCGTCTTGTATTCATCAACAAAATGGATAAAATTGGCGCAGACTTCTTGTATTCAGTAGGCACTCTTCACGATCGCCTGCAAGCTAACGCACACCCAATTCAATTGCCAATCGGCGCAGAAGACGAGTTCTCAGGGATCATTGACCTTGTAAACATGAACGCGCGCTTCTATGCGAACGATTTGGGAACTGAAATCACTGAAGGCGAAATTCCTGAAGAGTACAAGGAGCTTGCTGACGAGTGGCACACGAAACTACTCGAAGGCGTTGCTGAGCTTGATGAAGACTTGATGGAAAAATACCTTGGTGGCGAAGAAATTACTGTTGATGAACTTAAAGCTGCAATCCGTAAAGGAACGCTTGACGTTGAGTTCTATCCAGTAGTTTGCGGAACTGCTTTCAAAAACAAAGGGGTTCAATTGATGCTTGATGCAGTAATTGATTACCTCCCATCACCACTAGATGTACCACCAATGACAGCACTTCGTCCGGATTCAGACGAAGAAGTATTGCGTAAAGCATCTGAAGACGAGCCTTTCTCTGCTCTGGCATTTAAAGTAATGACAGACCCATATGTAGGGAAATTGACGTTCTTCCGTGTTTACTCTGGTACGTTGAAATCTGGTTCGTACGTACAAAACTCTTCAAAAGGCAAGCGTGAGCGCGTAGGACGTATCCTGCAAATGCACGCTAACTCCCGCGAAGAAATCGCTGAAGTATATTGCGGGGATATCGCTGCTGCGATCGGCCTAAAAGATACTTCTACAGGCGATACATTGTGCGACGAAAAAGATCAAGTAATCCTTGAGCGCATGGTCTTCCCGGAACCGGTTATCTCACTTTCAGTAGAGCCGAAATCCAAAGCGGACCAAGACAAGATGGGCCAAGCCCTTGCGAAATTGCAAGAAGAAGACCCAACTTTCCGTGCGCACACAGACCAGGAAACTGGTCAAACGATCATCGCGGGTATGGGTGAGCTTCACCTTGATATCCTAGTTGACCGTATGAGACGCGAATTCAACGTTGACGCAAACGTCGGAGCTCCTCAGGTATCTTACCGTGAGACATTCCGTCAGTCTGCGAAAGTTGAAGGGAAGTTCGTACGTCAATCCGGTGGTCGCGGTCAGTTCGGACACGTTTGGATCGAGTTCTCTCCAAACGAAGAAGGCGCTGGCTTTGAGTTCGAAAATGGAATTGTCGGTGGTGTTGTTCCACGTGAATACATCCCAGCAGTTGAAGCGGGTCTTCGTGACTCACTTGATAACGGTGTAGTTGCCGGTTATCCATTGGTCGACATTAAAGCGCGTTTGTTCGACGGATCTTACCACGATGTTGACTCCAACGAGATGGCGTTTAAAGTAGCTGCTTCTATGGCACTGAAAAACGCTGTATCGAAAGTTAACCCGGTAATCCTTGAGCCGATCATGAAAGTTGAAATTGTAATCCCTGAAGAGTACCTTGGCGATATCATGGGTGACGTTACGTCACGCCGTGGACGCGTAGAAGGTATGGACGCTCGCGGAAACGCGCAAGTTGTCCGTTCAATGGTTCCACTTTCTGAAATGTTCGGTTACGCAACAAACTTGCGTTCAAACACGCAAGGACGCGGTGTGTTCTCGATGCACTTTGACCACTACGAAGAAGTGCCGAAATCTATCGCTGAAGACATTATCAAAAAAAATAAAGGCCAATAATTGAATTTTGGTCTTTAATCAAGTATAAATAGTTTGTATGCTCAAACTGCTGTTTTTCGGTAGCTTGAGCCATCAAACTACTACTACTATTAACTTACATTCTGAGGAGGATTTTTCTAATGGGTAAAGCTAAATTTGACCGTTCTAAAACACACGCTAACATTGGTACAATCGGACACGTTGACCATGGTAAAACAACTTTGACTGCAGCAATCGCTACAGTTCTTGCAAGAGCATCAGGCGGGGAAGCTCGTTCTTACGACCAAATCGATAACGCACCTGAAGAAAAAGAGCGCGGTATCACAATCAACACTTCTCACGTTGAGTACGAAACTGAAACTCGTCACTATGCACACGTTGACTGCCCAGGTCACGCTGACTATGTTAAAAACATGATCACTGGTGCTGCACAAATGGACGGCGGGATCCTAGTAGTATCTGCTGCTGACGGCCCAATGCCACAAACTCGTGAGCACATCTTGCTTTCACGTCAAGTAGGCGTACCTTACCTTGTAGTATTCATGAACAAATGCGACATGGTAGACGACGAAGAGCTTCTTGAACTAGTTGAAATGGAAGTTCGCGACCTATTGTCTGAATATGACTTCCCTGGCGATGACATCCCAGTCATCAAAGGTTCTGCTCTTAAAGCTCTTGAAGGAGAGTCTGAGTGGGAAGAAAAAATTCTTGAGTTGATGGCTGCTGTTGATGAGTACATCCCAACTCCAGAACGCGACACTGACAAGCCATTCATGATGCCAGTTGAGGACGTATTCTCAATCACTGGCCGTGGTACAGTTGCAACTGGCCGTGTTGAGCGTGGACAAATCAAAGTTGGCGACAACGTTGACATCATCGGTATCAACGAAGAAGCTAAATCTACAACTGTTACAGGTGTAGAAATGTTCCGCAAATTGCTTGACTATGCTGAAGCTGGCGACAACATTGGCGCACTTCTTCGCGGTGTTTCTCGTGACGATATCCAACGTGGACAAGTTCTTGCTAAACCAGGCACAATCACTCCACATACAACTTTCAAAGCAGAAGTTTATGTTCTTTCAAAAGAAGAGGGTGGACGTCACACTCCATTCTTCACAAACTACCGTCCGCAGTTCTACTTCCGTACAACTGACGTAACTGGCGTTTGTAACCTTCCTGAAGGAGTAGAAATGGTTATGCCTGGCGACAACATCGAAATGGATGTTGAGCTTATCTCACCAATCGCTCTTGAAGAAGGTACTAAGTTCTCTATCCGTGAGGGTGGACGTACTGTAGGCGCTGGCGTTGTAGCTTCTATCCAGAAGTAATTCGCTTTTGCTGAAACCCCCTAACTCGTAATGAGTTAGGGGGTTTTTTTTGCGTTCATTTCTAAAAGAAGAGTGAACATTCCGTGACAGTATCAAAATAGGATGGCGTAAAGATCTACGTTTGCCGGTATCTAATTCTTCCTAAAATAGACAGGGACAGGATAAAGTTCTTCATTTTCATACGCAATATATCGCATTCCTATAAAATATTCAAACTTTTTTAAAAATATTTCAAACCGCGCTGCGACAACAATGTAAACGGATACAAAAGATTTCAATCTTCAGAATTAGTAGAAAAATCGCATTTTGTTTGTTGACACCCTGTAGAATAGGCGATATGATAGCAACAATTTAACAGAGCAAAGCATTCGGAGTGCAAATCCTCATAAAAAATTTCGGAGAAAGAAGTGGTCATCATGGCTGAACAAGTAATCTATATGAATGGTGAATTTGTAAAAAAAGAAGATGCCAAGATTTCAGTCTATGATCATGGCTTTCTATATGGCGACGGAGTCTTCGAAGGCATCCGTTCTTACAACGGAAATGTCTTTCGGTTAGAAGAGCATCTAGAACGCCTTTACGATTCAGCTAAATCAGTGATGCTTGAAATTCCGCACACTTTCGACGAAATGACTCAGTTGGTCGTAGAAACGCTTCGGCAGAACCAATTGAAAGATGCGTACATTCGCTTAGTCGTCTCACGCGGCGTTGGAAACTTAGGTCTTGACCCATTCAGCTGTGCAGAGCCGAATGTCATCGTCATTGCTGAGCCGCTTTCTTTATTCCCGAAAGCTTTGTACGACAGCGGCATTGAAATCGTTTCGGTCGCTTCTAGAAGAAGCCGTTCAGATGTTCTCAGCCCAAAAGTCAAATCGCTGAACTATATGAACAACATCCTGGTGAAGATCGAAGCAAGCTTAGCAGGTGTCTCGGAGGCACTTATGTTGAACGACCAGGGCTATGTGGCAGAAGGATCAGCTGACAATATCTTCATCGTTCGCAAAAATAAATTGCTGACGCCTCCCGGTTATGTAGGAGCGCTTGAAGGCATTACCCGAAACGCCATCATGGAAGTGGCGGCGGAAAAAGGCTATCAAATGGAAGAGGGGGTCTTCACAAGACACGATGTTTACGTGGCGGATGAAGTATTCCTGACAGGGACAGCAGCAGAAGTCATTGCTGTCATCAAAGTGGACGGGCGCGTAATTGGCGATGGAAAACCAGGGCCAGTCACTAACGACCTTCTCGAAGCATTCCGTGAGCTGGTCCAGCAAGACGGCGTTAAAGTGTATAACGAAGAACATCTAAACGTAGTATAAGTTCATATGATCAATTCAATGACGAGGTTAAAGCAAATGGAACACAGCATTCACAGAGAGCCGGGGCGGTGGAAGCCGGTAATGCTACCAGATGCGACATCCCCTCTGAGTGGAATGCTGAAAGGCCAAGGCCCTTTAGGTGTTCCCGGTGACTGCAAGCGACGGGTTATCGTTATCAGCGGATAAGAAATTATCCAAGAGGCTGCAAATCGCAGTGAAATAGGGTGGTACCATGAAGCTTTTTCATCCCTACGCAAAGAAGATGTCTTCTTTGCGTAGGGATGGAAAAGCTTTTTCATTTTGGTACTTCCAAAGGCTTAAGTAAAAGGAGGCGGAAAGATTGGGAGTAAACGTAAAAGTCAGAGAAGAACTCAAACAGGAATTGGCCGGCAGCGGGGCGGACGTATTAATTCAATCATTGAAACAGCAAGGTGTTGAGATCATTTTTGGCTACCCAGGAGGTGCGGTTTTGCCAATCTACGATGCATTGCATCGAAACCCCATCCGCCACATACTAGCAAGACATGAACAAGGTGCTATCCATGCGGCGGAAGGCTACGCTAGAGTGTCTGGGAAAACAGGGGTGGTCATTGCTACTTCTGGACCGGGGGCGACAAACCTTGTCACCGGCATAGCGGATGCCATGCTCGATTCCTTGCCGCTTGTCATCTTCACTGGACAAGTTGCTACTTCGGTCATCGGTACCGATGCTTTCCAGGAAGCGGATATTGTCAGCATTACTCAGCCAATCACCAAACATAATTACCAAGTAAAGAAAACGGAAGATTTGCCGCGTATCATCAAGGAGGCATTTTTCATCGCATCGACAGGACGCCCGGGACCGGTCCTTGTCGACATCCCAAAAGACGTCGCCACTACTTTATTCGCAGGAAAAGAAGAACAGGCAGATGCAGATGTCTACTTGCCAGGGTACCAACCGACGATTTCGCCGAATTACTTGCAGATCCAAAAAGCTGTGCAATTGCTGTCTAAGGCGACAAAGCCGGTGATCCTTGCCGGTGCCGGAGTACTAGCAGCAAAAGCTTCCGAAGAGCTTCACGCCTTTGCAGAACAGCATCAAATTCCGATCGTCAATACGCTCCTCGGCCTCGGGACAGTCGGTGGCGATCATGAATTGTTCCTAGGAATGGGCGGAATGCACGGAACTTATGCTGCGAATACAGCCATTTGTGAATGCGACGTGCTAATGAACATCGGGGCCCGTTTTGACGACAGGCTCACCGGCAATTTGGCCTCATTCGCGCCGAATGCAGAAGTCATTCACGTCGATATCGACCCGGCGGAAATCGGGAAAAATGTCCCGACGGCCATCCCGATCGTATCGGATGCCAAAGCCGCTTTAGTGGAACTATTGAAAAGTAATTTCGAAAGCCCGAATACAACAGAATGGCGAAACAAGCTTCATGCTTACAAAGAAGCTTATCCGCTTCAGTATCATCAAAAAGAACGTGTTGGCATCATGCCTCAGCAAGCCGTCGAATTGATTCACCGGTTGACGGGCGGCGATGCGATCGTCACGACGGATGTCGGGCAGCATCAAATGTGGACAGCTCAGTATTACCGCTTCAACAACCCGCATAACTGGGTGACATCCGGCGGGCTTGGGACGATGGGCTTTGGCTTTCCCGCAGCGATTGGGGCGAAGTTCGCAAGGCCGGAAGAAACGGTTGTAGCGATAGTCGGCGATGCCGGATTCCAAATGACTTTGCAGGAATTGTCGCTATTGCAGGAATACCGGCTGCCGGTAAAAATCGTCATCTTGAACAACCAAAGTCTTGGCATGGTTCGCCAGTGGCAAGAAACCTTCTACGAAGAACGTTATTCCCAATCGATGATGCCAGTACAGCCAGATTTTGTGAAGCTGGCAGCCGCTTATGATATTGACGGCTATAAAGTCGAAACGATGGAAGAAGCGGAAGCGGTATTTAAAGAAGCGTTTGAATCGGATGGCCCAGCGCTCATCGATTGTCGGGTAATCCAGCTCGAATGCGTCTACCCGATGGTGGCGCCAGGCAAAGGGCTCAACGAAATGATCGGGGTGAAAGGCGAATGAAGCGAGTAATCACAACGACGGTCATCAATCAAAGTGGTGTTTTGAATCGGGTCACCGGGCTGTTGATGAAGCGTCAATTCAATATTGAGAGCATTTCGGTCGGACATACCGAGCAAGCAGGCATTTCCAAAATGACCTTTGTCGTCAACGTTGAGGATAAAGGCAAGCTCGAGCAATTGCTCAAGCAGCTGCAAAAGCAGATTGATGTGCTAAAAGTCAATGACATTACCGATAAGGCGATGGTCATGAGGGAACTGGCGCTGATCAAAGTGGTCGCACCACCCGCAGCGCGCAGCGAAATTTACAGCATTGTCGAACCCTTCCGTGCGACGGTGGTCGATATGAGTAAAAACGTCACCACGTTCCAAGTGACAGGTGACCCTGAAAAAATCGAAGCCTTCATCGATTTGATGAAGCCATACGGCATCAAAGAATTAACAAGAACCGGGGTATCCGCTTTTGTCAGAGAAACACAAAAAGCCCATACACCGCAATTGAACATCCTTTAAACCAAAACCCCAAAACTCGAGGAGGAAATTAAAAATGGCAAAAATGTATTATAACCAAGACGTAAACGACCAGGCTCTAAAAGGACAGACAATCGCGGTGATCGGTTACGGTTCACAAGGACACGCACACGCGCAAAACTTAAATGATTCAGGTTTTAAAGTGGTAGTTGGCGTTAGATCCGGCAAATCATTCGACCAGGCAAAAGCAGACGGCCTGGAAGTAGCGACAGTCGCAGAAGCCGCACAGGCAGGCGACGTCATCATGGTCCTCGTGCCGGATGAACGCCAAACACAAATCTACGAAGAGTCGATCAAGCCGCATTTAACGGCTGGAAAGTCACTCGTCTTTGCACATGGCTTCAATGTTCATTTCAATCAAATCGTGCCACCAAAAGATGTGGACGTCTTCCTTGTCGCTCCTAAAGGCCCGGGGCATCTTGTCCGCAGAACATTCGAAGCAGGAGCGGGCGTACCGGCATTGTTCGCCGTACACCAAGATGTGTCTGGCAATGCGAAAGATACGGCTCTGGCGTACGCGAAAGGCGTCGGCGCTGCTCGTGCGGGGATCCTTGAGACAACGTTTAAAGAAGAAACGGAAACCGACCTATTCGGTGAACAAGCGGTCCTGTGCGGCGGGGTGACTTCACTCGTTAAAGCCGGATTCGAGACATTGGTGGAAGCAGGCTATCAGCCGGAACTGGCATACTTTGAATGCTTGCATGAACTGAAGTTGATTGTTGACCTAATGTACGAAGGAGGCATGTCCGGAATGCGCTACTCGATCTCCGACACAGCGCAATGGGGTGACTTCGTATCCGGCCCGCGTATTGTCGATGCCGATACAAAAGCCCGCATGAAAGACGTGCTAACGGATATCCAAACCGGTAAATTCGCCAAAGGCTGGTTGCTGGAGAATCAATTGAACCGTCCGGAATTCACGGCGATCGAAAACGCCGAAGCGGACCATCAAATCGAACAAGTCGGACGCGAATTGCGCGCCATGATGCCATTCGTCAATGAAAACAAAAAACCAAAAGAGGTGGCTACGAATGTCTCAAATTGATATTTTCGATACGACACTACGGGACGGAGAACAGTCGGCCGGGATCAACTTGAATACAGCTGAGAAAATCGAAATCGCCCGCCAGCTCGAACGTCTAGGCGTGACGATTATCGAATCGGGGTTCCCGGCTTCATCGCCAGGAGACTTCGACGCAGTGCAGCGGATAGCCAGTACGGTGAAGAACTCCATCGTAACGGGACTGTCCCGCTCCATGAAAGCGGATATCGACCGGACATGGGATGCCTTGAAAGGTGCGGAACAACCGCATATCCACATTTTCTTGGCGACCTCTCCTATCCATATGGAACATAAATTGATGAAAACACCGGAACAGGTGGTCGACATTGCTGTTGAATCCGTCCGGTATGCGAAAAAGTTCTTCCCGCTTGTCCAGTGGTCGGCGGAAGATGCTTCAAGGTCCGACCCTGAATTCCTGGCGCACATCATCAAGAAAGTCATCGAAGCAGGCGCTACCACAGTCAATCTGCCGGATACAGTCGGTTATGCGACACCTGAAGAATACGGCGCGATGTTCCGTTATATGACGGAAAACGTGCCGGGCATTGAGAACGTTAAGTTGTCGGCACATTGCCATAACGATTTGGGGATGGCAACGGCGAATACGCTCGCAGCAATCGAAAACGGCGCGACACAAGTCGAAGGCACGATTAACGGCATCGGCGAACGGGCCGGAAACGTCGCATTGGAAGAAATTGCGGTGGCGCTCCATATCCGCAAGCAATTTTACAATATTGAAACCGGCATCAACTTGAACGAGATTAAGCGCTCGAGCCAATTGGTCAGCCAATTGACCGGCAGCATCATCCAACCGAACAAAGCGGTTGTCGGCAAGAATGCTTTTGCGCACGAATCAGGGATCCACCAAGACGGCATGCTGAAAAATCCACTGACGTATGAAATCATCACACCGGAATTGATTGGGGATGCGGCAACCGAACTAGTGCTAGGAAAACACTCCGGCAGACACGCTTTCCGCGACCGTGCAGTCAAGATGGGCTTCGAATTGCCTGACGCTAAATTGAATGAAGCATTTATCGAGTTCAAGAAACTCGCCGACCGCAAAAAACAGATCACCGAAGACGATTTGTTCGTGCTATTGACCGACCAGCAAATCCACGATAGCGAAACGCCGGTCTACGAGCTTGAAAGCGTGCAGGTACAGTACGGCACAGCGAACATTCCGACAGCGACCGCATCAGCGATCGGTCCAGACGGCAATCAAATTCATGAAGCGGCCACTGGTTCAGGGTCGGTCGAAGCGATATTCAACACACTTGAACGTATTGTCGACGGCAAAGTGCATATCCTGGACTACCGCGTGACATCGATCGGCAAAGGCCGTGATGCTCTCGGGGAAGCAGTCATCAATATGAGCTATGACGGCGAAACTGTCACAGGGCGAGATGTTGCCCAAGACGTCTTAGAAGCAACCGCAAAAGCTTATTTCAACGCAGTGAACCGCCAGCTCGTGAAACAGGGAAATAAAACAAAAATCCAAGCAGTATAAAAAGCAAACCCACAGAGGAGGAATTACTATGGAAAAGACAATCGCAGTATTGCCAGGAGACGGCATCGGACCAGAAGTAACAGAGGCAGCAGTAAAGGTGCTAAAATCCATTGCGATGCGCTATGGCCACACATTCCATTGGAAATTCGCAGCCATCGGGGGAGCGGCAGTCGATCAATTCGGCAGCCCGCTACCGAAAGAAACCGTTGAAGCGTGCGAAGCGAGCGATGCGATCCTCCTCGGTGCGGTAGGCGGCCCGAAATGGGACAACAACCCCGCGGAACAGCGCCCGGAAAAAGGGCTGCTGAATATCCGCAAACACTTCGATTTGTTTGCCAACGTCCGCCCTGTCAAAGCGGTACCGGCACTTCTCGGATCTTCCCCATTAAAAGAAGAAATCGCGCGTGAAGTGGACATGGTCATCGTCCGTGAATTGACCGGCGGCTTGTATTTCGGTGAACCGAAACGCCATAACGAAAATTCCGCGGTCGATACACTTGTCTACACGCGGGCCGAAATCGAACGCATCGTCGACCAGGCATTTGAAATGGCCCGTTCGCGCCGCGGTAAATTAGCTTCCGTCGACAAAGCGAATGTCCTCGAGTCCAGTAAGCTTTGGAGAAAAGTGGTTGAAGAACGCAAGACAGGCTATCCGGATGTGGAAGTCGAGCATATGCTAGTCGATTCAGCGGCCATGAAATTAATCACCAATCCACGAGCGTTCGACGTTGTCGTGACAGAGAATATGTTCGGCGACATCTTGAGCGACGAAGCATCGGTCATCACGGGCTCGCTCGGCATGTTGCCATCTGCGAGTGTTCGTTCAGACGGTTTTGGTTTGTACGAACCCGTACACGGCTCGGCACCGGACATCGCCGGACAAAACAAAGCAAACCCATCAGCAGCGATCTTGTCAGCAGCGATGATGCTGCGCCAATCGTTCGGCATGGATTCAGAAGCATCGGCAATTGAAGATGCGGTCATGAGCGTATTGGAAGATGGCTACTGCACTGGCGATTTGTCGGCTTGCGGCAATAAAGTCATCTCGACGCAACGCTTCGTAGAGAAAGTCATCGAGGAATTGGAACGGGAATTCGTGTCGGAACACATCATGTTTTCCTACGTGTAAATGGAAGGGGCATTCTGCAATGGCAAAAACGATTATTGAAAAAATCTGGGAACAGCATATTGTATTCGAAGAACCGGGAAAACCCGACTTGTTGTATATCGATCTTCATCTCCTGCATGAAGTCACCTCGCCACAGGCATTTGAAGGCTTGCGTTTGAATGGCCGGAAAGTGCGGCGCCCGGATCTGTGCTTTGCGACAATGGACCATAACGTGCCGACGCGCAACCGCTCCGTGATCAAAGACCCGATTTCCCGCAAGCAAATCAAGACGCTTCAGGAAAACTGTGATGAATTTGGCGTGCCGCTCGCAGGGATCAACCATCCTGACCAAGGCATCGTCCACGTCATCGGCCCGGAACTAGGTCTCACGCAGCCTGGCAAGACGATTGTCTGCGGCGATAGCCATACATCCACGCACGGCGCATTCGGTGCTTTGGCATTTGGCATCGGGACGAGCGAAGTGGAGCATGTCTTGTCGACACAGACGCTGTGGCAGTCCGAGCCGAAAACGATGGAAATCCGCATCGACGGGGAACTGGGCTTTGGCGTATCTGCCAAGGACATCATCCTTGCGATCATTTCAACTTACGGCGTCGACATGGGGACGGGGCATATCATTGAATACACCGGGGAAGCGATCCGCAACTTATCGATGGAAGAACGCATGACCATCTGCAATATGTCCATCGAAGCGGGTGCACGCGCCGGTCTTGTAAGCCCAGACGAAACAACGGTCGAATATTTGCGCGGCAGAAGAAATGTCCCGGAAGGCGAAGCGTTCGAGCGCGAAGCCGAGCGTTGGCTGGCGCTGGCGACAGACGAAGGCGCAAGCTATGACGTGTCGCATACTATCCATGCAGACGACATCTCTCCGTTTGTCACATGGGGCACAAACCCGTCGATGGGCTCTGGGATCGCTGAACACGTGCCGACAGCGGCAGATTACGATAAGCAGGAAGACCGTGACGCCTTGCGCCAGGCGCTTGCTTATATGCAATTGGAAGAAGGCGCTCCGCTGTCATCGATCGCTATCCAGCATGTCTTTATCGGATCGTGTACGAATGCGCGCCTTAGTGATTTGCGGGCAGCGAGTGAAATCGTCAAAGGCAGAACCGTGCATCCGGCGGTCACGGCGATTGTTGTACCGGGCTCTGAGACCGTCAAACGCGCAGCTGAAGCGGAAGGGCTTGACCAAGTATTCCTGCAAGCAGGCTTTGAATGGCGCGAAACTGGCTGCAGTATGTGCCTAGCAATGAATGAGGATGCTGTGCCGGCAGGAGAGCGCTGCGCGTCTACGTCAAACCGTAATTTTGAAGGGCGCCAAGGGGCCGGCTCCATGACGCATTTGGTGTCACCGGTCATGGCAGCTGCCGCGGCAATTGAGGGGCATTTGACAGATGTCCGCAACTATATGAAAGAACCTGTGCCACAGGCATAACGGAAGGAGAGACTGAATGTGAAACCGATCAATGAAATTTCGAGTGTCTTAACACCGCTCGACCGCAAAAACGTTGATACCGACCAAATCATTTCAAAGGAATTCCTTAAGCGCATTGAGCGCACAGGGTTCGGCAAGTATTTGTTTTACCATTGGCGTTTTAAAGCGGACGGCACTCCTAATCCAGAGTTTGTCTTGAACGACACTCGCTTCCAGGATTCCGAAATTCTTGTGGCGCAGGAAAACTTCGGTTGTGGCTCCTCCCGTGAACACGCTCCGTGGGCGATTTTGGATTACGGTTTTCGGGTAGTTATTGCCCCGAGCTATGCGGATATCTTCTATAATAACTGTGTCAAAAACGGCATCTTGCCGATTCGCCTGCAAGAAGCAGAAGTGACGGCTTTGCTTGAAAAGGGCAAACAAGCACGATATCGCCTTGATGTTGATTTGAGACAGCAATCTGTTACGGGTGAAGATGGAGCCAGTTATTCATTCGATATCGACCCATACTGGAAAGAAATGCTGTTGAATGGCTGGGATGAGATCTCCCTGACGATTCAATACGATTCCTATATCCAGGCATACGAAGAAAAAACACAGCAAGCCCAATAAAGCACCCGCCGCTTTTCGTCCTGATTCTTAAGACGGGGAGCGGTTTTTTTAATGCCATTGAAAGCCATTTCGCTGTGTTGACATCATTGTGGAGATTTGTTACTTTAGTAAAGTACTTTAACGCTTTAGCAAACTAAAGGAGAAATGAACAATGAATGCAGTTATTATCGCTGTGTTAGTAATGCTGGTTCTGAGCTTGCTTCGGGTCAATGTGGTGTTTGCCTTATTGATCGGCGCACTCGCTGGAGGACTTAGCGGAGGGCTTAGCTTCACTGACACGCTGACATCTTATACAGACGGACTTGGGGCAGGGGCGACCATTGCACTGAGCTATGCCATGCTCGGTGGATTCGCCGTCGCGATTTCACGTACCGGTATACCCGAGCTACTCGTATCGGGCGTATTGAAACTGGTCAATAAAGACGGGGAGGCAACACGCGAGAATTTGGCGAAAGCGCTCATCATCTTTGCGCTGTTTGCGATGGCAATCTTTTCGCAAAACTTGATCCCGATTCACATCGCCTTTATCCCGCTTCTTGTGCCGCCGATTTTGCACATCTTGAACGAACTGCGAATCGACCGCCGGCTCATCGCTTCGGTGCTGACCTTTGGTTTGACAGCGCCATATATTTTATTGCCGTATGGCTTCGGCTTGATCTTCCACGAGATTCTTGCCACCCAGATGGAACTGGCAGGCATGCCGATTGATATGGCGGATATTCCAAAAGCGATGGCGCTGCCAGTCGCAGGATTATTCCTCGGTTTAGTGGTCGCGGTGTTTATCTCTTACCGCAAGCCGCGGGAATATCGTGAAGCAACAATTACTACTATAGAAGAAACTCCAGCTCGTACTGCTTCCACCAAGGACGTAATCGTAACGGTCGTCGCTTTAATCGCTGCGCTATTCGCACAGATTCAGAGTGATTCGATGATCATCGGCGCACTCGCCGGCATTCTCATCCTCTACGTCTTCGGGGCGATGAAATGGAAAGAGGCAGATGACGTTCTGACGGCAGGTATGCGCATGATGGCGTTTATCGGCTTCGTGATGATTTCAGCGAACGGTTTCGCATCGGTCATTCAAGCGACGGGAGCGATCGACACATTGGTCGAGAACGCAGCGGCCATCTTCGGAGACAATAAAGGGCTAGCGGCACTTGCTATGCTGATTGTCGGTTTGTTTGTTACGATGGGCATCGGTTCCTCGTTTTCGACTATTCCGATCATCGCAGCGATCTTCGTGCCACTCAGTGTCGAGTTCGGATTCTCAACGCTGGCCATCATCGCCTTGATCGGCACAGCAGGGGCACTCGGGGACGCCGGATCGCCTGCATCTGACTCGACGCTAGGGCCGACCGCCGGACTCAATGTCGATGGGCAGCATAATCATATCTGGGATACAGTCGTTCCGACGTTCCTCCACTACAATATCCCGCTCGTATTATTCGGTTGGATGGCGGTTATGTTGCTCGGTTGAGTCCGAAAGATTTCGACTATTACCGTATTGGTTGAAACTGAAAAGAATCCTGCTATACTAGTTAAAGCGAATGAAAAAGAATTTCGTGCAAAGACTTGCGGAATTCTTTTTTATTTTGTATAATGGTGAATGTTGGTCTTTGACTGCGTAGAAGCGAGAGGTTACCGACACACCCGGCCGCTTTGCCATGGCGAGTGTGAGGAAAATTTTCGTGGAGAAGTCTATCCCAAAAATAGGCGAAAAGGGAGGGAAAATAATGGCAAAACAAAAAATTCGTATCCGTTTAAAAGCATATGATCATAGAATCTTGGATCAGTCTGCTGAAAAGATTGTTGAAACTGCTAAACGTTCAGGTGCTAGCGTATCAGGTCCGATACCGTTGCCGACTGAGAAGTCTGTTTACACAATCTTGCGAGCTGTCCACAAATACAAAGATGCTCGCGAACAATTCGAAATGCGCACACACAAACGTCTGATTGATATCGTTAACCCGACACCACAGACAGTTGACGCGCTAATGAAACTGGATCTACCATCCGGCGTTGATATTGAAATCAAACTATAATTGGTAAACGAAAATAATAAACATAAAATTTTGCAGGAGGTGTGACGACATGACCAAAGGAATCTTAGGTAGAAAAATCGGTATGACGCAAGTTTTTGCTGAGAACGGTGATTTGATCCCTGTAACTGTAATCGAAGCTGCTCCAAACGTAGTGCTTCAGAAAAAAACAGTTGAAGTGGATGGCTACGAATCGGTACAACTTGGTTTTGATGACAAGCGCGAGAAGCTTTCGAACAAACCAGAGAAAGGCCACGTAGCAAAAGCAAACACTGCTCCTAAGCGCTTCATTCGCGAACTTCGCAATGTAAACTTAGCTGATTACGAGATTGGTCAGGAAGTCAAAGTAGATGTATTCGCAGAAGGCGATGTAGTAGATGTAACAGGAACTACGAAAGGTAAAGGTTTCCAAGGTGTTATTAAACGCCACGGACAATCACGCGGACCAATGACTCACGGTTCACGTTACCACCGTCGTCCTGGTTCAATGGGGCCTGTTGCTCCGAACCGCGTATTCAAACAGAAGAAATTGCCTGGTCAAATGGGCGGCAACACGGTCACTATCCAAAACCTTCACATCGTGAAAGTGGATGCTGAGCGCAACTTGCTTCTTATTAAAGGGAATGTTCCTGGCGCACGTAAATCATTAATCCGTGTTAAGTCGGCTATCAAAGCTAACTAATCACATTTAAGGGAAGGAGGAAACAAGAATGCCTAAAGTAGCGTTACTAAACCAAACTGGTTCACAAGTTGGCGATATCGAATTGAACGATCTTGTCTTCGGCATTGAACCAAATGAATCTGTACTTTTCGATGCAGTCGTTGCACAACGTGCTTCATTGCGTCAAGGTAACCATAAAGTTAAAAACCGTTCTGAAGTAGCTGGTGGCGGAAGAAAGCCATGGAAGCAAAAAGGAACTGGACGTGCTCGTCAAGGTTCGATCCGTTCACCACAATGGCGCGGAGGCGGAGTCGTATTCGGCCCAACACCACGCAGCTATAGCTACAAACTTCCGAAAAAAGTCCGTCGCTTGGCTCTTCGTTCTGCATTGTCTTCGGCTCTAGCAAACGAAAACCTGATGGTACTTGAAGGATTGGCTTTCGACGCACCGAAAACTAAGGAATTCACGAAACTCGTGACTGACTTGTCTGTCGGCAAGAAAGCATTATTCGTAACAGCTGACCTTGATGAGAACGTGGCACTATCTGCACGCAACATCAAAGGCATGACAGTTGTACCGGCAAACGGTATCAACGTATTGGACTTGCTTGGCCATGACAAAGTTGTCATGACTAAAGGAGCCGTAGAGAAAATCGAGGAGGTGCTAGGTTAATGGAAGCACGTGACATTCTAAAGCGTCCAGTCATTACCGAGCGTTCTTCTGAGGTAATGGCGGAGAAGAAGTACACTTTTGAAGTGGACGTTCGCGCTAACAAAACTCAAGTTAAACATGCAGTTCAAGAAGTCTTCGGCGTTCAAGTTGAGAAAGTCAACATCATGAACTACAAAGGCAAATTCAAACGCATGGGCAAACACGCAGGCTATACAAACAAACGCCGCAAAGCGATTGTAAAATTGACTGCTGATTCAAAAGACATCGAACTATTCGAAATGTAATTGTATAAGTTCTGAACAAGAACTAATCAAAGAAGGAGGGAAACAACGTGGGGATTAGAAAATACAAACCTACCACTAACGGTCGTCGTAACATGACTAGTTCGGATTTCGCTGAAATCACAACGAACAAGCCTGAAAAGTCGCTTTTGCAACCAACGAAGCGTAAAGGCGGCCGTAATAACCAAGGTAAAATCACTGTACGCCACCACGGGGGCGGACATAAGCGCCAATACCGCGTGATTGATTTCAAACGTAACAAAGACGGCATTCCAGGTCGCGTTGCTACGATCGAATACGATCCGAACCGCTCTGCGAATATCGCACTTATCCATTACGCTGACGGAGAAAAACGTTACATCCTTGCACCAAAAGGTGTTCAGGTTGATACGCAAATCATGTCAGGACCGGAAGCAGACATCAAAGCAGGTAACGCTTTGCCATTGATCAACATCCCAATGGGTTCTACTATCCACAACATTGAGTTGAAACCAGGCGGAGGCGGCCAATTGGTACGTTCTGCAGGAGCTTCAGCACAAGTACTTGGTAAAGAAGGAAAATACGTAACAGTTCGCTTGCAATCAGGCGAAGTTCGCATGATCCTTGCTACTTGCCGCGCAACAATCGGCGCTGTCGGAAACGAACAGCACGAATTGATCAACATCGGTAAAGCAGGACGTAACCGCTGGAAGGGCAATCGCCCAACAGTCCGCGGATCTGTTATGAACCCGAACGATCACCCACACGGTGGTGGTGAAGGACGTTCGCCAATCGGACGTAAATCTCCAATGTCTCCATGGGGCAAACCAACTCTTGGATACAAAACACGTAAGAAAACGAACAAATCCGATAAATTCATCGTGCGTCGCCGCAAAAAATAATTTGATTCCGCTACGGTTCACCAAAAGAACCGTGGTGCAATCACGAAGGGAGGATCCCAAATGGGTCGCAGCTTGAAAAAAGGACCTTTTGTAGACGATCATCTTATGAAGAAAGTTGAAGCGCAAAAGGAATCTGAGAAAAAACAAGTGATCAAAACTTGGTCTCGCCGTTCTACAATTTTCCCGACATTCATCGGACAAACAATTGCAGTATACGATGGCCACAAACACATCCCTGTATACGTGACTGAAGATATGGTAGGCCATAAACTTGGTGAATTTGCTCCAACACGCAAATACGCAAGCCATGGTGCAGACGATAAGAAAACAAGACGTTAATTGAGAGGAGGATTTCCCCATGCAAGCAAAAGCTGTTGCTAGAACAGTACGTATTGCTCCTCGTAAAGTCCGTTTAGTAGTAGATTTAATCCGAGGCAAGCAAATCGGTGAAGCGGTCGCGATTTTGAACCACACTCCTAAAGCAGCATCCATTGTTGTTGAGAAGTTGTTGAAATCTGCAGCTGCTAACGCTGAACACAATTACGAAATGAACATCGAGAACCTTGTCATCAGCGAAGTATTCGTTGACGAAGGGCCGACTTTGAAGCGTTTCCGTCCACGTGCAATGGGACGCGCGAGCGCGATCAACAAACGCACAAGCCACATCACACTAGTGGTATCTGAGAAGAAGGAGGGATAATTCGTGGGACAAAAAATTCATCCAATTGGAATGCGAATCGGAATCATCCGTGATTGGGAGTCAAAATGGTACGCTGAAAAAGACTACGCGACACTCCTTCACGAAGATTTGAAGATCCGTGAATATATCGAAACACGTTTGAAAGAAGCTTCAGTTTCGAAAATCGAAATCGAACGCGCTGCAAACCGTGTGAACGTTACAATCCACACTGCTAAGCCAGGTATGGTAATCGGTAAAGGTGGCTCTGAAGTAGAAGTACTTCGTACGCAACTGAACTCGATGACTGGCAAGCGTGTACACATCAACATCGTAGAAATCAAACGAGCTGACCTTGATGCGAAATTGGTCGCTGAAGGAATCGCACGTCAACTAGAAAACCGTGCATCTTTCCGTCGTGCTCAAAAACAAACGATCCAACGTACAATGCGTTCAGGCGCTAAAGGGATCAAAACTCAAGTATCTGGACGTCTAGGCGGAGCTGACATTGCCCGTGCTGAGTCCTACAGCGAAGGAACTGTTCCGCTCCATACATTGCGCGCAGACATCGACTACGCACACGCTGAAGCAGACACTACTTATGGTAAGCTTGGCGTAAAAGTATGGATCTATCGCGGTGAAGTCCTTCCAACCAAGAAGAAATCTGAGGAAGGAGGCAAATAATATGTTATTGCCAAAACGCGTAAAATATCGTCGTGAACACCGTGGCAAGATGCGCGGAGAAGCGAAAGGCGGCAAAGAAGTCGCATTCGGCGAATATGGCCTGCAGGCTCTTGAGTCTTCATGGATCACTAACCGCCAAATCGAATCTGCCCGTATCGCTATGACTCGTTACATGAAACGTGGCGGTAAAGTGTGGATCAAGATTTTCCCTCACAAGCCATACACGAAAAAGCCTCTTGAAGTACGGATGGGTTCCGGTAAAGGTTCACCTGAAGGCTGGGTAGCGGTAGTAAAAACTGGTAAAATTATGTTCGAAATCGCTGGAGTATCTGAAGAAGTTGCACGCGAAGCATTGCGTCTTGCCTCTCACAAATTGCCAGTGAAAACGAAATTCGTAAAACGCGAAGAAATTGGTGGTGAATCGAATGAAAGCTAATGAAATCCGTGACCTAACCACTGCTGAAATCGAACAAAAAGTGAAATCACTGAAAGAAGAGCTTTTCAACCTTCGCTTCCAATTGGCTACTGGTCAATTAGAAAACACTGCTCGCATCCGCGAAGTACGTAAAGCGATTGCCCGTATGAAAACTGTGATTCATGAAAGAGAACTCAGTGGCAACAACTGATAATTCGAGAGGAGGTTGCAAGTATGTCTGAGCGTAACCAACGCAAAGTATACACAGGCCGCGTCGTGTCTGACAAAATGGATAAAACCGTTACAGTAATGGTTGAAACTCAAAAAAAGCACGCGCTTTATGGCAAACGTGTAAAATACTCTAAGAAATTCAAGACTCATGATGAGAACAACGAAGCGAAAATGGGCGACATCGTTCGCATCATGGAAACTCGTCCACTATCAGCTACAAAACGTTTCCGTTTAGTGGAAGTCGTCGAAAAAGCTGTCATCATCTAATTTAAATAAGTTCGGAATCCTAAAAGTTCCGGAGGGAGGTTACCTAAGTGATCCAACAGGAAAGTCGTTTAAAAGTTGCAGACAACTCGGGTGCTCGTGAAGTACTTACGATTAAAGTGCTTGGTGGTTCTGGTCGCAAGACAGCAAACATCGGTGACGTAATCGTTTGTACCGTGAAAAAAGCAACACCAGGTGGCGTTGTTAAGAAGGGTGAAGTCGTTAAGGCTGTCATCGTTCGCACGAAAAGCGGAGCTCGCCGTAAAGACGGTACTTACATCAAATTTGATGAAAATGCATGTGTGATTATCCGCGACGATAAAGGTCCACGCGGAACACGTATCTTCGGACCAGTTGCACGTGAACTTCGTGACAACAACTTCATGAAGATCGTTTCACTTGCTCCTGAAGTTCTATAAAACATCCAACGTGCGATACCAAGGAGGTGCGACAGAATGCATGTAAAAAAAGGCGATACAGTTAAGGTCATCTCTGGGAAAGACAAAGGCAAAACAGGAGTTGTTTTGACTGCTCTACCTAAGAAAGACCGTGTGCTCGTTGAAGGTGTTAACATCGTCAAAAAGCATACAAAACCGAACCAGGCAAGCCCGCAAGGCGGAATTGTCAGCCAAGAAGCTGCGATTCACGTTTCTAACGTGATGGTAGTGGACCCTAAATCCGGCGAGCCGACTCGCGTAGGATACAAAATGGAAGACGGCAAAAAAGTTCGTGTTGCAAAAAAATCCGGTGAAAAATTAGATAAATAAAATTCCTGAATGAGGGGAGGTACAAACATGAACCGCCTACAAGAAAAATATACTAACGAAATCACACCTGCTCTAGTGAGCAAGTTTGAATATTCCTCAGTAATGCAGGCACCAAAAGTTGATAAGATCGTTATCAACATGGGTGTCGGTGAAGCTGTACAAAACACAAAATCACTTGATTCTGCTGTTGAAGAATTGCAGACGATCACTGGTCAAAAGCCGGTCATCACAAAAGCTAAGAAATCTATCGCTGGCTTCCGTCTTCGTGAAGGTATGCCAATCGGATGTAAAGTTACACTACGCGGTGAGCGTATGTATGACTTCCTGGATAAATTGATTGCTATCTCACTTCCACGTGTTCGTGACTTCCGTGGCGTATCGAAAAAATCTTTCGACGGACGCGGTAACTACACACTTGGTGTGAAAGAACAATTGATCTTCCCTGAAATCGATTATGATAAAGTTTCTAAAGTACGCGGTATGGATATCGTAATTGTGACAACTGCGAACTCTGATGAAGAAGCTCGTGAGTTATTGACACAATTCGGTATGCCGTTCCAAAAGTAAAGATGAGGGAGGCGTAAACGTGGCTAAAAAATCAATGATTGCTAAACAAAAACGCACGCCAAAGTATAAAGTACAAGAGTACACACGCTGTGAACGATGCGGACGTCCGCATTCAGTACTGCGCAAATTCAAACTTTGCCGTATTTGTTTCCGTGAACTTGCATATGTGGGACAAATTCCTGGCGTCAAAAAAGCCAGCTGGTAATCCCCTAAATTGGGAAGGAGGTAAATGTAATGACAATGACAGATCCGATTGCAGATATGCTGACACGCATTCGTAATGCAAACATGGTTCGTCACGAGAAATTGGAGCTTCCGGCTTCCAACGTGAAAAAAGACATCGCTGAAATCCTAAAGCGCGAAGGTTTCGTTCGTGACGTAGAATATGTTGAAGATGATAAACAAGGCATGATCCGCATTTTCCTTAAATACGGTGCCAACAACGAGCGCGTCATCACTGGCTTGAAACGCATTTCAAAACCAGGACTACGTGTTTACGCTAAAACTGACGAGGTGCCACGCGTACTAAACGGTCTTGGGATCGCTCTAGTATCGACATCACAAGGTTTGGTAACTGATAAAGAAGCCCGCGCGAAAAAAATCGGCGGCGAAATCATAGCTTACGTTTGGTAAGAAGCAACAAACGAATGGAGGTGCAACAGAATGTCACGTGTAGGTAAAAAACCAATCGAGGTTCCTGCTAGCGTTACCGTTACTATCGACAACGATAATAACGTAACTGTAAAAGGGCCTAAAGGCGAGCTTGCTCGCTCGTTTAACTCAGATATCACGATCACGCAGGAAGACAATGTTTTGACATTGTCACGCCCATCAGATTCCAAAGATCACCGCACAATCCACGGTACAACTCGTGCATTGCTCGCGAACATGGTTAC
This sequence comes from Planococcus maritimus, assembly GCF_001687625.2. NCBI lineage: Bacteria > Bacillati > Bacillota > Bacilli > Caryophanales > Caryophanaceae > Planococcus > Planococcus maritimus. The sequence goes on from NZ_CP016538.2 coordinate 146,573, forward strand.
TGGAGTATCTGAAGGCTTCTCCCGCTCACTTGAACTAGTCGGTGTAGGTTACCGTGCCCAGCTACAAGGCAAGAAATTGGTCTTGAACGTTGGATACTCTCATCCGGTGGAATTCACTCCGGAAGAAGGAATCGAAATCGAAGTACAAGGCAACACGAAAGTCGTTATCAAAGGGATCAATAAAGAGATGGTCGGAGCACTTGCTTCAAACATCCGCGCTACGCGCCCACCAGAGCCGTATAAAGGCAAAGGGATCCGTTATGAAGACGAAAAAGTTCGCCGCAAAGAAGGTAAAACAGGTAAATAATGCTGCTTAGGCAGGCTGAAAGGAGTGACCTCAGTGATTACGAAACTCGATAAAAATGCATCCCGTAAAAAACGTCACGCTCGCGTACGTTCTAAAATCACGGGAACAGCTGAACGTCCACGTTTGAACGTTTTCCGTTCAAACAAATACATCTACGCTCAATTGATCGACGATGTAAACGGCGTAACGCTTGCTAGCGCATCATCTGCAGATAAAGATTTTTCTCTTGAAACAAAAGGCAACGTCGAAGCGGCTGCACAAGTCGGCGAAACGATTGCAAAACGCGCAGTAGAAAACGGCTTGAAATCAGTTGTTTTTGACCGCGGTGGTTATCTATATCACGGCCGTGTGAAAGCTTTGGCTGAATCTGCTCGTGAAAACGGCTTAGAATTCTAAAAGAAGGAGGGACCCATATAATGCGTCGTATTGATCCAAACAAACTCGAACTTGAAGAACGCGTAGTTACGATTAACCGCGTAGCGAAAGTTGTAAAAGGTGGACGTCGTTTCCGTTTCTCCGCATTGGTTGTTGTAGGCGACAAAAATGGTAAAGTCGGTTTTGGTACTGGGAAAGCACAAGAAGTTCCAGAAGCAATCCGTAAAGCTATTGAAGATGCGAAGAAGAACTTAATCGAAGTACCTATGGTTAAAGGTACTACTCCACATCTAGTAACTGGGCGCTTCGGTGCCGGCTCGATTCTTATCAAACCTGCTTCACCAGGTACTGGTGTTATCGCTGGTGGTCCTGTTCGTGCGGTACTAGAGCTTGCAGGAGTACAAGACATCTTGTCTAAATCTCTTGGTTCTAACACACCAATCAACATGGTCCGTGCTACTATCAACGGTTTGACTCAACTGAAGAGCGCTGATGAAGTTGCAAAACTTCGCGGCAAAACTACAGAAGAGTTATTCCAATAAGGGAGGGAAATTACATGGCTACTAAACTAGAAATTACCCTCACTAAGTCAGTGATCGGTGCTAAACCGACACAACGTAAAACAGTCCAGTCACTAGGCCTGCGCAAAATGCATCAAACAGTTGAGCACCAAGACAACGCGGCAGTTCGCGGAATGCTTGATAAAGTCGCTCACTTAGTTACTATTAAAGAAGTTTAATCCCTGATTTCTATAGAAGGAGGTGCCAACCACATGAAACTTCACGAATTAAAACCAGCAGAAGGTTCACGCAGCTCACGCAAGCGTATCGGACGCGGAATCGGTTCAGGTACTGGTAAAACAGCCGGTAAAGGTCACAAAGGTCAAAAAGCCCGTTCAGGCGGCGGTGTCCGTCCAGGATTCGAGGGTGGTCAAAACCCATTGTTCCGTCGTTTGCCGAAGCGTGGATTCACGAACATCAACCGTAAAGACTACACTGTTGTAAACCTTGACGTGTTGAACCGTTTTGAAGAAGGCACAGAAATTACACCTGCATTGTTAATCGAAACAGGTGTTGTGAGCAAAGAGCGTTCTGGTATCAAGATTCTTGGTAACGGAAGCTTGGACAAGAAATTGTCTGTACAAGCCCACAAATTCTCTGCATCAGCTAAAGAAGCTATTGAAGCTGCCGGCGGTCAAACCGAGGTGCTTTAATGTTTCAGACAATCTCTAATCTTATGCGCGTATCTGATATTCGAAATAAAATTTTCTTTACTTTAGCAATGCTCATCATCTTCCGTATCGGGACATTCGTTCCGGTGCCGAACGTTGATGCGTCAGTACTCCAAGCTACAGATCAGATGGGTCTGATCGGTTTCTTGAATACTTTCGGTGGAGGCGCCCTGGCCAATTTCTCGATTTTGGCAATGGGAATCATGCCTTATATCACAGCATCGATCATCGTGCAGCTCCTGCAAATGGATGTTGTGCCGAAATTTGCTGAGTGGGCGAAACAAGGCGAAGTCGGAAGACGGAAACTTGCTCAATTCACTCGTTACTTTACAATCGTTCTTGCCTTTATTCAGGCGATCGGCATGTCTTATGGGTTCAACCAAATGTACGGAGGTACATTGATCCAAGATGACTCGATTGCAACGTATGTCGTAATCGCCATCGTACTGACAGCAGGAACAGCATTTCTATTGTGGCTTGGTGAGCAGATCACGGCAAAAGGCGTGGGGAACGGTATTTCGATTATCATCTTCGCAGGGATTGTCGCTGCAGTACCAGGAGCAATTAACCAACTTTATGCGCAGCAGATTCAAGGAGCTGGCGATCAGCTACCAATCAATATTGCCATTATGGCATTGCTCGCACTCGCAGTTGTTGCGATTACTGTATTGGTCATCTACGTTCAACAAGCGTTGCGTAAAATTCCGATCCAATATGCCAAACGTGTCGCTGGCCGTGGCCAGAGCTCGACTGGGCAACAAACGCATTTACCTTTGAAAGTAAACGCGGCCGGAGTTATCCCGGTAATCTTTGCAGTGGCGTTCATCATCACGCCGCAAACTATCGCTTCTTTCTTTGGTGCCAACGCGTTTACGGAGGCAATTCAGAATACGTTTGATTACACGCGTCCGGTCGGCATGATTATTTATGTCGCCTTGATCATTGCATTCACGTATTTCTATGCTTTCATTCAGGTTAATCCTGAAAACGTAGCGGACAACTTGAAAAAGCAAGGTGCATACATTCCGGGAATCCGTCCGGGTAAAAATACGCAAGATTATTTAACAAGTGTGCTTTACCGCTTAACGTTTGTGGGAGCTATCTTCCTTTCCGTTATCGCGGTCATGCCGATTTTCTTCATTAATATCGCAAACTTGCCTCAATCTGCACAGATTGGCGGTACGAGCTTGCTGATTGTCGTCGGGGTAGCCCTGGAGACGATGAAGCAATTGGAATCACAACTTGTGAAACGTCATTACAAAGGCTTTATGAAATAATCAATGGGGAGGAACGTGAAAACGTTCCTTATCCACTTGTCTGAGGGGGCAAAACGTATGAACATTGTGTTGATGGGTCTACCAGGTGCCGGAAAAGGCACGCAAGCAGACGAAATAGTCAAGAAGTACGACATCCCTCATATTTCGACAGGCGACATGTTCCGCGCAGCTATTAAAGGCGGCACGGAACTGGGCTTGGAAGCAAAGTCGTTCATGGATCAAGGTGCCTTGGTGCCTGATGAAGTAACAATCGGTATCGTCCGAGAGCGACTCAGCCAAGCGGATTGTGAGAAAGGCTTCCTACTGGATGGCTTTCCACGCACAGTCCCTCAGGCTGGGGCGCTGGAATCTCTTCTGGCTGATCTTGGCAAACGAATCGAGCATGTCGTAAACATCCAAGTTGAACAAGACGAATTGATTGCACGTTTAACAGGCCGTTGGATTTGCAAAGTTTGTGGAACTGCTTACCATACTGTCTTCAATCCTCCAGCTACAGCTGGTGTGTGCGATAAAGATGGCGGAGAGCTCTACCAACGCGAAGACGACAAACCTGAAACCGTCACGAAGCGTTTAGAAGTTAACATGCAACAAACTCAGCCGCTTCTCGACTTCTATGAAGACAAGAACGTGCTGACCAATATAGATGGACAGCAGGACATTGATAAAGTATTTGCTGACATTGATGCTCTTCTAAAGGGCGACCGAGGCTAAGTCCCCGGCGCCGGGCGCAGTTAGTTGCCTCCATGTGGCTTTAAGGAGCACCGGAGATATGAATTTTCGTGAGCTGCAAAAGCAAACAAGGCCTGATTATATGAAACCGGTGAGGCTCGTTGCTCCGTGCAATTCCGCACCGGAGGTAGTATAATGGGTTTCGTGGAAGCATCTGTGTAACGGGTTTGGAACTCATCCAAGGCAGTCCGGGCAGTCGAGGATACGTGGGTCAGACTGATTCAACCGGATCCCCCGAACTTCGCTGTCATAAGTGGAGCGAGGAACCCGGAGAAGGTCTTCAAATGTCACTCATGCATTCCTTGTGAATGGATAAGAATTATTCAAAGCAAATACTGTTTGAAGATGAGAACCTAATTTGTATACAGAAGGGAGACTGGGTCGATGGCGAAAGACGATGTAATTGAAATCGAAGGAACAGTCGTTGAGACTTTGCCTAACGCGATGTTTAAAGTGGAGCTTGAAAACGGCCATACGATTCTTGCGCACGTATCAGGCAAGATTCGCATGCATTTCATCCGCATTCTGCCAGGAGATAAAGTAACAGTAGAACTTTCTCCTTATGATTTAACACGCGGTCGCATCACATACCGTTTTAAATAATCTTTTGCACTCCGGACTACTAAGGAGGTTGGGTTAGATGAAAGTGAGACCATCTGTTAAGCCGATCTGCGAAAAATGTAAAGTTATTCGCAGAAACGGTAAAGTAATGGTAATCTGTGAAAATCCGAAACACAAACAAAGACAAGGTTAATAAAGAAGGAGGTGCATCGCACACATGGCACGTATTTCTGGTGTTGACATTCCGCGCGACAAACGCGTTGTAATTTCATTGACTTATATCTACGGTGTTGGGAAAACGACTGCTCAGAAAGTTCTTTCTGGTGCTGGTGTTTCTGAAGAGACTCGCGTTCGCGATCTTACAGAAGACGAGTTGAACAATATCCGTGAACAATTGGATCAGTACAAAATCGAAGGTGACCTTCGCCGTGAAGTTTCCATGAACATCAAACGTTTGATGGAAATCGCTAGCTTCCGTGGTATCCGCCACCGTCGCGGTCTTCCGGTTCGTGGTCAAAATACGAAGAACAACGCGCGTACGCGTAAAGGTCCTCGTAAAACTGTAGCTAACAAGAAAAAATAATCAGTAAAGGAGGTTGTTTCTTAACATGGCACGTAAACAACAAACTCGTAAGCGTCGTGTGAAAAAGAATATCGAATCCGGTATTGCTCACATCCGCTCAACATTCAATAACACAATTGTTACGATCACTGATATGCAAGGTAACGCAGTATCATGGTCTTCGGCTGGTGCTCTAGGATTCCGTGGTTCACGTAAATCCACTCCATTCGCTGCCCAAATGGCTGCTGAAACTGCTGCTAAAACTTCCATGGAACATGGTTTGAAAACTTTGGAAGTAACTGTTAAAGGTCCTGGTTCAGGTCGCGAAGCTGCTATCCGTGCGCTTCAAGCTGCTGGATTGGAAGTTACTGCAATTAGAGACGTAACTCCAGTTCCTCACAACGGCTGCCGCCCGCCAAAACGCCGTCGCGTATAATCGTTGGTCTGAATAGGATTTTTGAACATCACGACTTACTCAATGTGTTCTGAATCGTAGCGAAAGTCTGTGACTATCGAATTCTTATGCAACGAAAATACCGACGTTTTGAAGGAGGGTAAACTGAATGCTCGAAATAGAAAAACCAAAAATTGAAACGGTTGAGATCGACAGCAATGCCAAATATGGCAAGTTTGTTGTTGAACCTCTTGAGCGTGGATATGGTACCACTTTAGGTAACTCCTTACGTCGAATCCTACTTTCATCTTTACCTGGCGCAGCTGTTACTTCGATCCAAATTGATGGCGTTTTGCATGAATTCTCCACTGTCGAAGGTGTAGAAGAAGATGTAGCCTCTATCATTTTGAACATCAAGAAGCTCGCTTTGAAAATTTACTCTGACGAAGAAAAAGTCATTGAAATTGATGTAAAAGGTGATGGAACGGTTACGGCTGCAGATATCACTCACGATAGTGACGTGGAAATTCTGAATCCGGATCTATATATTGCTACAATCGCGAAAGACGGCCACTTGCGCATGCGCATGTATGCTAACCGCGGCCGTGGATATGCCCGTGCAGATCAGAACAAACGTGAAGATCTTCCGATCGGCGTTATCCCGATTGACTCTATTTACACGCCAGTTTCACGCGTCAATTTCCAAGTGGAAAATACCCGTGTGGGCCAACTCGCTCATTTCGATAAATTAACCCTCGATGTCTGGACAGATGGAAGCATCGGTCCCAAAGAGGCAATTGCGCTTGGCGCGAAAATTTTCACTGAACATCTGAACATCTTCGTCGGATTGACGGATGAGGCTCAAACAGCTGAAATCATGGTTGAAAAAGAAGAAGACCAAAAAGAAAAAGTGCTTGAGATGACTATCGAAGAGCTTGATCTTTCGGTTCGTTCTTATAACTGCCTAAAACGTGCTGGCATTAACACTGTCCACGAATTGGCCAACAAGTCGGAAGACGACATGATGAAAGTTCGCAACCTCGGACGCAAATCACTCGAAGAAGTGAAAGTGAAGTTGGAAGATCTAGGTCTTGGCCTTCGTAAAGAAGACTGATTGCCCGATTCTTTCTGAACTATTCAACAAAGGAGGGAAACTTCAATGAGAAAACTTCAACGTACAAGTTCTCAACGTAAAGCGCTTTTGCGTGACCTTACGACTGACCTAATCGTTCACGAACGCATTCAGACAACTGAAGCCCGTGCTAAAGAAGTCCGTTCAACTGTAGAAAAAATGATCACGCTTGGTAAGCGCGGAGATATCCACGCTCGCCGTAAAGCTGCAGCATACATTCGCCGTGAACTCGTGACTTCGACTGACGAAGAAGGCAACGAAAACACAATCTTTGCTTTGCAAAAATTGTTTGATGATGTAGCACCACGTTACGCTGACCGTCAAGGCGGCTATACGCGCATCATGAAAATGGGGCCTCGTCGCGGAGATGGCGCACCAATCGTAATTATTGAATTGGTTTAAACAGTTGAAGAGGGTGCATAGCCCTCTTCTTTTAGCATCATGATTTATACGACAATATGAAAAGCTGAGTGTTATGATGAGCGAGCCTTCGGGCGGCGTCTCGTCTAGCTCTACGCACCTCATTCAACCGGCGGCTTAAGCACCCGCAGGAGCCATAGAGACAGAAAAGCGCATACTCTGAATGAGGTGCGCGCTTTTTTTATTTCATGATGTATTAATTTTCAGTGTTGATGTTCCCAGGATTGGGAAATGAACAGTGCAAATTAAGCGTGGCTAGAGAGTTCCCGTTTTACAGCACGTGGATACACCGAGTAGAGTAGAGAGAGTTTAGAGGAGGCATCGACATATGAACGGAAGTATTTTGTCATTCGACCAAGTGACATTCACCTATATGCCAGAAGACGAATCGGTCAAACCGGCTGTCTCGAATCTGTCATTCTCCATAAAAGAAGGAGAATGGGTCGCGCTGGTCGGCCATAACGGCTCCGGCAAATCGACCATCGCCAAACTGATGAACGGCCTATTGTTCCCCCAGCAAGGCACCGTCCAGGCGATGGGGCTCGACATGTCTGAAGAAAGCTTATGGGACATTCGCTCGCAAATGGGGATGGTGTTCCAGAATCCGGACAATCAATTTGTCGGAGCAACCGTACAAGATGATGTGGCGTTCGCTTTAGAGAATAATGGCATTCCCCATGATGAAATGGTCGTTCGTGTCCGTGAATCTTTGCAGCAAGTCAAGATGGAAGAGTATCTTGACCACGAACCGCACCACTTATCCGGCGGGCAAAAGCAGCGCGTGGCGATTGCTGGGGCACTGGCTTTACGGCCGCGCTTGTTAATCTTGGATGAAGCGACGTCGATGCTCGACCCTCAAGGCCGCCGGGAAGTGATCGAGACGATCCGTGAATTGCGGGAAGCGACAGGCTTAACGGTCCTATCAATCACCCACGATCTAGAAGAAGCAGCGCTCGCTGACCGGATCCTGGTGATGAATAAAGGGCAGAAGCAAATGGAAGGTACGCCCGATAGCGTGTTTTCCGCAGGCGATGAGTTGACGGAAATGGGACTCGATTTACCGTTTGCGATGCGCATGGCCGGTTTATTGCAGCAAGCCGGGGTGCCGGTGACCGGCGAATCAATGACAGAACATGAGCTGGTGGAGGAATTATGGACATATTACTCAAGCAAGTAGGATATAGTTATGCGGCCAATACGCCTTTTGAAAAACGGGCGCTGACGGATGTCACGCTGCGCATTCCGACGGGTTCTTATACAGCGATTATTGGACACACCGGTTCGGGGAAATCGACTGTGCTGCAGCATTTAAATGCGTTATTGCAGCCGACAGAAGGCACTGTGCTGATTGGCGACCGGAAAATCGAAGCGGGCACGAAAGCGAAGAACTTGCGGGACGTGCGGAAAAAAGTCGGCATCGTTTTTCAGTTCCCGGAACAGCAGCTATTCGACGAAACGGTGTTGAAAGACATCATGTTCGGCCCGCTTAATTTCGGTGTGCCGGAAGAGGAAGCGCGCCGGCGGGCAATTGCATTGGTCGAACAGCTGGGGCTTCCGGAAGACGTGCTGGAGAAATCGCCGTTTGATTTATCCGGGGGGCAAATGCGGCGTGTCGCCATTGCAGGCGTGTTGGCGATGGAGCCGGACGTCCTAGTGCTGGATGAACCGACGGCAGGACTTGACCCACGCGGGCGACGGGAAATCATGGATTTGTTTTACCGTCTGCACAAAGACAAGGGATTGACGACTGTGCTCGTCACCCACAGCATGGAAGACGCTGCGCGCTATGCAGACACCGTCGCGATCATGCACGGCGGTAAATGTGTTGCGACAGGCGGTGTGCGCGAGGTTTTCGCTAATGAAGAGCAGCTCGGCGATTACCGTTTGGAACCACCGCGCACCGTACGCATGCAGCGGGAGTTTGAAGAAAAAACCGGCATAATACTCCATGAGCTGGCCTTGACCGAAGAGGCATTGGCATACGCCATTTCTCAGGCACTCCAGGAAGGGCGTGGGTTGAAATGATGGAGAAAATGATTTTCGGCCGTTTTATCCCGGGCGATTCGCTTGTTCACCGCTTGGACCCAAGAGCCAAAATCCTATTTGTGTTTTTATTTATCGCAATCGTTTTTATCGCGAATAATGCTATTACGTACGCGGTTTTGCTTGGATTTACTTTGCTTTCGGTGTTTTTATCGAAAATACGCCTGTATTTCTTGATTAACGGCTTGAAACCCGTATTCATTTTAATGGCCTTTACGTTTTTCCTGCATTTATTCTTTACCCAAGGCGGCAATCTGCTCGTTAGTATTGGGTTTGTGGATATTTACGAGGAAGGGCTGCGGCAAGGGATTTTCATCTCGATCCGTTTCCTGGTGTTGGTGTTTATGACGAGCATCCTGACCTTGACGACTTCGCCGATTTCGATTACAGATGGCATTGAAGTGTTGCTTGGGCCATTTAAGCGCGTCAAATTGCCGGTGCACGAATTGGCGTTAATGATGTCTATTTCACTTCGCTTCATTCCAACTTTGATGGACGAAACCGGAAAAATTCTTAAAGCGCAAATGGCACGCGGCTCGGATATCGGTTCTGGTCCCATTAAAGAACGCATCAAAGCGGTCGTGCCACTATTAATCCCGTTGTTTGTCAGTGCTTTCAAACGGGCGGAAGATTTAGCGACCGCTATGGAAGTAAGAGGCTACCGCGGGGGAGAAGGACGCACACGCTACCGTCAGCTGAACTGGCGTTTGATAGACACACTGAGCCTGTTGCTGCTCGTCGGATTTGCCGGATTGCTTTGGTATTTCCGAAGTTAACTAAAATGCGATGAGTTGTTGAGGCGCGAATGATGAAAGTTGCAGCAAAAGGAGAGACCTCATGAAACGAATGAAAGCGACAATAGCGTATGACGGCAGCGGATTTGCGGGATACCAGATCCAATTGAAAACCCGCACCGTTCAATTGGAGCTCTTGCGCGCGTTAAAAGAATTGCATAAAGGTGAGCCGGTCGAAGTGGTAGCGAGTGGCCGGACGGATTCTGGGGTGCATGCCACGGGGCAAGTGATCCATTTCGATACGCCGTTTACCATGCCGAAAGACTCCTGGGTGCGTGCACTCAATGTCCGCTTGCCACAAGACATCCAAGTCTATGATGTCGAGCAAGCAGATGCGGAATTTCATGCCCGTTACCATGCTAAAGGCAAGATTTACCGTTATAAATGGAATCGCAGCAAGCTCATCAATCCGTTCAGCCGCAACCATCTTGTCCACGTGCCACAGGAAATCGATGTATCGCGTATGGAAAAAGCGGCAGTAGCTTTTATCGGCACGCATGATTTTTCCAGTTTTTGCGCCGCAAATACCAATGTGGTCGACAAAGTGAGAACGATCTGGCGAATCGATTTTGAAGAACATGGCGAGGAATTGCATATGGTCATCGAAGGATCCGGTTTTCTCTATAATATGGTACGCATCATTGCCGGCACTTTATTGGAAGTGGGATTGAATAGAAGAGAGCCCGAAGAACTGGCCGCCATCATCGCTGCTTGTGACCGCGACGCTGCAGGCAAAACCGCCGCAGCACACGGCTTGTACTTGGAAAAAGTGCATTACTGAAGGTGAAGCAACTTTTCCTGGTGTTTTTCTAAATATCCTTGACTTAAAATGAAATCCGTTATATGATGATGTATGGTATTTTCATTACCCCCACGATATGCCCCGGAAGGTTATTTGTGTTAAGGGATAAGGAAAACACGGAACAACGGAACCAACATGGAACACTTGGAACTGAATTCTAAAAAAAATGAGACGATTCATTAGGAGGACAATATACATGCGTACAACATTCATGGCTAAAGGTCACGAAGTCGAGCGTAAATGGTTGGTTGTCGATGCAGAAGGGCAAACTCTTGGACGTTTGGCTTCTGAAGTCGCTTCAATCTTGCGCGGGAAATACAAACCAACATTCACACCGAACGTCGACACTGGCGATCACGTCATCATCATCAATGCTGACAAAATCCACTTGACTGGTAAAAAACTTACCGACAAAATCTACTACCGCCACACGCAATACACAGGCGGACTTAAGCAGCGCACAGCACTTGAAATGCGCACGAAATACCCAACAAAAATGCTTGAACTAGCAATCAAAGGCATGCTTCCAAAGAACTCTTTGGGCCGCCAAACATTCAAGAAATTGCATGTATACGCTGGACCAGAGCACAACCACCAAGCACAACAGCCTGAAGCTTACACGCTTCGCGGATAATAATCAGTAAATAAGAGGAGGATACACCTTTGGCACAAGTTCAATATATCGGTACAGGTCGCCGTAAAAACTCAACAGCTCGCGTACGTTTGGTACCAGGAGATGGTACGATCACAATCAACAACCGTGACGTATCTGACTACGTTCCATACGAAACGCTTGAGCAAATCATCAAACAACCACTAGTAACTACTGAAACTCTTGGTAGCTACGATGTATTGGTTAACGTAAAAGGCGGCGGGTTCACTGGACAAGCCGGCGCAATCCGTCACGGAATTGCACGCGCTCTACTTACAGTAGATCCAGAATTCCGCGGAGCACTTAAATCTGCAGGATTCCTAACACGTGACCCACGTATGAAAGAACGTAAAAAATACGGTCTTAAAGCGGCACGTCGCGCACCTCAGTTCTCAAAACGTTAATTTTCACTTTCAAAAGCACTTTCCGGTTTTCCGGAAGGTGCTTTTTTATTGCCGTTTTTTACTGAGAAACTGAACGGTAGGCCCTTGCGTTATAATGATAAGAAAAATAGGCGGGTGTGCACAATGGATGACTATATCCGGCTGATAAACAAATCCGAAGACTATATCGAGAGAAATCTTAGCGAGAGAATTTCACTGGACGATTTGGCGCGCAATGCCAATTTATCCAAATACCACTTCCATCGCCTGTTCAGCAAGCATAACGAGGAAACCGTCAAACAGTTTATCACCAGAAACAAAATGGAGCGGTCTGGCATGCTTCTGATTGCCAGGGCCGACTTGACGATCACTGAAATTGCCTTCCGCTATGGCTATAACGATGCCAGCACGTATAGCAAAGCATTTAAGAAGCAAATGGGAATGTCCCCGGCAGCATTCAGAACAGCAAGAAACGACAAGCCGTTTTAAGCGTTTTTCGCTACACTAAGGTCAAAGGAGATGATCGTATGGAAAATCCCGTAATTACCGTGGAACAGTATGAAACGGAAGTCATCTACGTTCGCTTTAGAGGCTCCTATGTTGAGTTTAGAAAAAACAGCCGCAAGATGTTCAATGAACTTCTTCGCTACGCCGAGAAATACGCATTGATAAAAGAGGACTTCACAAAAGTCATGACGATCTATCACGACAACCCATTTATCACGGACGCTGCCAAGTTGCGCACGAGCATCGCCATGACCGTGCCGCCAAATGCCACCTTAATAGAAGAAGGCAAGATTAGTTCAATGAAAATGGCAGGGAAGTATGCCATCTTGCACTATGAGCTAAGCCTGGGTGAATACGAACAGGCATGGCAATATGCCTATTCAGACGAATTCCTCAAACAAGGCGGCTATACGCTTAGGGATGCAGTGCCGTTCGAGTTGTATGTGACCGAGCCGCCTAAAGGGTTCAAAGGAACAAGTAAGACCGACCTCTACATCCCCGTCGAATAAGTAATGAACCTCCCATAGAAAGCTAGGATTTGGATAAAACCTGTTTCCTAAGCAGTCTTTTGGTTGTTGAACAGTACTTTCCGGTTTTCCGGAAGGTACTTTTTTATGTAGTGGCGAAAGCTTATAGCAAACCGAAAAGGAGTGGGTGACATGAACCGCATTAATTTAATTTGCCTCGGCGTACAGGACATGGAAAGATCCGTGAAGTTCTACCGAGATGAACTGGGATTTCAAACCGATGAAACGAGCGATAATCCAGGTATTGTTTTCTTCAATAACTCCGGCACCAAATTGGAGTTATACCCTTTAGAAGAATTAGCGAAAGACATCGATGCCGAAAACCCGCCGGTAAAAAACGGATTTTCAGGCATTACTTTGGCGTATAACGCAAAATCACGAGATGAAGTAGACCAAGTCATGCAATTAGCCAAAAAAGCGGGAGCGAAAATCGTTAAAGAACCTGTCGATGTCTTTTGGGGAGGATACTCCGGTTATTTTCAAGACCCTGACGGCTACCACTGGGAAGTCGCATACGGGCCGGATTTCGAGTTCGATAGCCAGGATATGCTGGACTTGGGGCCGACGGAGTAAGTGCGACAAGGCGAAAAGCCGGAATGGATTTAAAAACGCTTTCACTATGTTATACTGGGCTGTAGCAAAAGCGATAAGGAGTGTAGTGAAATGTTAAGTGAAACACAAGTGCGAGAAGCGGTCGGAGCTTTAGAAGATCCGTTTTTACATAGAACCCTGTCGGAAACCAACGGCATCATCTCAGTGAAAATTAAAGAAGAGAAAAAATACGTCAGCGTCAAATTGGCCATCGCCAAAACGAACACGCCGGAGCAAATGCAGCTTCAAATGAAAGTGGTCGACGCCATCAAGGGAGTCGGCGCTGATTCTGTCGGCATTCGTTTTGAAGAATTGCCGCCGGAAGCATTGGCACAGTTCCGCGGAACCGCTAATGAGTCGGAAGCACAAGATCTCTTGTCTCCATTGAACAAAGTCGAATTCATTTCCATCGCCAGCGGCAAAGGCGGCGTCGGCAAATCGACCGTCTCTGTCAACTTGGCGATTGCACTTGCGCGTGCAGGGAAAAAAGTCGGCCTCGTTGATGCAGACATCTACGGCTTTAGTGTGCCGGACATGATGGGTATCGACAAAGCACCGGTTGTCCGCGGCGATACGATCATCCCGGTCGAGCGTTTCGGCGTCAAAGTTATTTCCATGGGCTTCTTTGTTGAAGACAATATGCCCGTCGTATGGCGTGGCCCGATGCTCGGGAAAGTTTTGGACCAATTCTTCCGCGACGTAGAGTGGGGAGACTTGGACTATCTTCTATTGGACTTGCCACCAGGCACAGGGGACGTAGCACTCGACATCCACCAAATGCTGCCGGCGTCCAAAGAGATCGTCGTCACCACACCGCATCCAACAGCGGCATTCGTCGCAGCCCGCGCAGGAGCGATGGCTCTCCAAACCAATCACGAAGTCTTGGGTGTTGTCGAGAACATGTCTTGGTTTGAAAGCCAAGGATCCGGCAAAAAAGAATACATCTTCGGCAAAGGCGGCGGGGCAAAACTCGCTGAAGAATTGCAATCGCCATTGCTCGGACAGATTCCGCTTGGACAGCCAGACTGGGATGAAAATGATTTCGCTCCATCTGTCTACGCAGAAGATCACCCAACCGGAAAGATTTATGGGGAGATTGCCCAACAAGTCCTCCAGCAATTCGCGAATAAAGAAAACAAACAGTAAGAGTGTGATCCGGAAACCGGCTTTCGGTTTCCGGATTTTCATTTGACCACAAAAGACTTTCAAGGTTTGTTCACAACTCCTCCTGCAGGTTGAGAGGTTTGTTGATACAATCGAGAGGAACTTTAAACTAACGGAGGCAATATACGTGACTATACGAAATTGGGTTAAATTTGCATTAACTGCATTATTAATAGGTGGGGGGATTACCGGACTCCTCGGAATTTTCATCCGCTGGAACGATGTCTTCTCAGAAGCTGCGCAAAATGGGCAGTGGGGAGAATTCATCGCAGGCTTTGTGTGGATGATCGTCGTCGGATTGACGATGAGCTTGATTGCGCAGATGGGCTTCTTTGCTTACCTGACCATCCATCAGTTCGGCCATAATATGTTCCGCTCGCTGCGGCTGTGGAATTGGGTCCAGCTATTGATCATCGCCATCGTGATCTTCGACTTGATTGTCTTCCGCTTTCTTCCGAATGTCGAAACAGGCGGCCAAGGATTCTTATACGGCGTGTTATTGTTCATTTTGCTAGCGGTGTCGCTCACAACGGCTTACTTCAAAGCAAAATGGACAGCGAAGTCAGCATTTATTTCAGCGCTGTTCTTTATGATTGTCGTCACAACCTTGGAATGGCTGCCAGCCTTAATGGTAAGAGCGGGCAATGTAGACAGCTGGGTGACCTTGCTGCTGTTCCCATTGCTTGCGGTAAATGCCTATCAACTTCTCGCCTTGCCGAAGTACAATGAGAAGTCTGAAGAAGACCGTGTGAAACTCGAAGCGCGCCGTGCTGCCAGAAAAGCGCAGGCAGCTGAGAACAAGAAATGATTTTTCAGAAAAGTTCCGCTTTCTGCCTTTAGGGCAGGGAGCGGATTTTTTTGTTTCCGCTAGGTTTTTCCAGAGTGTCGAGAAACGCTTTGCCTACGGGGTTTAGCAAGCCTTTCTCACGGATTTCAGCGAGCTGAAAAGTTCTTTTGAAAAAAGTTTCTTAAATCCGTTGACATATATTTAAACATGCTTTAATATAATAAAAGTCGTCAGGAACGGCAGCAAACATGAACCTTGAAAACTGAACAGCAAAACGTCAATAATACAGTCGCGAGCGATCGTGACACAACTTACTGATCAGCTTCGGCAGATCAAGCGAATCGCGCGTCTTTCGAGACGGCGATACGCCAGCAGTATTGAGCAATCAACTACTCTATAATGGAGAGTTTGATCCTGGCTCAGGACGAACGCTGGCGGCGTGCCTAATACATGCAAGTCGAGCGGAACCATTGGAGCTTGCTCCTTTGGTTTAGCGGCGGACGGGTGAGTAACACGTGGGCAACCTGCCCTGCAGATCGGGATAACTCCGGGAAACCGGTGCTAATACCGAATAGTTTGCGGCCTCTCATGAGGCTGTACGGAAAGACGGTTTCGGCTGTCACTGCAGGATGGGCCCGCGGCGCATTAGCTAGTTGGTGGGGTAATGGCCTACCAAGGCGACGATGCGTAGCCGACCTGAGAGGGTGATCGGCCACACTGGGACTGAGACACGGCCCAGACTCCTACGGGAGGCAGCAGTAGGGAATCTTCCGCAATGGACGAAAGTCTGACGGAGCAACGCCGCGTGAGTGAAGAAGGTTTTCGGATCGTAAAACTCTGTTGTGAGGGAAGAACAAGTACCAACTAACTATTGGTACCTTGACGGTACCTCACCAGAAAGCCACGGCTAACTACGTGCCAGCAGCCGCGGTAATACGTAGGTGGCAAGCGTTGTCCGGAATTATTGGGCGTAAAGCGCGCGCAGGCGGTCCTTTAAGTCTGATGTGAAAGCCCACGGCTCAACCGTGGAGGGTCATTGGAAACTGGGGGACTTGAGTGCAGAAGAGGAAAGTGGAATTCCACGTGTAGCGGTGAAATGCGTAGAGATGTGGAGGAACACCAGTGGCGAAGGCGACTTTCTGGTCTGTAACTGACGCTGAGGCGCGAAAGCGTGGGGAGCAAACAGGATTAGATACCCTGGTAGTCCACGCCGTAAACGATGAGTGCTAAGTGTTAGGGGGTTTCCGCCCCTTAGTGCTGCAGCTAACGCATTAAGCACTCCGCCTGGGGAGTACGGCCGCAAGGCTGAAACTCAAAGGAATTGACGGGGGCCCGCACAAGCGGTGGAGCATGTGGTTTAATTCGAAGCAACGCGAAGAACCTTACCAGGTCTTGACATCCCGCTGACCGCCTAGGAGACTAGGCTTTCCCTTCGGGGACAGCGGTGACAGGTGGTGCATGGTTGTCGTCAGCTCGTGTCGTGAGATGTTGGGTTAAGTCCCGCAACGAGCGCAACCCTTGATCTTAGTTGCCAGCATTCAGTTGGGCACTCTAAGGTGACTGCCGGTGACAAACCGGAGGAAGGTGGGGATGACGTCAAATCATCATGCCCCTTATGACCTGGGCTACACACGTGCTACAATGGACGGTACAAAGGGCTGCAAACCCGCGAGGGGGAGCCAATCCCAGAAAACCGTTCTCAGTTCGGATTGTAGGCTGCAACTCGCCTGCATGAAGCCGGAATCGCTAGTAATCGCGGATCAGCATGCCGCGGTGAATACGTTCCCGGGCCTTGTACACACCGCCCGTCACACCACGAGAGTTTGTAACACCCGAAGTCGGTGGGGTAACCCTTACGGGAGCCAGCCGCCGAAGGTGGGACAGATGATTGGGGTGAAGTCGTAACAAGGTAGCCGTATCGGAAGGTGCGGCTGGATCACCTCCTTTCTAAGGATAATATCGGAACCGATTTTTCGGAATCGGGTTGACGTTTTGCGTTCAGTTTTGAAGGTTCACTCCTTACGGAGCACTTTCAAACTTGTTCTTTGAAAACTGGATAGATCGACATTGATTAAGAAACAAGCATCATAGTAGCGTGATCGCAATTGCGATCAACTTATTTTTTTTGACCATCAGTGGTTAAGTTAATAAGGGCGCACGGTGGATGCCTTGGCACTAGGAGCCGAAGAAGGACGGCACTAACACCGATATGCCTCGGGGAGCTGTAAGTGAGCTGTGATCCGGGGATTTCCGAATGGGGAAACCCACTGTTCGTAATGGAGCAGTATCCATGTGTGAATTCATAGCACATGAGAAGGCAGACTCAGGGAACTGAAACATCTAAGTACCTGAAGGAAGAGAAAGCAAATGCGATTCCCCAAGTAGCGGCGAGCGAAACGGGATCAGCCCAAACCAGAAGGCTTGCCTTCTGGGGTTGTAGGACACTCTATACGGAGTTACAAAGGAACGGATTAAGCGAAGCGACCTGGAACGGTCCGCGAGACAGGGTAACAGCCCCGTAGCTGAAAGTTCGTTCTCTCCAGAGTGGATCCTGAGTACGGCGGAACACGAGAAATTCCGTCGGAATCCGGGAGGACCATCTCCCAAGGCTAAATACTCCCTAGTGACCGATAGTGAACCAGTACCGTGAGGGAAAGGTGAAAAGCACCCCGGAAGGGGAGTGAAATAGATCCTGAAACCGTGTGCCTACAAGTAGTTAGAGCCCGTTAATGGGTGATAGCGTGCCTTTTGTAGAATGAACCGGCGAGTTACGATTACATGCAAGGTTAAGGCCTATAAGCCGGAGCCGCAGCGAAAGCGAGTCTGAATAGGGCGAATGAGTATGTAGTTGTAGACCCGAAACCAGGTGATCTACCCATGTCCAGGGTGAAGGTAAGGTAACACTTACTGGAGGCCCGAACCCACGCACGTTGAAAAGTGCGGGGATGAGGTGTGGGTAGCGGAGAAATTCCAATCGAACCTGGAGATAGCTGGTTCTCTCCGAAATAGCTTTAGGGCTAGCCTCAAGAAGAGAATCCTGGAGGTAGAGCACTGTTTGGACTAGGGGCCCATCCCGGGTTACCGAATTCAGACAAACTCCGAATGCCAGTGATTTATACTTGGGAGTCAGACTGCGAGTGATAAGATCCGTAGTCAAGAGGGAAACAGCCCAGACCACCAGCTAAGGTCCCCAAATATCCGTTAAGTGGAAAAGGATGTGGCGTTGCTTAGACAACCAGGATGTTGGCTTAGAAGCAGCCATCATTTAAAGAGTGCGTAATAGCTCACTGGTCGAGTGACACTGCGCCGAAAATGTACCGGGGCTAAACGGATTACCGAAGCTGTGGATGGACATCGTAGATGTCCGTGGTAGGAGAGCGTTCTAAGGGCGTTGAAGTCAGACCGGAAGGACTGGTGGAGCGCTTAGAAGTGAGAATGCCGGTATGAGTAACGAAAGACGGGTGAGAATCCCGTCCACCGAATGCCTAAGGTTTCCTGAGGAAGGCTCGTCCGCTCAGGGTTAGTCGGGACCTAAGTCGAGGCCGATAGGCGTAGACGATGGACAACAGGTTGATATTCCTGTACCACCTCCCCGCCGTTTGAGTAATGGGGGGACGCAGAAGGATAGGGTGAGCGTGCCGTTGGTTGTGCACGTCCAAGTTGTGAGATGAGAAACGAGGCAAATCCCGTTTCTATATACATCAAGCAGTGATGGCAAGAGGTTTACCTCAGAGTCCCTGATTTCACACTGCCAAGAAAAGCCTCTAGCGAGGCGGGAGGTGCCCGTACCGCAAACCGACACAGGTAGGCGAGAAGAGAATTCTAAGGTGAGCGAGTGAACTCTCGTTAAGGAACTCGGCAAAATGACCCCGTAACTTCGGGAGAAGGGGTGCTCTGGTAGGGTGTTAAAGCCCGAGAGAGCCGCAGTGAATAGGCCCAGGCGACTGTTTAGCAAAAACACAGGTCTCTGCAAAACCGTAAGGTGACGTATAGGGGCTGACGCCTGCCCGGTGCTGGAAGGTTAAGGGGAGTGCTTAGCGCAAGCGAAGGTGCGAACCGAAGCCCCAGTAAACGGCGGCCGTAACTATAACGGTCCTAAGGTAGCGAAATTCCTTGTCGGGTAAGTTCCGACCCGCACGAAAGGCGTAACGATCTGGGCACTGTCTCAACGAGAGACTCGGTGAAATTATAGTACCTGTGAAGATGCAGGTTACCCGCGACAGGACGGAAAGACCCCGTGGAGCTTTACTGTAGCCTGATATTGAATTTTGGTGCAACTTGTACAGGATAGGTAGGAGCCAGAGAACCCGGAGCGCCAGCTTCGGGGGAGGCGTCGGTGGGATACTACCCTGGTTGTATTGAACTTCTAACCCACAAGCCTTAGCGGCTTGGGAGACAGTGTCAGGCGGGCAGTTTGACTGGGGCGGTCGCCTCCTAAAGAGTAACGGAGGCGCTCAAAGGTTCCCTCAGAATGGTTGGAAATCATTCGCAGAGTGTAAAGGCACAAGGGAGCTTGACTGCGAGACGGACAGGTCGAGCAGGGTCGAAAGACGGACTTAGTGATCCGGTGGTTCCGCATGGAAGGGCCATCGCTCAACGGATAAAAGCTACCCCGGGGATAACAGGCTTATCTCCCCCAAGAGTCCACATCGACGGGGAGGTTTGGCACCTCGATGTCGGCTCATCGCATCCTGGGGCTGTAGTCGGTCCCAAGGGTTGGGCTGTTCGCCCATTAAAGCGGTACGCGAGCTGGGTTCAGAACGTCGTGAGACAGTTCGGTCCCTATCCGTCGCGGGCGCAGGAAATTTGAGAGGAGCTGTCCTTAGTACGAGAGGACCGGGATGGACACACCGCTGGTGTACCAGTTGTTCTGCCAAGAGCATCGCTGGGTAGCTATGTGTGGCCGGGATAAGTGCTGAAAGCATCTAAGCACGAAGCCCCCCTCAAGATGAGATTTCCCATTGCGCAAGCAAGTAAGATCCCTCAGAGACGATGAGGTAGATAGGTTCGGGGTGGAAGCGTGGCGACACGTGCAGCTGACGAATACTAATCGATCGAGGACTTAACCAATAACTGAAATGCGTTTCCATAATCCAATGTCGATTTATCCAGTTTTGAGCGAACAAGCTCAAAAGTCCAGTGATGATGGCAAAGAGGCCACACCCGTTCCCATCCCGAACACGGAAGTTAAGCTCTTTTGCGCCGATGGTAGTTGGGGGTTTCCCCCTGTGAGAGTAGGACGTCGCTGGGCAATTATCTTTTTTTACTTTGTACCGAGATTTCCTTTTACCTTGCTTCCATAGCTCAGTAGGTAGAGTGCTTCCATGGTAAGGAAGAGGTCACCGGTTCGAGCCCGGTTGGAAGCTTTTGATTCTTTGAAGTTTCTTTACATCGGAAACTGTTTTCTTTATAATTTTTGTAAGGCCCCTTGGTCAAGCGGTTAAGACACCGCCCTTTCACGGCGGTAACACGGGTTCGAATCCCGTAGGGGTCACCATTCATGGAGGATTAGCTCAGCTGGGAGAGCATCTGCCTTACAAGCAGAGGGTCGGCGGTTCGATCCCGTCATCCTCCACCATGTATCCATTTCGGATGTTAATCGAATAGCGGTGGGGTAGCGAAGTGGCTAAACGCGGCGGACTGTAAATCCGCTCCTTCGGGTTCGGCAGTTCGAATCTGCCCCCCACCACCAGTTTTTATTACTTTGGGGTATAGCCAAGCGGTAAGGCAACGGGTTTTGATCCCGTCATGCCCTGGTTCGAATCCAGGTACCCCAGCCATTTTTTATTGCGAGCCATTAGCTCAGTTGGTAGAGCATCTGACTTTTAATCAGAGGGTCGAAGGTTCGAATCCTTCATGGCTCATTTATCTTTGCGCATTTTCGCGCGGGGCCTTAGCTCAGCTGGGAGAGCGCGACGCTGGCAGCGTCGAGGTCAGGGGTTCGAGCCCCCTAGGCTCCATTGTTCCATGTGCAATCCATGTGTAAAAATCCCGTATCCATTCAATTGGATACGGGATTTTTTTAGTTTCCAATATATTCGGATTGTGGCCGGAAAATCACGTTATCTTGCTGCTGTTCTATCGCGTGTGCGGTCCAGCCGACGATCCGTGCGATGCTGAAGGTTGGGGTAAAGAGCACAGGTGGCATTTGAATAGAGCGCATGATCGCAGCTGCATAAAATTCTACATTTGTGTAAAGGGCTCGTCCCGGTTTTTGCGCATTCAATAAGTGAGTGATTTCGGACTCTGCCAGGACAGCGAGGTTCAGCCACGCGTCTTTTTGCTGAAGCTGGTGGCATTTTTCGCGCAGCAGAAGCGCACGTGGATCTTCTGTACGGTATACGCGGTGGCCGAAGCCCATGATTTTTTCGCCTTGAGCCAGTTTTTGTTCGATGACGGCTTTGATCCTCTCAGGGCTTTGGATTTCGTCGAGTAGTTCCAGGACGCCAGACGGGGCACCTCCATGCAGGGGGCCTTTCATCGTACCGAGTGCGGAAACGATAGCGGCGCTCAAGTCGGATTCCGTGGAAATGGTGACACGGCTGGCGAAAGTGGAGGCATTCATGCCGTGTTCCATCGTTAAGTTCAGGTAGGTTTCCAAAGCTTCTGTTTGGGTGGGTGTTGGCATTTCGCCTTTGATCATCCATAAATAATTAGCGGTGTGGCTGAGATCGCTTCTAGGTGCGATGAATTCCTGACCGATGCTTTTCCGATACAGCAAAGCAGTCATAACGGGAAGGGCGGCTGTTAAAGCGTTGGCTTGCTGTTGGGACTCAAGTTCCTTGAATTCGGCGTGCTGATAGGCTGAGACCAGTGTTCGCATGCCATCCATTAAAGAGGTTTCTATCGGAAGCGTTTGTGCGATTGCGATGAGATAGTCCGGCAGTTGGCGATAGGATATTAAGTCCTGTGTCAGACTTGCAAGTTCTGCGCGGGATGCGTGATGGCCATGCCATAGAAAATAGGCGGTTTGTTCGAAACTTTTTCCTTCAGTTGCTTCATGAACCAATTGGCCACGATAACGAAGTTCTCCTTTATCTCCTTCAACAGAGGCAATGGCAGTTTGAACAGCGACGATGCCTTTCAAGCCTTTTTGAAACATGTGAATTCCTCCTTTTTTTCAAGTATAGATCGAAATCTTGATTATGAAAATTAAAGATTTATAATTAAAATAATTAAGAAAATTAATTGAAGGTGGAGTGACGATGGAGATGCAATGGCTAAGGACTTTTGCGGATGCGGCAGAAACCTTGAATTTCCGCAAGACTTCGGAACGTTTGATGTTGTCTCAGCCAAGTGTGACGGTACATATCCGTCAGTTGGAAGCGTATTTGGGAATCCGCTTATTTGATCGCATCAAAAATCGTGTGGTGCTGACCGAGGAAGGGCGCCATTTTAAGCAGCAGGCAGAAAAATTGGTGGAAATATTCGATGCCACCGTAGACGACATCCAGTCATTTGCCCAAGGTTACCGGCGAAAATGGACCATCGCTATTTCGCCGTTGATGGCGGAGACGGTGTTGCCGTATATTCTAAATTCGTTTACGAAAGCCCATCCGGATCTCGAACTGGTGATTCGTGTGGAGGAGTCGGAAGCGATCGAGGGCTTAGTGGAAAGCGGGGAAGTGGCTGCGGGTATATCCGCCTTAGTTCCAGTTAAGCGCGTCATCCTCCATGAAGTGGTCTATGAGGATCCTTTGATACTCATCATGCCAAGGGATGCGTATGACGACGAGCACGGACCGGTAGTTTCGGCCGAAGAGGCTTTGCGAAAACACTACATTTTTACGCATCATCACCCTGTGTTTTGGGAAGAGTTGTTGGTGAAACTACGCGTGCAGCTCCCGGGAATTCGGACGATGACGGTGACGCAAGCCCACATCGCGAAGCGCTTTATCCAAGAAGGGCTCGGTGTGTCGTTTTTGCCGAGGTCAATGGTGCGCCGTGAGTTAATTGAAGGGCGGCTGATGGAAGTTCGATTTGACTTGTTTCCATTGCCTACTGTGGCGACGTATTTCCTGGCGCGCAGCATGGGTGAGCTGGAAAAGGATTTTTTGAGCCGCATTCAATCGGTGTATTTTCAATGAAATAAAGTGGCGGTGCCATGATAGTAAACGGAGGATTTGCTGGTATACTGCCTATAAGGAGGGGATGGATATGTATATTGAACAGCGCAATATTCGGCTTCGTTTGCTGAAACGTGAGGATTTTGAGGCATTATGGACGCTTTATACACCGGATATCTTTGAATACATGCTGACGAAAGTAGAGCGTTTTGAAGATTTGGAGGCGTGGCTATCGACTGGCATGAACCAATCCAATGTGCTGGTATTTGCCGTGGAGCTGCCGGAAAGTGGCGAGATTGTTGGCACAACCCGCCTTTATGCCATTGACGATACGAACAGAAGCTGCGAAATCGGCGCAACTTTTTACAGTGAAAAAGCACAGCGCACTCATGTCAATACGGCCGTCAAACATGCGCTGCTAGGCTATTGTTTCGAAGAGCGGGAGATGATTCGCGTCCAGTTCAAAACCGATGCTGACAATATCCGTTCCCAACAATCGATCGAACGTATTGGAGCGGTCAAAGAAGGGCATTTGCGCAACGAACGGATTCGCTCGACAGGTCAACCGAGAGATGCCATTGTCTATTCCATTATCGACCGGGAATGGCCAGATGTGAAAAAAGCCCTGGAAGAAAAAATGAATAAATATTCGGAATAATGTTGAGTTGAGCCAAGGTGAGCTCAGAGGGTACAATGAATGTATCTTACTGAGGGGGTATAAAATAATGAATAAATTAAATGTTTCTATTATAGGTGTACCAATGGATCACGGACAAATGCGCCGCGGCGTCGACATGGGGCCAAGCGCCATTCGTTACGCAGGTGTTGTGGACCGTATCGAAAATCTCGGACATGCGGTAAATGATGAAGGCGATATTCACATTCGCAAAGCGGATGGTAAAGTAGACGAAAACACGAATTTGCGCAATATGGACGTTATTACTGAAGCGACCGAAACATTAGGAGAAGCCGTTTCAGGGGTAGCGAAAGCCGGCAATTTCCCACTAGTTTTGGGTGGCGACCATAGTATCGCGATTGGCACACTTGCCGGTATTTCTGAGCATTACGAGAATTTGGGCGTTATTTGGTACGATGCGCACGCGGACATGAACACGAGCGAAACTTCGCCATCGGGTAATATCCACGGCATGCCGCTTGCTGCAAGCTTTGGCCATGGCCATGAGAAATTGACAAAAATCCGTGGCTATTCACCAAAAGTGAAGCCAGAGAACATCGTCATCATCGGCGCACGTTCTGTCGATCCGGGCGAGCGCGAATTGATTAAAGAGCACGGCATCAAAGTATTCAGCATGCACGAAATCGACAAAATGGGCATGGACCACGTTATGCAAGAGTCGATCCGCTATTTGCGTGAAGAGCGCAAAACAGATGGCGTTCACTTGTCGCTTGACCTCGATGGCATCGATCCGATGTATACACCGGGTGTCGGTACGCCGGTTCCAGGCGGTATTAGCTACCGTGAAAGCCATTTGGCGATGGAAATGCTGTTTGATGCAGGATTGATCACGTCGGCAGAATTTGTCGAAGTCAACCCGATTCTGGATGAGAAGAACCGCACAGCTGATGTGGCGGTCGCATTGATCGGCTCGTTGCTTGGCGAAAAATTGGTATAAGAACGATAAAGCTGTCCGGAATTTCCGGGCAGCTTTTTTTAATGGGAATGGCTGTATAAGACATTAGTGACAAGGAGGTAGGACTGATGGGCAAAGCGATGCCAAAATAGTGTCAATGACATAATAAACTGACGAATTCATTGAAAGAACTGGAAATTGGCTGGTTTTTTCTGGGGATGGTTTGATAGGATAGAAGAAGAGAAAAAAATGAAACCTTTTCAGTACTGGACCGTATATAAAAGACAGCCGCATGGCGGAGGGAAATGAGATCATGGATGCGTTAGTAAATAAACGAATAAAGCGAGTCATGAAGGGCGACCAAGACGCATTTGCCGAAATCGTGGAGCTGTATCAACATCAGTTGTTCCAGATTTGCTACCGCATGCTTGGCAACCGGCATGAAGCAGAAGATATTGCACAGGAAGCATTTACGCGGGCTTATGTGAACATACACACGTTTGACCAGAATCGTAAATTTTCCACATGGCTTTACCGCATCGCCACCAATTTGTGCATTGACCGGATTCGTAAGAAAAAACCGGATTACCATTTGGATGCGGAAGTAAGAGGCACGGAAGGTTTGAATATGTATTCGAAGATTGCCAATGAAGAAGAGCTTCCGGAAGAAGAATTAATGCGGATGGAAGTTCAGGAGCGGGTGCAGTACGAAATAAGCCGCTTGCCGGATAAGTACCGGGCAGCGATTGTGTTAAAATATATCGAGGAATTGCCGCTGGCTGAAATCAGCGAAATCCTTGATTTGCCGCTTGGCACGGTGAAAACGCGGATACACCGCGGGCGCGAAGCACTTCGCAAGCAATTGAGCAATTTGTAGGAGGCGAGCATAATGAATGCGTGTCCGGAAAAAGTTATTCGCATGATGGACGATTACCTAGACGGGGAAATCAGCCCATCTGAAGAAAAAGAACTGAAAGATTCCTTGCAGAACTGCAGCGACTGCAGACAAATATATCAAGAACTGACGAGAACCATCGCGTTTGTCCAAAGCGCGTCTCATGTCCAGGCACCGCCAGATTTTGTCCAAAAGACGATGGCTGGCTTGCCAAAAGAATCCCAGCGCGTCGGCGTAAAACGCTTTATGCGCCATCACCCGCTGATGATCGCAGCTGCCCTTTTCGTCTTATTGATGAGCGCGGCGA
Source organism: Planococcus maritimus (assembly GCF_001687625.2). Lineage (NCBI taxonomy): Bacteria > Bacillati > Bacillota > Bacilli > Caryophanales > Caryophanaceae > Planococcus > Planococcus maritimus. Next base: position 172,671 of record NZ_CP016538.2, read on the forward strand.
TGATGTCGAGCTTTAGCGACGACCAACAATTTGCCTTTACCAAACAGGAGAACCTGGTTGTAGAAGGCGAAACGGTGGTAGTCCCAGCAGGACAAACAGTTGTCGGGGACATAACGATCCGCAACGGCGATTTGCGCGTCGACGGGGAACTTGAAGGCGACGTGACGATCGTCAATGGCCAGTATATGGCATCAAGTGGTGTCATCGACGGCGAAATCGAAGAAATCGACCAAGTCTTCGAGTGGCTCTGGTATACCATCAAAGGAACATTCAATGACGCCGTCAGCTTTTTTGGCGGCAATGACCAACCAATAGACGAGTAAAGCCCATCCATTCACTGGATGGGTTTTTTCAGTATAATCCGCTATGAATTATAGATTGGAATACCTTTTCGACATTTAGAATCAATGACCTATCTCAGTATTTAGAGAAGTGTTCGCTCGATTCCCGCCCGCGGAGTCGTGCGATAAGCTTCGGAAAATATCACTTCCAAACTTTCACTACAAGATGCTATAGCCCATCCATTCACTGGATGGGCTTTTTGCATGGGGGCAGATGTCTCGGGATATGATATACTGAATCTATATGTACATGGAGAAAAGCGAGGGTTGCAGATGCCTTTTTTGGAAAACTTCACTGACCAGACACCGCTTCAGATGTTCGGAAATCTTATCGACATCTTATTGGTCTGGTTCGTTATTTACAAACTTATTACTGTCATCAAGGGAACGAAGGCTGTCCAATTATTAAAAGGAATCTTCTTTATCATCATCGCGCGTCTTGTGACCCAGGCGCTCAACCTGGAAACACTCGGCTGGATCATGCAGCAAGTGCTCGAATGGGGCTTTCTTGCCATCATCATTATCTTCCAGCCGGAACTGAGACGCGCGCTCGAACAGCTTGGGCGCGGGAAATTGTTCTCGAGCAGTACGCTCAACGAAGAATCTGAGCGCAACCGCCTGATTGAAGCGATGAGCAAATCGGTCAGCTATATGGCGAAGCGCCGCATCGGGGCACTTGTGTCGATCGAGCGTGAAACCGGGCTCAGCGAATACATAGAGACAGGTATTCCGATGAATTCAGACATCACCTCTGAGTTGATGATCAATTTATTCATTCCGAACACGCCGTTGCATGACGGAGCGGTCATCGTCCAGAAGAACCGCATTGCGGCGGCTGCCTGCTATTTGCCGCTGTCGGAGAGCCCGTTCATTTCGAAGGAGCTTGGAACGCGTCACCGCGCAGCACTCGGCATCAGTGAAGTGACGGATGCCATCACGATTGTCGTGTCGGAAGAGACCGGCGCGATCAGTTTGACGGCGAATGGCGATTTGCATCGCAATTTGTCACTCGAGGATTTTGAAGTGAAGCTTCGCCGCATTTGGTTCGGTGCCGAACAGCAGCAGGCGACAAGTTCTTGGTGGAATTGGAGGGGGAAAAAGAATGGATAAGATGATGGACAATCCGTGGTTTCTTCGGATTATGGCATTGTTCCTTGCCTTTCTGCTCTTCTTTTCCGTCCAGACGGAAAACACCACGACCACGACCGAAACCGGTAGAGTGTCGGAAATGATCGAAGATGTGGAACTGCAAGTGTATTATGATGAAAGCTTGATGGTCAGCGGCGTGCCGGATACGGTCGATTTGTATTTGAGTGGCCCGGCGAGTATCATTCAAACGACACGCCAGCTCGATGACTATACGCTGTTCATCGATTTGCGCAGTTTGCCGCTCGGTGAGCATCAAGTACCCATCCAAACAGAAAATATATCAGAGCAATTGAGCGCCCGCGTGGACCCGGCATTTGTGAATGTCGTGCTTGAGGAGCGGGTGTCGCAGGAATTTGATATCGATGCTGAGATGAACGAGCGCTTACTGGCGGAAGGCTTTTTACTGGAAGGCTTGACTGTGGAACCGGATACCGTAACGGTGACGGGCCCGCAAAGTGTCATTAATGCGATTAGCTTTGTCAAAGCGACCGTAACAGGTGACCCGGAAATCAAAGAGTCTTTTACAGCTGAAGCCCGCGTGCGCGTTTTGGCAGAGGACTTAACGAAACTCGATAATGTTACGATCGAGCCGGAATCCGTGGCGGTCGACGTCACGGTGGAAGAATACAGCCGCGAATTGCCGGTGCGCATTGAATCGACCGGTGAACCACAGACGGGAGTCACCATTAATTCATGGACGCCATCAAGTGAACAAGTGCGGGTTTTCGGCCCGCGCAGCGTGCTCGATGCCATGGATGAGTACGTCATTGAAGTGGAAGCAAACAGTGTCACGGCCTCTGATACGTCCGTGACGGTTGAATTGCCGATTCCATCAGGCGCATCGGGAGTTTCCCCAGGCGAGATGCAAATAAAGGCGAATGTTTCAGTGGATGAATCACTCCTCGTTCCGGAAGAATTGGAAAATCCGGAAATTGCGGATAGCAATAAGGAAGAATAAAATAGCTAAAAATGTAAAATTAGGTTAATATAAACAAATCATAATATAAGTGATTGAAGGAGCGAAAAGCATGGGAAAATATTTTGGGACCGACGGTGTACGAGGGGTGGCCAATAGCGAATTGACGCCGGAACTGGCTTTTAAACTCGGGCGCTTTGGCGGCTACGTCTTAACAAAAAGCTCTAAGGAAAAACCGAAAGTGCTCGTAGGGCGAGATACACGAATTTCCGGGGAAATGCTTGAAAACGCATTGGCTGCTGGCTTATTGTCAGTTGGTGCGGAAGTCATGCGTCTCGGCGTCATCAGCACTCCAGGGGTGTCCTATTTGACACGCGTCATGAGCGCAGAAGCAGGCGTCATGATCTCTGCTTCCCATAACCCGGTCGCAGATAACGGCATTAAATTCTTCGGTTCGGACGGCTTTAAATTGTCGGACGACCAGGAAGCGGAAATTGAAGCCTTGCTTGATGCGGAAACAGACGACCTGCCGCGTCCAACAGGCGGAGATCTCGGCAGCATCACGGAATATTTCGAAGGCGGTCAAAAATACATCCAGTATTTGAAGCAAACTGTGGACGAAGAGTTCGACGGCATCCACGTGGCGCTTGACTGCGCACATGGTGCGACATCAACGCTTGCGACACACGTATTTGCCGATTTGGATGCAGACATCAGCTCGATGGGTGCATCGCCAAACGGTTTGAACATTAACGAAGGCGTCGGATCGACGCATCCGGAAGCACTCGCGAAGCTGGTGTTGGAGAAAGGCGCCGATGTCGGACTTGCCTTTGATGGCGATGGCGACCGGTTGATCGCAGTGGACGAAAAAGGAACAATCGTCGATGGCGACCAGATCATGTATATTTGCGCGAAGCATTTGAAGTCGGAAGGCCGCTTGAAACAGGATACGGTCGTTTCAACGATCATGAGCAATATGGGCTTCTACAAAGCACTTGAAGAACATAGCATGAAGAGCGTGAAGACCGCTGTCGGCGACCGTTACGTTGTAGAAGAAATGAAGAAAAATGAGTATAATTTGGGCGGCGAACAGTCGGGCCATATCATTTTCCTTGATTACAACACAACAGGCGACGGCTTGCTATCAGGCCTTCAATTGGTGAACATCATGAAAATCACCGGCAAGAAATTGTCTGAGCTGGCGAATGAAATGACGATTTTCCCGCAAAAATTAGTGAACATCCGCGTGACGGATAAACACGGCGTGACCGATAACGCGCTTGTGGCGGAGAAAATTGCAGAAGTGGAACGCGACATGGACGGCGACGGCCGTGTGCTCGTGCGCCCTTCCGGAACTGAGCCATTGGTGCGCGTCATGGTCGAAGCGCCTTCTGCAGAAGCGTGCGAAGAGTACGTGGAGCGGATCGCAGCGGTCGTACGCGAAGAAATGGGTATGAAATAAATAAGCTAAAGGCCGGAGCGGATGCTCTGGCCTTTTTTTGTGGGCAAAGTAGAAGGAAGATTACGCTCCAGGGAGGACGCTTTAGGCCCGCAGGAGGCGGGTCATGCAGCCGATGCGACAGGACGTCGCGTTATCGGCTGCCCGGAGTCGCCATCCTTCGCTCCATGCCTAGATGTAGAGTGGAAATGAAATCGAGATGAGATATAGCAAATGCTTGTGCTGGAGATTGCGCTACAAGGGGCACGCTTGCCGAGGGGCGGGTGTTGAGCCAACGTGCATTCGCACGTTTGTCTCGCCAGCCCGCGCGGTCCCTCCGGCGTCGGCCCCTTTTCGCTCCATCTCTAAGTGTAGTGTGGAAATCAAATTCAACTGTCATTGAAATTAACAGGAATAGTTTTAGACAGTTTTGTAATCGCATAAAAATTAGCTAGTTAACCGTCTTTTCCACTATCAACTCTAGCTAGGTCTCTTCTTACAGATGAAATAATCAACGGCCATAACGCCAGACTCCCACATCCCACTAAGCATCGATCACCAGTGGATGCAAGAAAAAGAAACTGAAGCTCAGTCGCTCAAAGCAATCAATGAAATCTAAAAGCCGAACCGCACACACGGGCGAGCCGAAGCAATGAGACAAGCGTTCTTCTTGGCTCATTGTGGGAGGCATGCCCAAAGCGGGAGGCGTCTTCTTGCAGATGAAACAATCAACGGCCATAACGCCAGACTCCCACATCCCACTAGGCATCGACAACCAGTGGATGTGACAAAAAGAAGTTGAAGCTCAGTCGCTCAAAGTGACCAATGAAATCTAAAAGCCGCTAAAAGCCGCTAAAAGCCGAATCGTGCATAAACCCGTGCTCAACTTTCGCTTTGCTCAAGCGTCGCAAATGAATCGGCTCAACTCCCTTTCGCCCATTCATTGGCTCATTGCGAGAGGCATGCCCAAAGCGGAAGGCGACTACTTCACGATGAAAAGATCAATTAAAAGCTCTTCTCACTCACTTGTCCAACTCAACCTATGAGATTTTATTCGCAGAAACCTTTATAGGATTTTCTCGTCCTTTCAAGAGGCAGTGCCGTCAAAAGTTTATCAAGGAGTTCAAAAAGATAGGTTAAGGGAGTTCGATAAGAATTCTTTTTAACATTACGGTTGCAGGCAATTATGCTTGTCCTCATAGCTTTTGCTAAATGCTGGGTGTTGGATGACGGTAAAAAAATTAGAAAACATGAGGAGCATTAAACCAACTGCTGGAAGACAACTGTGCGGAATGTCCTAATAATGACTTTGCGTTGATTGACGGAATGATACACAACGGTTATGATAGGTGAGTCGGTTTACTGTCGATGCAAAAGGGGGATAGAGGTAAGTGCCAAGGAAACCAATTATAGCGCCTGTACTGAAGAAATGGGACGGACCAGTCAATCTTCAGTAGACGAGGAGGAGGAGTATCGAGATTTCGGCGGATACCTCCCGGCCGCGAAGCCCGGTCGTTATGTGCATGCTTAAAACAGTCGAGTGATCGATTGGACAACCAGCTTGCACGGGCTCACAACAAGCGTTTGCGAACGCTTATTTTGACATTTAACTAATTGGAGGAATATACATTATGTGTGGAATTGTTGGATATATCGGAGAACAGGATTCAAAAGAGATTTTATTGAAAGGCTTGGAGCGTTTGGAATACCGCGGATACGATTCAGCGGGAATTGCTGTGCGCAACGGCGAAGGCATTAAAGTGTTTAAAGAAAAAGGCCGCATTGCGGATCTACGCGGAGTCGTAGAAGACGATGTAACGGGGAACACGGGAATCGGCCACACACGCTGGGCGACACACGGCAAACCGAGCAAAGTTAACGCTCACCCGCACCAAAACACTTCAGACCGTTTCACGATCGTTCACAACGGCGTCATCGAGAACTATCACCACATCCAGCGCGATCATTTGGAAGGCGTGGAAATGGAGTCTGATACAGACACGGAAATCATCGTGCAATTAATCGGCAAATTTGTCGAAGAAGGCATGACAACTCAAGAAGCATTCAGCAAAGCCTTGAAATTGATGAAAGGCTCGTACGCGATTGCGTTGCTTGATGCAGAAGAAGAGCAGACGATTTATGTTGCGAAAAACAAGAGCCCTCTATTGGTCGGCCTTGGTGAAAACTTCAACGTAGTGGCATCTGATGCAATGGCGATGTTGCAAGTGACGGACCAGTTTGTTGAATTGATGGACAAAGAAGTTGTTATCGTCAAAAAAGAAAGCGTGCAAATCTTGACGCTCGACGGCGAAGAAGTGGCACGCGATCCGTTCACAGCTGAAATCGACATGAGCGATATCGATAAAGGTACGTACCCTCACTATATGCTAAAAGAAATCGATGAGCAGCCTGCGGTTATGCGTAAAATCATCCAAGCTTACCAAGACGAGAACGATCAATTGACGATCGACTCGAACATCTTGGATGCGTTGGAAAAAGCGGACCGTTTGTACATCATCGCAGCGGGTACAAGCTACCACGCTGGATTGATCGGCAAGGAATACTTGGAGAAAATGGCGGGCATCCCAGTAGAAGTGCACGTAGCGAGCGAATTTGGCTACAACATGCCACTTCTTTCTGAAAATCCGTTGTTCATCTTCATTTCCCAGTCTGGCGAAACAGCCGACAGCCGCCAAGTATTGGTACGCATCAAAGAAATGGGCCATCCATCATTAACGGTGACGAACGTGGCAGGCTCTACATTGTCTCGCGAAGCGGACCATACTTTGTTATTGCATGCAGGGCCTGAAATTGCGGTCGCATCTACGAAAGCCTACACGGCACAAATCGCTGTGTTATCGATTTTGTCAGCTGTAACAGCTGAACGCCGCGGACGCAGCCTTGATTTTGATCTAGTTCAAGAAATGGGCATCGTGGCAAACGCAGTGCAGGCGCAAGTTGACATGAAAGAAGAGCTCGAGAAAATCGCAGCGGATTACCTTTCAACGACACGCAATTGCTTCTTTATCGGCCGTTTGATGGATTATTTCGTCGGTCTTGAAGGCGCATTGAAACTCAAAGAAATCTCGTACATCCAGGCAGAAGGTTTTGCTGGCGGAGAACTCAAGCACGGCACGATCGCATTGATCGAAGAAGGCACACCGGTCATCGCACTTGCGACTCAGGAATCCGTTAACTTGAACATCCGCGGCAACGTCAAAGAAGTGGCGGCACGCGGCGCGAACACGTGCATCATTTCCATGGAAGGCTTGAACGAAGAAGGCGACAGCCACGTTCTTCCGAAAGTCCATGAATTGTTGACACCGCTTGTATCCGTCATTCCGCTTCAGTTGATTAGCTATTACGCTGCTCTTCACCGCGATTGTGACGTCGATAAGCCACGTAACTTGGCAAAATCCGTAACAGTTGAATAATGAATGTTCAAAATCCCGCATCCGTGCGGGATTTTTTTATTTCCCGGGAAATATATCTTTATATCAAATTTGGAATTTTCTATCTATTATTTGTAATTACTTGTACTTTCTCCTATGATGAAAGAACATCACGTTGCGCGCATCAGTGACACGGAACGACGATTCTTAGGAGGCGAAGTTATGACGAAGATTGGCATTATTACCGGTAGCACGCGCCCCAATCGCAATAGCCTGCAAGTAGCAGAATGGGTAAAAGGCATCGCAGACAAGCGCGGCGATGCGGAATACGAAGTGGTGGATTTGGTTGAATACAAGTTGCCGATGTACGCCGAACCGGTGTCAGCGGGAATGAGCCAGGACTATCAAACGCCAGAAGCCATTCCGTGGTCGGAAAAAATCGCGGAGTTGGACGGTTACGTGTTTATTTGCCCGGAATACAACCACGGAGTGACATCCGCCTTGAAAAATGCCATCGATTATTTGTATCCGGAATGGAACAACAAGGCAGCAGGCATTGTCAGTTACGGGTCGGCAGGCGGCATACGGGCAGCGGAAGCGTTGCGCATCATCATGGCGGAACTGCAAGTCGCGACAGTACGGACTCATCCGGCCTTGTCATTGTTCACTGATTTTGTGAAAGGCAGTGAGTTCAAACCAGCCGATTTCCATGAGAAAACAGTCGACGCGATGCTCGGTCAAGTGATTGCCTGGACAGAAGCGTTCGAGCCGCTGCGTAAGTAAACGAATGCATAAGCGACCCCCGGATGAACCATTCCAACATCCGGGGGTTTGTTTTGTCCTGTCTTGGCGCGGGTTATTCTTTCAAGGACAGTAAAAGAAAGTGTATGATTGAAACGGACAACAGAGAATGACGCATGAAAAGGGGAAATAAAGTGAGCATCAACAGACAAAAAACAACGAGCAAGCGTGCTAAAAAAATCCTGCGTGCACTGGCAGTCATAATCGGTGGCTTTATTACCGCTTACGGGCTAGAAGCTGTGCTGATTCCGAATAACGTCTCGGATGGCGGCGTGACCGGACTGAGCATCGTCGGTTCGCAATTGGCAGGAGTGCCGCTCGGAATCTTGATCGGCTTGTTGAACATTCCGTTCGTTTATCTCGGGTACAAGCAAATTGGCAAGAGCTTCGCCATCTATTCGGTCATTGGTATCGCGGCGTTGGCATACGGGACGACCGTGATGCACCACGTGCCGGCGATTGTCGAGGGCGATTCGCTGCTCGTGACGGTCGTCGGGGGCATCATTATCGGTTTTGGCATGGGGCTTGCGCTGCGCAACGGCGGCGCGCTCGACGGCATCGACATGCTCGCGGTGCTGCTGTCACGGAAATTGCCGTTTGGTACGAGTGATTTGATTTTATTCCTGAACTTATTCGTCTTTATCGTCGTGTCGACGGTATTTGGCTTGCAAGGTGCGTTCTTGTCAGGTATCGCTTATTTTATCGCTTCTAAAGTGATTCATATGGTGGAAGAAGGCTTGAGCGGTTCGAAAACGTATAAGATCATCACAAGTGAACCCGAGAATATGGTCGAGACGATCCGGGACCGTTTGGGACGCAGCGCGACGTATAATTTGGTTAAAGGCGCCTATACCAATGAACAGTACAAGGAAATCACCTGCATCATTAACCGATTGGAAGACAGCAAAATGAAAGAAATCATTTACGAAATCGACCCACAAGCGTTTGTCGCAGTCTATGATGTCGCTGAAGTAAAAGGCGGCAATTTCAAGAAACGCGATATCCATTAAAAAACAAGGGGGATGCAAAATGATCACCGGATTGCATCACGCACAAATCACCATTCCAACAGGGGCAGAAGCACAAGGGAAAGTATTTTATTGTGAGTTACTCGGCTTGCAGGAAATCGATAAGCCAGACGCCTTAAAAGGGCGCGGCGGCTTTTGGCTCGAAGTGGGCTATCAAGAAGTGCATGTCGGGACAGAAGACGCTGTGGACCGGCTCGCGACAAAAGCGCATCTAGCGTACCGAGTCGAAGACATCCACTATTGGCGCGAGCGGCTGGAAGAAAAAGACGTTGAGATTCTGGAGGCGGTGCCGATCCCGGGATGTGCGCGTTTTGAATTCCGCGATCCGTTTGGCAACCGTGTGGAACTGATTCAACTGTTGCAAGGAGGCGATGCGCAATGAAGATCACGATGGGGCAAGACCGGCAAGACAGCGAGTTGATCCGGCAAAAAGTGATCGAACACAATATGAAGATGCTGCCGGATGAAGTCAAAACGCCGGTTGAACATGTGAACTTTGTGCTGAGAGACGAAGCGGGAACCATACAAGGCGGCTTGACTGCGACGGTGTTCTGGGAGCATTTGCACGTCGACTTTTTGTGGGTCGATGAAAGCTTGAGAGGGCAAGGCCAAGGAAGCGCATTGATCGAACAAATGGAGCAGGCTGCCCGTGAAAAGAGCTGCCGGCTAATCACGCTCGATACGTTCAGCTTCCAGGCGCCCGAGTTTTACAAACGCAACGGCTACGAAGTGTTCGGGATGCTTGAAGACCACCCGAAAGGCTTTAGCCAGTATTTCTTGCAGAAACGATTAGATAATTAAAGGAGGCTGGCCTGATTATAGGCTGGCTTTTTCTATGGAAATAATTTCATTTACTATCTTGCATTGCAAGGGTTTATTGGTTATAGTGATTTTATAACACTTGCATTGCAAGTTAGTGAAGTGAAACGGAAAGTGAAAGGCGGATGCACATAGTGGCAGATTCTACACAAATGCTCAAAGGGATTTTAGACGGCTGCATCTTGTCGATCATTGAAGAAGGCGAGATTTATGGCTATGAACTGGCCGAAAAGCTGCAGAGCTATGGATTTCAATCGTTTAGTGAAGGCAGCATTTATCCGCTGCTGTTGAGAATGCAAAAAGAAGGGCTCGTATCGAGTGTGCAGCGGAAATCGACCGCCGGACCCAAGCGTAAATATTATTCATTAACGGAAGCGGGACAAGCGGAACTGGAGCAATTTCTCGGACGCTGGGCTGATTTGAAGCAATCGGTCGATGCGGTCATCACAAAAGGGGGGCAATGACATGCTATCTGCAAAATCGGAACAATTCCTCATCGAACTGCGCATGTATTTGATGCAGCGGGGGAAAAGCGATGAAGACATCCAGGGGATCGTCGACGAACTGGAAAGCCATTTGATCGAATCGGAGAAAAACGGCAAGAGTGTAGAGAGCATCGTCGGGAAAGACCCGAAACAGTATATGAAAAGTATTGGGGCGTCGCTACCGGTTGCGACGAAAGAATTAATGATCCTCATCCCGGCGACGTTGCTGGTCATTCTCGCCTACTTGGCGTATGTGCCAGCCTTGTCGGAAGATTTCAAGTTATCGCAAACGGTGCTATGGGGCATCATTCCTGTCGTCATAAGCCTCATCGTCTACAGCTCCTTAATCTTCAAGATGTTGCCTAAGCTTCACGCTAAGCCGGTGAAACAAGGAATAATTGCGGTGGCGGTATCCACTGGGGTCATTGGTTTTTGGGTGGCGTTTTATTTGTGGATGGTGCCGGAGACGGCCTCAGCTTATTTTACTGCCACGGCTGAGCAGAATTATGTGATCCTTGCCATATGCGTGGTCATTTTTATCGCCTATGCGCTGTACACGAAATCCTGGATTACGATTGTCGTCGCGGCCTTGATGAGTGCGGGGCCGCTTGCGGAAAACTGGATCCCGCAGGAGGTAAATGAAGATCCGGCATATATCGTTTTGGCCATCGGGGTTTTCGTCTTGATCGGTATTGCGATTGTCTGGTTCTTGATGAGCAAAAGGCATAAAACGGCCTGAGTAAGAAAGCAATGAAGAGTGCTTGGTGACATCCATACTCCAAATACGGTTTCCATCAGCTGAGATGTGAGCGCTTAGCTCGTACTGCTAGCAAAAGGCCATGTGCATTTATTTTCAGTAGCTTTTTTCATTTTTTATGCTATACTTTTTTTAACAACTCAATAGACCTTGACATCACGTCAAAGGGGAGTAGCTATGGGGAAACCTATTTCACAGTCGTCATTACATGGACCCGTTCCATCGGTTGTGATAGCAAAATCATTTTGCTTAGCAAGACCTTTGCCTTCTATAGGCAGGGGTCTTTTTTGTTGTCAAATTCAAGGAGGTTTTTTTAGTGGAAGCAATATTATTGGAATATGCATGGGTACTGCTCGTACTCGTGGCATTAGAAGGCTTGCTGGCGGCAGATAATGCGGTCGTCATGGCGGTCATGGTCAAGCACTTGCCAAAAGCACAACAGAAAAAAGCATTGTTTTACGGATTACTCGGGGCGTTCGTGTTCCGTTTCGCAGCACTATTCATGATCACGTTGCTTGTCGATGTTTGGCAGATTCAAGCACTCGGGGCCGCGTATCTCTTGTTCATTGCATTTAAGCATATTTACGATCAGCGAAAAGGCGAAGAGCATTCGATTGAACCCGAAAAAACGAAGGGTTCTGGCTTTTGGATGACGGTATTGAAAGTGGAATTGGCGGATATCGCGTTCGCGGTCGACTCGATGCTCGCAGCGGTGGCGCTCGCCATCACTTTGCCGCATCTCGGAACAATGGAAATTGGCGGCATCAACGGCGGACAGTTCGCGGTGATGCTTGCTGGTGGTTTGATCGGTCTTGTCATCATGCGATTCGCGGCGCACAAATTCGTTAAATTGCTGACGAATTACCCGCAGCTCGAAACAACAGCGTTCGTTGTCGTCGGCTGGGTCGGCGTCAAATTGACCGTCTTGACACTCGGACACGAAGGCGTCGGCATCTTGCCATACGAATTTGTTCACTCGACAGAATGGAAATTGATCTTCTGGGGCGTGTTGTTGGCGATCGTAGCCATCGGCGCACTCATCAGCGTCAAGAAAAAACGCGAACAAAGCGCGGCGTAAGAAGCCAAGTTGCAAGCGGGGCCCTTGCGTGATAAAATCAATTCAATTCTGAAACGAAACGAGTTGATGGGTGGACAATGCGTAACTAACCTATATTTTTAGTCATTTGAAATAGTGAATTTCGAAGGCAAAAACATAGGATTAGTCTGCCCATTTCTACCATACGGTGAGGCTGTTTATTCAGCGCACGTAAATGTACCGGCTAATCCTTCCAAATTTAGATTTGGGAGGATTTTTTTAATTCTCCCTGTCGATAGACGAAGGGGTGGTTCTGCATGACAGACCTGATGAAATTGCTAGATATATCCGTGGAAATTGAACAACAAGCTTTATTTGAGGAGTTGAGTGCGAACGTCCAGCATGGCGACCGTATCGGCATTATCGGAAAAAACGGCGCTGGGAAAACGACGCTTTTGCGTTTGCTTGCCGGAGACCTCACACCGGCCAGTGGGCAAATCATTCACGGCTCACCGGGCATGAGCATACGGACAGTCGAACAGGAACTGGCCGATTACGCGTTTCAAGACGTGACGGCAGCGGAACAAGCTTTGTTGAAGAAATGGCAAGTGCCGCTGCGCGATTTTGCCCAATTGAGTGGAGGGGAAAAGCTCAAGGCGAGGCTTGCGAAAGGTTTCGCAGCACCTGCAGATCTCTTGCTATTGGATGAGCCAAGCAATCATTTGGACGCACAAAGCACGGCGCATTTGCTGCGCGAATTAAAGGCTTACCCAGGGGCCATCGCCATCGTCTCGCACGACCGCTATTTTCTTGATCGCGTGGCGACGAAAATCTGGTCCATTGAAAACGGCAAGGTCTATAGCCATAGCGGCAATTACAGCGACTATATGGAATTCCGCGAACAGCAGCGAAAAAGTCAGCAACATGCCTACGAGACCCAGCAAAAGCATATTGCGCGGATTGAAAACCAGATGAAGCAGCTGTCTTCCTGGTCCGAATCGGCGCATGCCCAATCGACTAAACAGGAAGGCTATAAGGAATATTACCGGGCCAAAGCGAAACGCATGGACGCTCAAGTGAAATCCAAACAAAAGCGGCTGGAGAAGGAATTGGAAGCGGCCACAGTCGACAAAGTGGAAGCTGACGATACGGTAGAGTTCGCTTTTCGTCCCAATTCCAAAGTAGGCAAACGCTTTTTAGAAGTTAAAAATGCCGGAAAATCGTTCGGGGAGATGCCGTTGTTCGCCAACGCCTCCTTTACGGTTCAGCACGGAGAAAAGCTTGCCGTGACTGGCGCAAATGGCAGCGGCAAGACGACGTTTTTGAAAATACTCATGGGCGAAGAACCGGTAAGCGGCGGGGAGCTGTGGCTTTCGCCATCCGCCTCTATCGGTTACTTGACGCAAGACGTTTTTGATTTGCCGCTGGAGCAGACGCCAGCGGAATTGTTTGAACAAATCACCTACAAAGATCGTGGCCGCGTGCAGAACCTCTTAAAGCATTTAGGCTTCCGCCAACAACAATGGCATGAGCCGATTCGGGAGATGAGCATGGGGGAGCGGGTCAAATGCAAATTGATGAAGTTCATTTTAGAGGACAAAGATGCCCTCTTGCTCGATGAGCCGACCAATCATTTGGATTTGCCATCGCGTGAACAATTGGAATCGACTTTGGCGGATTATCGGGGGACGCTTCTCGTTGTATCGCATGACCGTTATTTGCTGGACAAGGCGACGGATGGCCAGCTGGTGTTTGCAGATGGAACCATTCGCAAACAGCTCGGGAAAGCGGCTCCGCAAGCCTCGCTCGGCAGCAGCGGTGAACTGCGGCTGAAACTCGAAACCGAGCGCCAGGCCGTGCTCGGGAAACTCAGTTTTATGCAGCCGAAAGATAAAGGCTATAGCGAACTGGATCGGCGCTTTGTGGAATTGACGCGGCAAATAAAAGAACTGGAGTAGAGGGAACAGAAGAGTAGACGACAGAAAAGAGACGGCCGCAGCCGTCTCTTTTTTACGCCAAGCGGCCGTCTTTCATAGTGAGGACGCGGTCTGCATAGGTGAGCAGGTCTTCTTCGTGAGTGACCATCAAAGTGGCGATGTTCAGTGTTTTCGTCAGTTTCTGAAGCAATTCCATTACTTCGCGCGACTTGGTGGAGTCCAAACTTGCCGTCGGTTCGTCCGCGAACAAAATCTTCGGTTGGTGGACAATCGCGCGTGCAATGGCGATGCGCTGCTTTTCCCCGCCAGACATCGAAGCGGGATAGGCAGTCTTACGGTGGCCCATGCCTACCTCATCCAGTATTTTTTCGACCTCTTGTCGTTGTTGTTTTGTCGAAAGCGGGGAGCCGGCCGTCTCGAGCATGAGCAGCAATTGCTCTTCGGCCGTGAGAAATGGCACGAGGTGAGAGGATTGAAAGACAAAGCCGAACGATTCCGCGCGGATTTGGCGGGTTTTTTCTGGACTCAGCGCGCCAAGGTCTTGGCCATCAAAATGAATTTCGCCAGATGACGGAGTTTGAAGCCCCGCCGCGATTGTCAGCAGCGTGCTTTTGCCGGAGCCGGATGACCCGACAAGGGCCGTAATTTCACCTTCCGCCAGCGTCAAGTCGACGCCTTTTAAAATTTCCTCCGAGACTTCACCAGTCGTGAAGCTCTTTTTGATGTTGCTTGTTGAAAAAATCATGCTTATCCCTCTCCTTGTTGAATGGCTTGAAGCGGTTGGGCCTTGCGGATTTGAAAGCCTGACAGTGTCGCTCCGGCAAACCCAATGGCAAAGAACACCGCGGATAATTGAAGCGTGGTGCCAATCGGCAAGTAAAATGGCATGCCGCTTGGTGCCAGGATTTCGAATACTTGGCTGAGGACGATGGCCAAAGTGAGCGCGATCGCAGTAATGACGAGCATCTGCACCCAGATCATCCGGAACAAGGCGCCAGTCTTCACGCCAATCGCTTTTAAGATGCCGTACAGCCCGAGCTTCTGGATGTTCATCATATAAAAGAAAATCGCGAATAGCATGCCACTGATGACCACTAAAAACCAAACGATCATGGACAGCGATAATTGCTCTGCGCTATAGCTGGGTAAGGTGTTGAGGAATTCATCCACAGAGAAGCTTTGCAAGCCGGCGATTGCCCCGGGTTCTGCCGCCTCTGGGACGAACAGCATTTGCAGGTCTTCCGTGCGGTACATTTCCGCGTAATTATTCGGATGAACAAAAGCGACAGGTGCATGGCTGTATTTCACGCCGTCTGAAAAGCCTGCTACGGTAAATTCGCCGCTGAATTGGCTGTTAGTGAAAGTGTCGCCTTGCTTGATGCCTTGTTCTTCGAGAGAGCGGTCGAGGATAATTTCATCTTTTGATACGTCGGGAAATTCAGCTGAACTGGTCGATGTGACGAATGCGACGCTTTGTTGTTCGTCTTGTTCATTCAATAAAAAGCCCATCTGGATAGAGAATGCAAATGCGCCGTCTTTTTCCAATAGAACTGCTTGCTGTGTTTCCATGTCGATCGCGGACAAGGCGTGGGTTTCTTCCGCTGCCGTTTCCATATAGATCGCGCCGTCCGGCAAGTTTTTGATCAAGGCGGCATTGTCTTGAGATAAACCATTCGCGAGCCCTGAGATGATGAAGGTCAATAAGCTGATCAAAAAGACGATCGATCCAAGAATCACGAATTTTGTTTTGCTTTTCTTCATTTCTTTCCATGCTAAGTTCACGTTGTTCGCCTCCGTTTTGGTATAGCTTCAGTTTACAGAGGCAAGATGAATGGAAGGTGAACGGGCGTTGACAGTTTGGAATAAATAAAGCCCTCCAGTTTTGGAGGGCTTTGAGTCTATACAGATGATGAGGCTGGAAGAATAACGGTGACGGTGGTGCCGGTACCTAATGTGCTGTCGAGGTCAATCCTTCCGCCATGGAGCTCGATGATTTCCTTAGCGATCGATAGGCCAAGGCCAGAGCCTTTTTGGCCGCGGGTGCGGGCTTGGTCGGCGCGGTAAAAGCGTTCGAAAGCATGTTTCGTTTCGTCCTCTGTCATGCCGATGCCGTGATCGCGTACCGTGACACGGATATGGTTCTCGCTTTGCGTAAGGGTTACGTCGACCGAGCCGCCCTGTTCGCTGTACTTCACCGCATTGGTCAACAGGTTTTCCCAGACGGTTTGAAGCAGCACCGCGTTGCCTGGCGTATAAGCTGGGGTGAGCTGTGCAGACAGCGCCAGTTCTTTGTTGTCGAACGCATAGCGCAAATGGCTGAGCGTCGCGTGTAATTGTTCGTGGAGTGCTACGGTTTCGAGCGCTTCTGGCGTTTCCTTGTCGACCGATGCCAAGGTCAAGAGTTGCGTCGTCAATAGAGACAGGCGCGCCGTCTCTTCGCGGATAATGTCCGCGTAGTGCTGCTTGTCAGAATCGCTGATGCCCGGTTTCTCCAGCAAGCCGAGATAGCTTTGGATCGTATGGAGCGGTGACTGGATATCGTGGGAGACGTTATGGACGAATTCCTTGCGCTTGACGGTCGACTGTTCAATGCGCGAACGCATCAACAGGAACTGGTCGGCGAGGCGGCCGATTTCATCCCGCCGGTCGATTGCCAGCGGCACGTCGAAGGTTTCCGTCGCCATTTTCTCGGTCGCTTCGGTCAGTTTCGTGATCGGTTGGATCAATAAACGAGCGACGAGCAACATGCCGAGAAAGCTTAACAGCACGATCCCTACAGCTAAACCGCCAAACAACAGATGGAGTTCCTGGAACAATAGCTCGATGTCGGGACGCAGAAATAAAGCATAGGATTCGCCGCCGAGCGTCACCGGGACGCCGATGGAATTTGTTAGTTCATTAGCGAAAAAGCCGGTGACGAAAGTTTGGCGCGGAAAATCACGGATACCGTTAAAGGTGTCACCGCCGAGCACGTGCTGGACGTCCTGTTGGGCGATCGTTTCATCGCGAAATTCACCGCCGAAGCGCGAAACATCGTTGCCGTCGGTCAAATACAATTGATAGCCGGCGTCGCCGAGCACTTCGAGTGTGCTTTCCACTTGGTTCGGCGGCAGGCTGTTCAAATGGCGGGCAAACGATTCGGCAATCGCCAGGTTTTTGTCGTTATTGTCTTCTTTCAAAAATTGGTGGTACAACGTGTTCATCGCGAAAAATGAGATAGCGCTGCTGATGAGCATCGTCAGGAATGTGAACCAGATGAATTTGACGTACAAGCTCATGACTCGGCCTCCAGTTTATAGCCGACGCCGCGCACCGTGACAATCTTGACATCCGGCGCGAATTGTTCGAGCCTTGTGCGCAACCGCTTGATGTGGACATTGATGGTCTGCTCATCTCCTTGAAAATCGAGCCCCCACACACTTTCGATAATGGTGTCTCTTGTAAAGACGTGGCGCGGTTTGGAGGCGAGCAAGGCAAGTAACTCGAATTCCTTTAATGGAATGAATGACAAGCCGTTCGGTGAGCGCAGTTCATAGCTTTTCAAGTCAATCGCTAAAGACCCCGCCGTAAGGGTATTGTTTTCGGGATGGTCGTAACGGCGCAAAATAGCTTTGACACGGAACAGCAATTCCTTAGACTCGAACGGTTTGACCAAATAATCGTCGGATCCTGCGAGAAATCCACGTTCTTTGTCTTCGATATGGTGGCGCGCTGTCAAGAGGATGACCGGGATATCGTAGTCTGTGCGTAAGCGTTCGGTTAATTCGAAACCGTCGATTCCTGGCATCATGACATCGACAATCGCGAGATCTACTGTCTGCTGTTCCAAACGTGCGAGAGCCTGCTCACCATTTTCAGCGGATATCACTTCAAAGCCATGTTGCCGGAGCTCTCCAGCGACAAACTGGAGCATAGGTAAATCGTCGTCTACTGCGAGAATGCGAATCATATTAACCCTCCTTGCCTACTAGTATAGGACATAGCATGAAAAGACGTTAGATTTTCCTTTCAAGGATACATCTTGCTTGTATAATGGAGAAAACAATAGCGGCATGGCCGTTTCGAAAGGGTGGGAATATGAGCGGAGAAACAAATTGTTTGGGCTGCCGTCTGGCAAACGGCGAGCTGCCGGTACACATGGTTTATGAAAACGAACGGGTGGCGTGTTTTCTAGACCACGATCCATTCAACGAAGGGCATGTGCTCATTTTGCCCAAAAAGCATTACCGTTTTATCGATGACATGGATGACGAAACGGCGATGGCCATTTTACAAGCTTCGCAAGTGATGAGCCGGACCATCCGTGAACTGTACGCACCATTTGGCATCACGCAGACGCAAAACGGCGGAGGGGCCGATGAGTTGACGCATTTTCATTTGCACATCGTGCCGAGAAACCAACATCAACCGTTCGCGAGTTTTTACACAGGAGATGACTGGAACAATGAAGCGCTGAAAGAACGATTGGCTGATACGCGCACGCATTTGGCGGAGGCCGTTGCAGCGCAGCTAACGAAATCACCAACAGGAGGCTCTTATGTCCAAACGAATCGATGAACAAGCGCTTCACCAACAGCATTACGCAGAAATCCGCGACAAAGTGGCAGATGATCCATACGCCCGGTCGCTCGGAATCCGCTTGACGAAGTTTGAAGAAACAGTGGCTGAAGCGGAGCTTGTCGTGCAGGAACATATGGTCAATGCTTACGGAACGGCGCACGGTGCGGTCATCTATGCGCTCGCGGACCATGTGTTATCGGTCGCAAGCAATGCCCACGGTAAAGCGTCGGTCGGCTTATCGACCACTGCGCAATTTATCCAGGCGGCAAGGCCAGGGGATGTTTTGACGGCGCGTGCCGTTGAGACGAAGCGCAATTTCCGCGTCGGCTTTTACCGTGTCGATGTGCTGCGCGGAGAAGACATCATTGCGACGATTGACGGGGTGTCTTACCGGAAAGACCAGTACTTTGTCGGGAACGAAGAAAATTGATTATGTGGCTAAAAGCAGGAAGGAGGTGTGGACATGCTATTGGCGATTCAACCAGACGAGCTGACGGAACATTGGTACGATATATTCGTGCAAATTGAGTGGACCGAAGTGTTATTGTTTCTATTTTACGTGGCGTGTATTTTCCTGGTTAGGGGAGTGGTGCTTGGGATCTCGCGCCGGTTAAGCAAAAAGCGGATTTTCCGCCATATCGACCCTGTGCTGCGCATCTTACTGAACTGGGCCACGACCTATGGGATTTTGCTATTCATGATTTTTTATTTTTCCGATTCGGGATGGATGTTCGACCGGCTCTTTGAAGTCGGCAATGTCGAAATCACCGCGTTTCTGCTGATTCTTGTGGTGCTGATCGTATCGTTTGCCAACCGGGCATCGAAAATCATCACACGTTATATTTTGCCCAATGTCTATCATCGCTATCATTTAGACCGGGGCGTGAGCTACACATTCGACCGGATGTTCCACTATACGGTCATGGCGATTGCGATCATCGTCAGTTTAACGACAGTCGGCTTGGATTTAAGCGCCTTGACGGTGTTCGCGGGCGTGCTGGGTGTCGGGATTGGCTTTGGCTTGCAAAACATCGCCTCGAACTTCATTTCAGGGATCATTTTGCTGTTCGAGCGGCCGATTAAAGTCGGCGACCGGGTCATCATCGACGACTTGATCGGCGATGTCGACAAGATTTCAATGCGTTCGACCGTCATTAAGACGATTCACAATGAACACGTCATTGTCCCGAACTCGTATTTCCTCGAAGAGCAAGTCGTCAACCGGTCGTATGGCGATCCGCGCATGCGGCTTGTCGTCCCGGTTGGGGTTGCTTACGGAACAGATGCCGAAAAAGTGAAGCGAGTGCTGCTGCAGGCGGCGCAAGAAGAACA
This sequence comes from Planococcus maritimus, assembly GCF_001687625.2. NCBI lineage: Bacteria > Bacillati > Bacillota > Bacilli > Caryophanales > Caryophanaceae > Planococcus > Planococcus maritimus. Next base: position 192,662 of record NZ_CP016538.2, read on the forward strand.
GCAAGCAGGCGGTGTCGTGTTGTTAGACCCGGAGCCATTCGTCAATTTTTCGGCATTCGGCGAGTCGTCGCTCGATTTTGAGCTGATGGTCTGGATCGATAACTCAAACCAAGTCATCGTCACGAAAAGCGCCTTGAATTTCCGCATCAACCGGCTGTTTGCCGAGCAAGGAATCGAAATCCCGTTCCCTCAGCGCGATTTGCATATTAAGAGCATGCCTGTGGACAAGCAGGAATAAAGCGCACGGCTCTTTGTACTCTTCTAACTGCAACAAGACAAAAGGCCATTGCCAACAAACAATAAGTTTAGAGTAGGTGAAGTAGAATGGAACTAATCATCGATCAAGAGCGAGCATCAGAATTTGAATCAGTAGAAGAACTTATTCGGCAAGCCTTTGCCGGCGAGGAGCTTAGCGATCAGACGGAGCATCAGCTAGTAAAACGCTTAAGAAACAGCAAGGCTTACGTGACGGAACTGTCATTGACCGCCAAACGCTCAAATGGCGAATTACTTGGCCATATTATGCTGACAAAAGCACAAATTCTAGATGGACAAAAGGCGTTCGAGACCTTGGCGCTTGCTCCTGTTTCAGTGTTGCCGGAACACCAAGGAAAGGGTATCGGAAGCGCATTGATCAAGGCGTCACTCGAACGTGCGAAACCACTGGGCTTTTCCTCCGTGATTGTGCTGGGCCATCCAGCGTACTACCCGAAATTTGGCTTCGAACGAGCGAGTCGCTGGAATATCCAAGCGCCGTTTGAAGTTCCCGAAGAGGCCTTCATGGCGATGGAACTACTGCCGGGAGCGTTGAATGGCGTGAGCGGTGTGGTCCAATATGCGGATGAATTTTCATCCTAAAAAAGAGGAAGAGACGAATGGGTCTCTTCCTCTTTCTAATTTATGATACAGCTTTAGCGGTAAGCGGGGCTGCGGCGGGTTTGCCGAAATAATAGCCTTGGAACAATTCGTAGCCTTGTGCTTTCAGCCATTGGAAATCTTCTTCGGTTTCGATGCCCTCTGCAAGCGGCGTAGAGCCGGCAGCGCGGGCTTTATCCAAGAAGCTTTTTGCAACCAGCTGTTTTTCAGCGTCTTGAGCGACGCCAAACACGTATTGCATATCGAGTTTCATGAAATGCGGCTTTAGTTCATCGAGTACTTCGGCGGTGCTATAGCCTTCGCCGACATCGTCAAGCGCATATTGGAAACCTCTCGATTTGTAATAGCCGAGAATGCGCTTCAAATGTTCCAAATCGTCGACTTTCTCGGATTCCACGACTTCAAATACCAATTGGTTTGGATCGACGCCAGTTTGCTGGGCCAGTTCAATGGTCGAACGCAGGCAAAATTCCGGCGAGTAAATCGAGGTCGGAATGAAATTGATGAACGCTTTTTCGCCAGACAATTGGCCGGCTGCCCGGACAGCGGTCATGCGGCAGACGCGGTCGAGCGCGTACAAGCGGCCGCGGCTTTTGGCGGCGGGGAAGATGGCATTCGGGTAGATAACTTGCCCGTCGGCATCGTGGAAGCGAGCGAGCATCTCGTAGGCAAAGACGTTGCGCTGTGCGTCGACTATGGGCTGGAAATGGGAAACGATGCGCTCGTTTTGGATGACTTCATCAATCCATTCCATTTCGAATACGTGGCGCATATGTGCGATCGGCTGGTAGTCTTCTCGGTTGATGCGGAATTCCGCCGAATCGGTGTCCAGCAGATCCTCGCAAAAACTTAAAAATTCACGTGCGCCGAACTCATTCAGGCGCAGCCGGCTGCCTTTCAAAGAGACCTCAAGGCCTTGGCGTTCTAAGTGATCTATGGCAATGGGGATAATGGAATGGTTTAATTCACCGCTTAGGCGAATATCAAAAGTCAGTGACTGGACAGAACAATTATTGCAGTTCAAACATGCTCCCCCTTAAAATTGTGGTAATTAAAGTATATCTGATGTGACTTAATTCACAAGAAGTATTTATAGAATTAGCTTTTAAGACATAAAACGCAAAGTATCTACCAAAAAATGGTTAGCTTTCTGATCTTGTGAAAAAATGGCGATGAGGCGGGAGTTTTGCTTCGATTCTGGTAAAAACGCTAAAATGGGGATATTCATATTTCGGGAGGCGATAAAATGAACGAAGAATTGATGTTCCGCCAATGGAAAACGTGGCGCAGCATGATCATTAAACTATTGGACAGAGTGAGCGAAGAGGAAGCAGACCAAATGCCGGCGCCATTCCGCAACTCCATCCGCTGGAATGCCGGACATTTGGCGACAGGGATCGACAGCTTCGTCTCAAAATCACTCGATACAGCTCCATTATTGCCAGAGCGCTACAAAGAATTATTCGCCAGCGGCACATCGCCGCAGGACTGGGAAGGCGACGTACCATCACTTGAAGAGCTTAAGCAAGTGCTGCGCGACCAGCCCGACCAGATCGAACACATCACAGCCGGCAAGCTCGACAGCAAATTGCTCGAGCCGTTTATCGGCATGGAGACGCTCGGTGAAGTTTTGGCATTCATGATTTCACACGATGCGCTCCACCTCGGTACGATGAGTGCGATCCGCAAAACGATTAAGATTCAATAAGTATGTGAAAACCCCGCCTGAAACATTAGGCGGGGTTTTGTTACAACAGTATGTCATTGTCATGTATATGGTCAAATCGGCGTGCCTGCCCTTATACAAAATGGTATACTGAAGGCAATTCATTGGAAAAGGTGGCAGGCGAAATGTCTTCATTTACGGAGTTTTGCGGATATATCACAGCGAGCCCGCGGACGCTTGCTGAACAAGTAGTCGACCGGGTGCTTGCGAAAATCGACCAGGATATCCCGGCAGCGGAGAGCTTGCGGGCGGTTGAAATGTACGAAGAATTGCTGGGCCATCTTGGGGAAACCCTCGGTAACGAAGCCGACCTGGACGTGCCGGATGCATTGATCGAGTGGAGCAAGAAAAATGCCGAGATGCAAGTCTCATCTGGCGGCAAGATCTCCGAAATCGTCGTGCGTTATCCGCCGACGCGCGTCGTCATGGCAGAATTGTTCACGGAGTTGAGCGTGAAGTTCGGGCTTAGCCTGGAAGAAAATGCGCGGGTCATCAAGCGCATCAACACTTTGCTTGATGTCAGCCTGAACGAGACCTTCTTTGCGTTTGAGCGACTGCAGGAAAAATACGAAGCGGAAATGCAAAGCGAGATGATTGCCTTGTCGGCGCCGGTCGTCCCAGTTGCGGATGATGTCGTCGTTTTGCCGCTCATTGGCTATCTCGACAGCTATCGCGTCAATCACATTTTGACGAACGTCATCCCGCGCATTGCGGAAATGGACGTCTATCACGTCATCACCGATTTCTCCGGCGTCTTGACGATTGACGACCAAACCGCAGAAGCGATCCACCATATCGGCAGCACATTCAGCTTAATGGGCATTCACGTCGTCGTGGCAGGATTGCGGCCAGATTTGGTGCAAACCATCGTCCGCTCGGGCATTCAATTGTCGTCGGCAGATGCTTATGCAACCGTCAAACAAGCGCTAGAAAGCTTGGAGAAAATTGAATCGTAACGCTGTAAACAACCAGGCCCTCAGGAGGTCTGGTTTTTTTACGTCTTTTTAGTAAATTTTTTGTGAAAATAGCCGATAATAAAAGAGAAGCCCAACGAGTAAATGCCTAGTATCGTCACCACGAGCCGTGATTTTCATCCAGGCTCCACAATACATGGACTGTCACGAGGTCACAAACTAGCGGTTGGCGTCTGATTTCAAAGTAAAAATAGCGGAGGCCATTCATGAACGACATACAACAATTGGAACAGCGCATTCAGGAATTGATAGCATTATGGGATGCTGCGAAAGACCTTAATTCCCATCTCGAACTGGATAAAGTATTCGACCACATCCTCCAGCAGATGATGCACGTGATCGGCGCGGAAGCGGGCACTTTGTGGATCGTGGATGCAGAAGGGCAAGAATTGCAAGCCGTTTCTGCATTCGGCCCAGCCGCCGCGGAGATTCTCGATGTGACCATGCCACAAGGGCAAGGCATCGTCTGGAAAGTGCTTGAAACCGGCCAGGCGGAACGAATCGGGGATGTCTCGACGCATGCCGATTGGAACGGGCGCATCGACCGGGAGAGCGGATTCCACACAAGTTCCTTAATGACAGTGCCATTAATCATCAAAGGCCAATCGCTCGGCTCGCTGCAATTGCTCAATAAGCGAGACGGGGAAGGATTCACCGAACAGGATTTGCGCTTGGCAGAAGCGTTGGCGCATCAATCCGCGCTCGCGCTTCACAATAGCCAAATGTACGATGAGCTCAACCGGATGCTCCTTAGCATGATCCGTACGCTCGCGACCGTGCTCGATGCACGCGATCCCTATACATCCGGCCATTCGGGGCGCGTCGCGAATTATTCATTATGGATCGCCCAGAAAATGGGGCTGCCTTTAAATGAATGCGAAGAATTGTATAAAGCGGCGCTGCTTCACGATATCGGGAAAATCGGCATTCGCGACGAATTACTGCAAAAGCCCGGGCGCTTGACGCAAGAAGAATACAGCACCATCCAGCAGCATACCTTAATCGGTGCGGGGATTCTCGGAAACATGGAGCCGAGGCGCGCGATGGAGCAGGCGGTGGCGACGGCGAAATCCCATCACGAACGCTTAGATGGCAGCGGTTATCCAGAAGGGCTTGTAGGGGAGGCGATTCCCTTGTTTGCGCGCATCGTCAGCGTGGCCGATACCTTTGATGCAATGACCACGGTGCGTTCCTATAGCAATGGCTTCACTCCGCAACAAGGCGCCGCAGAACTCGTGCGCTGCCGCGGGGAGTTGTTCGAAGCGGAAGTGGTCGATGCGATGATCGCCATCTTGGAAGAATGCGATTACGATTTAAGCACGTATAAAACAGAGCGGAGATACCAAATATGAGCATGTTCGATTATTTACTGCTGGGCCATTTGGTCGGCGACTTTTTGCTGCAGACTTCGTGGATGGCGCAATACAAGGCGACCAAATGGCTGCCACTGCTCGCGCACGTCACCGTGTACACGGCCGTTATCGCCTTGTTCGGCTCGTTTGCCGGGGGCTTATCGCTATCGGCGCTTGCGCTCGTATTTTTGAGCCATGTGGTGCTCGACCGGCGGCGCTTTGTCGCGTTTTGGGTCAGGCGCATTCAAATGGCCACGGGGTCGGAAAGCAAATGGCTAACGATTGTAGCGGATCAGATTTTCCATCTATTGTTCTTGGCCTTGGCGATTGCGTTGACATAGGAGTGAGTGAAGATGACATTGAAATCAAAGCATTACATCATTGAAAAAGAATATCCGGTCGACCGGCAGACGGCGTGGGAGCTGCTAGCGGATAACAACCGCTTGAACGATGCGATTGGCTTGTTTCCCGTGAAATTTCAGCCGAATAAAACAGAAGCGACCGGCTTGATCTACCGGGAAGCGGCAGCGAAAGTGATGGGCGTCGTGCCGATGACGTGGAAATCACTGCCGTTTGAATGGCAGGAGCTGGAGTATTACACGACCGAACGGCAATATCTAGACGGGCCGCTCAATTATTACATATTGACGCTGGAATTCTTTGATGTAAGCGAAGGCGAAAAACCGCGCACGAAAGTCCGGCTGACGGCGGAGTTTTCTCCGAAGAATGTGCTCGGCTATGTCGGCATCCAGGCAACGGGAGTGCCGGCGCTAAAGAAAATCATGGCGTTTTTGGACGATTACGAGCCGCAACAGATTGAACAAGCACCAAGGACAAACCAACGCGCACCGAAAGTGAATACCGAACAACTCGAGAGCTTAAGCAAGCAGTTGACCAAGTATCCGGTCGCCCCGGAATTCGCGGCACGTTTGAAGCATTACCTCAACAACAGCACTGAACAAGACGCGGCAGAGATCGTGCCGAAAAATCTAGCGAAACTGTGGAACATGCCGATGGAAGAAGTGTTGCGGGGCATGCTCTATGCCACCAAAACCGGCTTATTGGAACTAAGTTGGCACGTCATTTGCCCGAACTGCCGCGTGTCCAAGGACAATCACCGCAGCTTATCGGAACTCGAGCAAAGCTTTCATTGCGATTTGTGCGGCGTTGCTTACGACGCGAATTTCGACCAGTCCGTCGAATTGCATTTCTCAGTGCATCCGACCGTGCGCACCGCTTACGCAGAAGTGTATTGCGTCGGCAGCCCGCTTATCACGCCGCATGTCATCGCACAGCGCATCGTCCGGGCAGGGCAATCGGTCAGTTTTAAGCCGGTCGCAGGCGATACGCCGATGCGCTTGCGTGTCTTGCAATTAAATGACCAAATCCGAATCGGCCAAACCGGTGCTTTCCGTTACACAGCATCCGGCTGGGCCGAATCCTCTCAGGAAGCTGCGGATATTGCCATCGTCAACGACAGCGAAAAAGACATCGTCGTGGCGCTCGAATACGCCGACTGGAGCAAGGAAACGGTGACGGCGGCGAAAGTGACCGCCATGCAGGAATTCCGTGATTTGTTTTCGTCAGAAGTGTTGGCGCCGGGGCAAAAGATCGCCATTGGGCATGTAACGATTCTGTTCACGGATCTCAAAGGCTCGACCGCACTTTACGAGGAAGCGGGAGACGCCAACGCCTACGGACGCGTGCGTGGCCATTTCGACTTCTTGACCGAGCACATCAAGCAAAATTCCGGCAGTGTTGTCAAAACGATTGGGGACGCGGTCATGGCGGTGTTCTCAAAACCCGCAGATGGTGTGAAGGCGGCACTCGCGATTCAGGAACAACTGGGTGCTTTTAACGAACAAACACATGATACACTGCTATTAAGAGTCGGCTTATTCAGCGGGCCGGCCATCGCCGTCAACTCAAACGACCGACTCGATTATTTCGGCCGCACCGTAAATCTAGCGGCGCGCGTGCAAGGGCAAGGAGATGCGGGCGAAGTGATCATCAGCCGAGCGCTGTTTGAACAGCCGGACGTAGCGAAGCTGTTGGAAGGGCAAGGCTTATCAATCGAGTCGTTTACCGCGGAACTAAAAGGCATTGAAGGCGAGCAAGCTTTAGTGCGTTTGCGCATGCACGAGATGGCTCATATAGAAGCAGGTTAAATCAGGTTCATATAGAAAGGAAGTCAGCGATGAAAATCCAAACTGAACAATTCGGCGAACTCGAACTTGAAGACGATCGCCTCTTAACATTCGAGCGCGGCATTCCGGGATTTGAAGAGGAGACGACATTCGTCTTGCTTCCGGCAGACCCATCAGGCGACTCGCCGTTCTTTTTCCTCCAGTCCACAGAACACGCAGCAATCAGCTTTTTCATGGCAGATCCGTTCGTCTTTTTGCCGGACTATGAAGTAAAGCTCGATGACACTTTGACTGGGCAATTAAAACTGGAAGACCCGTCTGCGGCGATTGTCTTGGTGACGGTCACGCCGAATAAACAAATCGGAGACGCGACCGCGAACTTGAAAGCGCCGGTCGTCATCAATAACAAACAACAGCTCGGCAAGCAAATCGTCCTCAACAACGCGAACTACCAAGTGAAACATCCGCTATTCCAACAAGCGGCAAGGCAGGTGTAAGCGATGCTCGTACTCGGACGCAAAGTCGGCGAATCGATCGTCATCGACGACAATATCGAAATTACAGTCACTTCCATCGAAGGCGACCTCATCAAACTGGGGATTTCCGCACCGAAAGAAATTCCGATTCACCGGAAAGAGATTTACTTGGAGATTCAGGAAGAGAATAAGAACGCGGTGTCGAATGTCATTGATATTAGTGATTTTTTGAAGATGAAAAAATAAAACCTGGAGCGGGCTCAGAATTGAGCTTGCTTCAGGTTTTATTGGGTACTTTAGAGAATTTAAATACTAAGATAAAACAATTCCAAAAAGTTTTTAGGAATTTTTAGAAAAAAGCTAAACATTTTAAAACGCCTACCGATAAATAGAGTGTAAGGCAGTCCAAACGGATTTGGGCGCTTGCAAAAAATAAAAAACATTACACGGAGGTAATACACAATGATTATCAATCACAACATCGCAGCACTTAACACGCACCGCCAAATGGGTTCAGCACAAAGCGCACAAATGGACAGCATGGAGAAATTATCTTCTGGTATGCGTATCAACAAAGCGGCAGACGATGCAGCTGGACTTTCAATTTCTGAAAAAATGCGCGGACAGATTCGCGGATTAGAGCAAGCTTCAACAAATGCTCAAGACAGTATCTCTCTTATCCAAACGGCAGAAGGTGCTTTAAGTGAGACGCAAGACATACTTCAACGCATGCGCGAAATATCTGTGCAATCTTCAAACGGTACTTACACAGCCGATGACCGTAAAGCGCTCAATGACGAGTTCGGTAAATTAAAAGAAGAGATTGACAGTATTTCTGATAAGACAACATTTAATACTCAGAAACTATTAAATGGTAACTTTGGAGCGAAAGTTGATAGTGATGTTACTGAAACTACAGCATTGGCTGTTACAGGAGTTACTTCAATTCAAACTTCTGGAGGAATAGCAGCGGGAGAATATGATATTACTGTAGCGGCTGGAGTATATACACTTGCAGATGCTGCTGGAAATGAAATTGCTAAAGGTACTGATAAAGCCGGGGAAGGTTTTATCGAGTTTAAGCAAATTGATGCTCAAGGTAAAAGTACTGGGGTCACTACTTTAACTGTAGCTACAGATTCTGATTATGTAGGAGCCTCACTAGGTACTACAAAAGTAGAAATCACTGGTGCACAAGCACAATTCCAAATTGGTGCTAATAAAGGTGAAACATTAAGCCTGTCTATTAACGATATGTCTACTACTGGCTTGGCACTTAATACATCACATGTGGGAACTTTTGAAGACGCCCAAGCTGCATTAGAATCGATTGATACAGCACTCAAGACTGTATCTTCTGAACGCTCTAACTTAGGAGCAACTCAAAACCGTTTGGACCACACAATTAACAACTTAAACACATCAGCAGAAAATATCACAGCAGCGGAATCAAGAATCCGCGACGTTGATTATGCCGAAGCCGCGTAAGCGAGCAGAGGTACAGTCGTCCTGATTGGTAACGATCAGAGATTACGACCGGGTGAATTGCTGGAAAGTCCTGATAGCTTTTATTGCCACAACGTAGTTGGAAACGACAAGCGTGACGGCTTTAGAAAATAAAAGATTGGGCAATCAGCAGCCAAGCTCCTGTCTCGAAAGAGTGGAGAAGGTTCAACGACTAGGATAGACCATCTAAGGCGAAAGCTATGGTGATGAAATCCGTAGGTGACACAGTGTCCATCAGCACTGATTGATCCGAAGTGCCCGGCCCCTACTAGTTTAGAGGGTGAAGATATAGTCTAGTCATTTATGAAAGTAAATGTTCGCACGATGGCGAAAGAAATGATGGAACAAACAAAGAACTCGATCCTTGCACAAGCATCACAAGCAATGTTGGCGCAAGCAAATCAGGCTCCGCAACAAGTTCTTCAATTGCTACGTTAATTTTAAACATCAAAAGGAGCCTGATTTTAGGCTCCTTTTTTTATAAGCAAGTTCACAAGGGGGAGTTCCTATGGATATCGCCGCTTTATCGATGTCACTCAGCCAGTTGAATGTACGACAGGAAGCGAGTGTTTTAGTGACCAAGAAAGCGATGGATCAAGCTGAAACGAATAGCGCGAGTGTTGTGAAGATGCTTGAACAATCCGTGCAGCCGCATATTGGTGGATCGGTGGATTTGAAAGGTTAAAATGTTTATAACGAAAGGGCTGCCAACGAAATCGGCAGCCCTTTTTTATATGCGGAAACAATGATTGGTAATCTGACTGATGTTCAATCCGATCTCAAGTTTTAATTTGATTAATTGGGTTTTATATCTTTCATTGATTTCTATTTGGTATGGCTTTGTATGAGTGGTCATACTTTTTACGGAGTTAGCCATTTTGAAGAAATTAGTGTGATCTTGAAGGAGTGCCTGCAGGATAGCCAACTTTTCGTACTGATTGTTGATTTCAAAAGTCGGTTTTTTAAGAATTAAATCTTCAGGTAAATAGATAGTTGACCTTTTCGCTATAGGTCTCATATTTCTTTGAAATGGCTTTTTTCGAGCCATTGAACCATGGATATATGGTGTAACCAGCTTCAAGAAATAGTTAATCTGGAATTGATCGTAGAGAATAAGGCGATTCTGGCCATCTATAGAAAAGGTGAAACCAAATTTTCTGTTGAGCAAATCAATGAGAAACTGGTTTTCTGAAGGAGAGAAGCTGTCAGTAGAAAGAATAATTTTTTTTTTACTAGCCCGTTTCGCTGATTTAAATGGCCATCATCTTGATACCACCAAGCCAAAGATCTTTCGGTGAAATGCTGTTCGATATAAGCGAAGGGTAATTCCTTTTTGTCGCGAGGATACCATGTTTCATACAAAGCATTTAATTCCTGAGAAGTGCGAGATTGAACTACATAGCATTCTGTAAATCCTTGAGCGACCCTTGAGTCTATTACTCTCTTATATTTTGGAGGAGCTAGTGGATAGAATTCTGAAAGTTCTTCGAAGCAATGTTCTGACCAGTCTTTATCAGTCAGAGCATGAGTAAACTGAAACCTAGGTTTTCTTCCAGTCTGCTTTGTTAAGCAGCCATCTCCGAGTAATTTCCCGCACATCATTTCTTCCATACGTTTATCTGCTCCTTTATCTAGAGAAGTCTTTTAATAATTATATGAATTTAAAGTGTCTTGTGCAAAATAGAACAAAGCATTCAAACGCAAGTTTTTTACTTCACGAGCTCATGTATAGAGCATGGAAAAAGTCACAGCTTTCATTCCAAATAAAACTACTTTATATAAAGCCTACCACCAATACGCCTATTCTTTTTTCCAACATCTTCTTGTAAACTAAACGAATAAATGGAAACGGAAGGTGTGGAAGAGTATGATGGGGCCGATCAATTCAAATTGGCTGTTTCAGTCGGCGATGAGTTCGCTTCAGCAGACGTCAGCAACAAATGGAAGTGGAGCGGCGAACAGCCAAATGCCCGGGATGGCGGGGCCGGGGGCGTTTATGATGATGTTGATGGCAGCGATGATGGAGAATGTCCAGCAAATGCAGTCACAGCAAATGCCAACTCAACAAGCGCCGGCTGCGAACAGCTTGTCTTTCATGACGCCGGCAAGCTCTTCGTACAATCCGGCTGTCGCGAATCTGACGATGCAGCATAAAGATGTGGCCACAAGCGCTACGGATCAAAGTGATTTGAAGTTTCGGCCGGTCCAGTTTTTGAAACTCGATGGGCAGCTCGACGGGAAATTGAGCGGCACCGCTGTGCATTTCATCGAAGCCGGCAAGAAATACGATATCGACCCGAATCTTTTGTCTGCGATTGCGGTACATGAAACCGGAAACGGCTCGTCACGTGCGGCGAATGAGAAAAACAATATCGCTGGCATGATGGGCAAAAACGGCCTTCGCAGCTATGAATCGGTGGCAGATAGCATTTACGACATGGCACGCAATTTGCGGCAGAATTATTTGAACCAAGGCAAGGAAAGCATCGCACAAATCGGTGCAAAATATGCTCCGGTCGGTGCGGCGAACGATCCGACGGGCCTCAACAACCACTGGACGCAAGGCGTCAGCAAATTTTATACGCAACTCACATAAGATAAGGCAGGCTCTTTACGGGCTTGTCTTATTTTTTTGATTCTGTACTAAAAAAATCCAGGATCGTGCCGATAATAAGGATAGAGAGCTTTTTAGATCGATTTGAGAAGACGGGGAGTGTCGTCATGGAAGTCACTAATCAATCAATGCCACATCTTCAAGAGGCCAGCAAAATAGATCCGATTGTTGCAAAAGAAACGAGAATCCCTGAAAAAAATCAATTCCAAGAACCCGCTCAAACTATCACAAAAGAAATGGTGACGGATAAAGTCGCCGTCATGAACGAATTTTTAGTGCCAACTGAAACCAATATTAAATTCCAGCTGCACGAGCAATTGGAAGTATATTACGTGCAAGTGATTGACACCAAAACCGATGAAGTACTGCGGGAAATTCCGAACCGGAAGTTTTTGGACATGTACGCCTCGATGGCCGAAATTACGGGCATGATGATCGATGAAAAAAGATAAGACAGGAGTGAACAAGCTATGAGCGCAATGCGAATCGGCGGATTGGCTTCCGGGATGGACACTGACTCCATCGTGAAACAAATGATGCAAATACAGAAAATGCCCTTAGATAAACTGATGCAGCAAAAAGTCTGGACCGAGTGGCAGCAAGAAGCGACACGCGAACAGAACCTTGCGTTCTCAAGTCTGCGCACGAGTGCCAGCAATTTGCGCTTGCAGTCGAGCTTCAATGCCTATAGCGCCGAAACCACAGGGTCCGGCAGCGCGAAAGTGACAGCGGGCGCAACGGCGATGAGCGGGAAGTATGATGTGCAAGTCACTGCGCTGGCAACTCCTGCGAAATATACTTCCACAGCAGCGATCCAAAAAACACCGGAAGAAGCAGCAAGATCGACCGATGCCATTGGTGTTGCCGGAAGAATTCTTGTAAACGTCGGAGAAGAGACTGAGGTCGAGGTAAACATTACAGCAGACATGACTTATAAAGCGGTCGCAGATCTATTGCAGTCGGAAACAGCCGGCAGCGTACCCGCTCTTCGCGTCAATTTTGATAATACCACTTCCCGCTTTTTCATTTCCTCGAAAGAATTAGGCGAGGCGCAAAACTTTAGCTTATCTTTCAAGACTGCTGACGGGGCTACAGATAACCCAGAGCTCAGTAAACAAATTACCGGAACGACCAACGCATCAGTTACAACAACCAACGGGGCAAATGGTTCTATCGTTATCGATGACGTTGAAGTAACCGGTCTGACCAGCAATAAAACAACTGTTAACGGGCTGACGATTGAGATGCTCAAAGTTGATACAGACGGTTCATCGTCCATAACCGTTAGCTCCGATCCAGAAAAACCGGTACAGATGCTTAAAGATTTTGTAGAAGCGTACAACAAAACGATTGAAGACCTCCAAAAGCAGATTGTGGAAAAACGCTACCCGGATTTCCAGCCGCTTTCTGACGAACAGAAAAAAGACATGAGCGACAATGAAATCGAATTATGGGAAGAAAAAGCACGCAGCGGCTTGTTGCGCAATGACCCGATCATGAAATCGGCGCTGCAGGATCTGCGACGTGAATTCATGGATAAAGTCGAAAGCATTGGGGATGGCAGTATTAATTTATTGTCCCAAATCGGGATCAATACAGGCGATTACCGCGAAGGCGGAAAGTTGTTCATCGATGAAGATAAATTGAGGACCGCTCTTTCGGAAAAACCGGATGAAGTGATGAACTTGTTCACGGTCCGCAGTGAAGCGGGCGACGGAATCGGTGCGCGCGTCTACGACAAGCTCAACGACATCGTCAAAAACTTGAGCACACAGGCGGGAAGCCCGGCAAGCGCCGTCGACAATAGCACGATGTCCAAGAAACTGCGCCGCATGGAAACGGAAATCACGCGCTGGCAGGACCGCTTGACGAGCATCGAAGACCGTTACTGGAGCCAATTCACGGCGATGGAAAAAGCGCTCAGCAAAATGAATTCACAAAGCGCTTGGATGCAGCAGAATATGTTCGGAGGCATGTAATGGAAAAAAGAATCGATGGGCTCACCGAATTTCTGGCGCAGACACAAGCGATTTATGAACAAGCACAATTGATTGATTCCGATATGGATAAAAATGAACTGGCACCGCTCGAACGGCTTCAAGAGTTGTTCGACAGCCGGCAAGAAACAATCGAAGCGCTCGCTGAACAAGGAACGAGCGAATGGGCGGCGGACGAACAAGCGATCATCGCCAAGATCCAGCAGACGGAAATCCAGCTGCAGCCACTCATGCAGACGATACACGAACAGTTTTCCGCACAGATGGCCCGGCTCGGACAAGCGCGGAAAGTCTCCGGGCAATATGCCGGTGCTTACCGCCAACCGACGAGCGGCGGCTCATTTATCGACCAACGCAAGTAAGAGAGGGGAACAATAATGGCAACGATCAATCCTTACCAGACCTACCAGCAAAATTCCGTCATGACCGCATCTTCTGAAGAATTGACTTTGATGCTCTATAACGGTTGCTTGAAATTCATCAAACTCGCGAAAAAAGCGATGCTGGATAAACAGTTTGAAGAAAAGAACAAAAACTTGCTGAAAGCACAAGCCATCATTCAGGAACTGCGCAGCACCTTGAACCCGGACATCGCATTGTCGCAAGAACTTGAGCAACTTTATGAATACCAAAACAACTCGCTCATGGAAGCGAACATGAAAAACGACGCAGCGGCACTCGACGCCGTACTCGCAGATGTAACCGAACTGCGCAACACATGGAAGCAAGCCATGGCATTGGCAAAACAATAAGGGATATGTCGGGTTGAAGCGTTGAAAAAAATGGAACTCTTGCGCATATCTTTCAATTTACCGTCAAAAGATATGGAGCAAAATAGCGCAGACTCCTGGGGGATCAGTGAAGTGCTGAAATCCATTCGGGCGCTTAGCCCGAATTAGTTCAGCGCGAGCCCCCCGGAAAGCCAGCTGTTTTGCGGAATATCGCAAACAATGGAATCTTCCGTCACATTATTCAACTCAACAAATATCCAAAGTGAAATGAGGTATGGACGTGGATAAGACATCTTGGTTAGGCATCATCTTAGGCGTACTTGTGCTCGTCGGCGGTATGGCCCTAAAAGGCTCCAGTCCGGCCGCACTATATAATCCAGCCGCATTGGTCATCATTTTCATGGGCACCGCTGCCTGTATCTTGATCGCCTTTCCGATGGACGAAGTCAAACGCATCCCCGGGCTATTCAAAGTCCTGTTTGGGGAACAAAAAACATTATCAATCAAAGAAATGATCCCGATGTTCACGGGATGGGCGATGGTCGCCCGTAAAGAGGGCTTGCTCGCACTAGAAGAGCGTGCGGAAGAAGTGGAAGATCCATTTTTGCAGCGCGGCTTGAAGATGGTCGTCGATGGCCAATCGCTCGAGCACATCCGCGACTTGATGGAAGAAGACATCGCGGCGATGGAAGACCGCCACGAACTCGGGGCAAAAATTTTCACGCAAGCCGGTACATATGCGCCGACACTCGGTGTACTCGGAGCGGTTATCGGGCTCGTCGCCGCACTCGGCCATTTGGACGATGTGGCATTGCTCGGGAAATCGATTTCCGCGGCGTTTATTGCGACGCTGTTCGGGATTTTTACAGGATACGTCCTGTGGCACCCATTCGCCAATAAGCTCAAGCGCAAATCTGAAAAGGAAGCGCGCGTGAAGCAAATCATGCTTGAAGGCTTGCTTGCGGTACAAGAAGGCTTGCCTGCACGAACCGTAGAAGAAAAACTCTTGACGTATCTGCCGGCCAAAGACCGTGTGCTAGAAGACGAAACTAAGAGTGGTGTTGAAGTTGAAGCGTAAAAAAAAGCATGAAGAACATGTCGACGAATCCTGGCTCATTCCGTATGCCGATATTTTGACGCTGTTATTGGCCTTGTTTATCGTGCTGTTTGCGGCAAGCAATGTCGACGCTAAGAAATTCAAGGCGATTTCCGAATCGTTCAATGTGGAACTGCAGGGAGGCACTGGCCTGCTCGACCAATCCGCGCCGGTAGAACTCGAGACCGACACTTCACCTTTTGCGATCATTCCGGAAGAAGGCGTGACCGAGAAGATGATGGAAGAAGTAGAAGCGGTGCGCGACCGCCAGGAGCTGGGAGAGTTCCAGGAGAAAATTGAATCGTATATCGACGAAAAAGGCTTATCGCCGAAGCTGGAAACAGAATTGACCGATAAAGGCTTGATGCTGACAATCAATGAAGGCGTCTTGTATGAATCAGGAAGTGCCGATATCGACGAACAGGCGCGCACCATTGCGAGCGAATTATCGGATTTGCTCGTCAGCGACCCGCCGCGCATGATCTATATCGAAGGCCATACAGACAATGTGCCAGCAGCGGGCGGCGAGTTTACATCAAACTGGGAACTCAGTTCGGCGCGCGCCATCAATTTCATGAAGATTTTGCTGGAAAACGGCGACTTGGACCCGAGAAAATTCAGTGCGACTGGCTATAGCGAATACCAGCCGATCGCCACGAACGATACAAAAGACGGGCGCGCACAAAATCGCCGCGTCGAAGTGCTGATTTCTCCTTATCAGACCGAAACCGAAGAGTAAGAGGTGGATGATGAAAAAAGTATTATTGGTTTTATTAATTGCAGCCTTGCTTGGAGCAGGTGGAGCCTTTTATTTCCTCCAAATGGATAAAGAAGTGGACGCCGATGCGCCGCTCACTGCCGATGAAATGGTGGAACTGAGCATCGACACGGAAGAAATCACGACCAATCTCGCCACGCCGGCGTCTTATGCGGTCGTGCAGTTCAATATTCTACTAGGCGATAAAAAAGTAAAAGAAGAAATGGAAAAACGCCACGCGGAAGTGCGCGCGGCGGCCATTGCGACTGTGGCGGGCATGGAAAAAGAACAGCTCGTCGGAACAGAAGGCATCACTTTATTGCAAGATGAGATGGTGGCGCAGCTTGAAAGCCTGGTCGGCGAAGGCAAAGTTGAACGCGTTCTCGTCACACAATTCAAAGTGCAATAATATTTTTTAAAGAAACGCTAAACATTTTTCAAAAACGGCCGATACTAGTAGTATAGATAGTAATTCGAAGAGCCCTGGACAACATAGAACTGACTGATAGAAGAAACTAGGTGATCTATTTGACAACCCCGAAACTGGACAATTGCCCCAGCTGCGGAACGCTGTTTTTGCGTGATCAAATCGCTTGCTGCTTGAAATGCCACCAAGAAAACGAAAAGGCATTCAAAAGAGTTTACCTGTTTTTACAAGAACACGAGCACCGCAACGCGTCGCTTGAAGACGTTCATTTGTTCACGGGCGTCTCGGTCCATAAGATTTCCGAATTCCTTCGGGAAGGCCGGATTTTGACGGGCGACTACCCGAATCTCGGTTATCCGTGCAGCCATTGCAAAACAATAATTCACCGGCATATGCTGTGTGAGGATTGCCGTCTCGATTTCCTCCGGAGCGCTAACGAGATACTGGCGGAAGATGACGAATGGGCAAACAGCACACAAGCACGCTGGAAAATGAAGAAATAACTTTAAGAGGTGGTGAAGGAATGAATATTGATAAAACGAATAGTTCTTCCTTTATTCAATCTTACCAAAAGCAAATGCAGGTGACGCCGGCCCAAAAAGCGCGCCCGCTTCAACAGGAAGACCAATTGCAGATCTCAAGTGAGGCGAAGGCGATGTTCGAGAAGAATACGGAAGCGGATATCGCCCGTCAAGAAAAAATACAGCTGCTCAAAGCACAGGTGGCTTCCGGTGAATACCAAGTCGATTCTGACAAGGTAGCCGAAAAAATCCATCAGTACTGGTTCGATAAATGACAGTTGAGCGGGTCGGAAAAGAGGGAACTCCGGTGTTGAAAATGATGACCGCGACACTTGATGAGCTGATCACCATACAGCAGCAATTGATCCGCTACGCGGAACGCAAACAGACAGTGCTGATCGAGCATAAAATAGACGAACTGACCGAACTGGTTAAAGAAGAGACGCGGCTTATCCGCAGGCTCGGCCAGCTCGAAGACGAGCGCGAACGCCTGGTGATGGACGTGCTTGAAGAGCATCCGGGACTCAGCTTCAGCGAGTTTACCGAACAGATGCCGGACGAAACAGCGAAACGGGCGCTGCAGGAGCAATTGACGTTATTGAAGCAATTGCTTTTGGAGCTGCAGGCCAAAAACCGCCAAAACGAGAAACTGGTACAAGATTCCGTGGATTTTATCCAAGGCATGATCGGCCATATCACGACGCCGGTAAAACAGCCATATAATTACCCGCCGAAATCCGGCGCAGCACCTAAACAGTCAACCAATCGGGGCTTTTTCGATACCAAAGCATAAAGCCCCCAGGGAAAGCAGGGGATCACGTGTCAACTTTTCACACTTTGGAAACCGGCCGCCGCGGCTTATCCGCCGGCCAGGCGAGCCTTTCGACCACAGGCCATAATATCGCAAACGCCAATACGAAAGGCTATTCGCGCCAACAAGTGAACACGAGTTCCGCTGCTTCTTTGGAAGTTTGGACGAGCCAAGGCAAAGGACAGCTTGGCACCGGCGTGACGGTCGATTCGGTCATGCGCGTGCGCGACCGCTTTCTCGACCAGCAATACCGCGGGCATACAGCAGAACTTGCCGAGTGGCAAACGAAAAGTGAAGCGCTCGGAAATGTGGAAACGATTCTCGGCGAGCCGGGAGAAAACGGGTTGAACGCGTCGATGGGCCGTTTATGGAGCGCTTGGCAAGACTTGGAAAGCGACCCGTCGAACGCGGCGGTCCAAGCAGTCGTCAAAGAACGGGCGCAAGCTTTTGCGGACGTGGCAAAAACGATCGACCGCTCGATGGGCGATTTGAAAGTGGAATTGACGGAACGCACGGCAGCGGCACAGACAGAAGCGCAAACATTGATCTCGCGCATTGAAGAGCTGAACAAACACATTTCCCAGAACGGAGCCCAGGCAAACGATTTGCGCGATGCACGCGATGCGGCGGTCGATGAACTGTCTCAGCTGATGGACATCAAAGTGACGGAAAAATCGGATGGCAGTTATGCACTGGCCTTAGCTTCGAACAACCAGCCGGTAAAATCGGGCGAACCGGTCGATCTCGAGGCAGCAGGCGGCAAGCTCGGTGGTCTCGGACAATCCTTAACGACAGTCGAAAATTATCAACAAAAGATCAACACGGCAGTGACAGAATTCGCTCAAGCGAATGGCAATGTTTTTGAAACGGCTTCACCAGCAGGTGAATTGAGCGTTGCAAAAGATGCGCAGCTCGAATTGCCAAAAGGATTAGATGAAGGCGTGAAAAACGTGCAAGCCGATTTCCGTGCTATCGTCAGCGGCCTCGGGGCGGAAGGGCAGACCGCCGGCTATGCAGTTTCTTCGCAAGAGCAATTGATCGTCTCGACAGACAACCGCCGCCAAGCGGTCGCCGGCGTTTCGCTGGATGAAGAAATGTCGAACTTGGTGAAATTCCAGCACGCTTATAATGCCGCAGCCCGCTTAGTATCAACGACCGATGAAATGCTCGATACGATCATCAACCGGATGGCTGCACGCTAAACCCAAAAAACGGAGGACGGCCCAATGAGAGTAACCCAGCAAATGATGCACCAAAATTCCCTGCGCCATATGCAGCAAAATCTTGGGCGTTTTGAAAACACCAGTATGCAGGCATCCAGCGGCAAATTGCTGCATAAGCCGTCCGACAATCCGCAAGCGGTAGCGAAAGCGATGAGTTTGAACAGCGTCATGTCAGCAAACGAACAATACGAGCGCAATATCGGCGATGCCAATTTGTGGCTCGATGAAAATGACCGCTCGATTCAAGCGATGGTCGATGTCACACAGCGCATCCGGGAACTCGGCGTGCAAGGCGGCAGCGGGACATTGTCTCCGGAAGACCGCGAATTGATCTTCAAGGAAGTCGGGGTATTGAACGATCAATTGCGCGAATTCGCGAATGCCGAAGTCGACGGCCGGTATTTATTCGGTGGCGGCGACGGCACGGTGAAGCCGTTTCCGGATGCTGTTTCGTTTGAAGCAGCTCCGCCAAACGGGACGCTGAAAACGGCGAAGATCGGTGTCGGGCTGCAGCTGGAAATCGGCATCTTGCCTCAAACGCTTGTCGGCAGCGGGGACGATCCGACGAATATATTCCGGGCCGTTGGAAAACTCGCTGAAAACATACAAGCTGGCGAAGCGGTTAATCTGGATGAAATCGATAAGGCCATGGAGCGCTTATTGACTTCGGCTGCTGAAAACGGCGCGCGTCAAAACCGCGTCGAAGCGACCGAAAGCCGGCTGTTGGACGCCAAGCTATCACTTGGAACTGCCTTATCTTCTATAGAAGATGTAGATTATGCTGAAATACTAATCAAATTGAAAAGTGAAGAAAGTGTTTACCAAGCAAGCCTGTCATCTTCGGCCAAGATCATGCAGACAAACTTGATGGACTTTCTCCGGTAAACAGCTAATCAAAAGCGATTGGCTGTTTTTTTATTGAAGTTTTCCGAATCAGCCCATATGAAAAAAAGCCGCGCACCAAGAGAGATTTCTCTTGGCGTGCGGCTTTTAATATTATGTTACTAAAAAATAATTTGGCAATATTAGGATTTCATCGTATTCACAAGACCCATCATATCGTCAGCGTAGGAAATGGCGCGCCCTTGTGATTGAAACAATCGCTGGGTGGCGATCAACTCGGTCATTTCGGCGGCCATGTCCACATTCGAGGTTTCCAAAAACCGGTGGGACATCGGCATGTCGATTAATTCGACCACGCCGGCAGCTGCTTGTTCGGCTTGTGTGCCGGGCAAGCGATAGCGATTATCGCCGGCATTTTCAAGAAGGGCAGGGCGAATGATTTTTGCCGTGCCGAGCTGAAAGGTTTCAGGCGGCTGGTTGTCATAAGAAACAGTCACGAGCCCGTCGTTGCCAAGGGACATTTCGCTATAACCGGCGCCGATCGTAATTGGCAGGCCGTCTGCACCGAGCACGGAATCACCGGAAGCGGTGGTGAGCGCAAGCCGGTCACTTTCTGGAATCGCTTCGGCCTGAAAAGAACCGTTTCGTGTGTAGTAGTTTTCCTCGCCATTGGCAATTCGGAAATAAGCGTTTGGCGATTGAAGGGCAAAATCCAGTTCACGGCCGGTTTCTTGCAAGGAGCCTTGCGAGTGGCGGGTAATGCCTTCGGATATCAAGGCGCCACCGCCGATCCGCAGTCCGTTCGGCGTGGTGCGGCCGATTTCGTTGGCCGTTCCGGCTTGCTTCGTCACGCTGTACAACAAGGCGTCGGAAAAATTGGCTTCTTGTTTTTTATAGCCATGCGTATTGACGTTGGCGACGTTATTGGCGATGGAATCGATTTTTTTCTGCAGTTCGCGCATCGTGCTGCTCGCTGTGTTCATTTGAATGTTCATGGACGCTGCTCCTTATCAGACCCGGCCGATTTCATTGACCGCTTTTTCCATGCTGCGGTCATAGGCCTGGATTACTTTTTGGTTGGATTCGAATCCGCGATAAGCGGTCATCATGTCGGTCATGGTGCGGGTCAAGTCGACATTGGACTGTTCGATAAAGCCTTGCTGGGCGTATCGCTCACCGTCAGCGGCGAGTGCCGGTGCATCATCAGGGTCGCCTTCCCAAGCGAGCAAGTTATGGCCTTGCTTGACGAGTTGGCCTGCATCTTCTGTCACACCGATCCACAAGTTTCCGGCGACGGTCCCATCTTCACGGGTAATCGCGCCGCTATCGTCTGCGGAAAATTCACTATCGCCGACTTGCAGCGGCTGAAGATTGTCGCCGAGCACTCGCTGGCCAAAGCTAGTCGCAAGAAAACCTTGTGCGTCTACCGTGAATTGGCCATTGCGCGTATAGCGCACATCGCCGTCTGCCGTTTCTACGGCAAACAATAAATGGCCGCGCTCGCCGGTTTCCGGGTCTGCTGCTAATTTTTCATCGAGCAAAGCGAAGTCTGTGGCATTGCCGGTTTCCCGGATAGGGCCTTGAAGAAACGAAGGAATCGCTTCTTGCAAATAAACACCGGTGGAAAGGTGGCCGATCGGTGCCGGCTGGTTGGCATTTTGCGCCTTGATCAATTGATCTGGAAATGATCGGACTGCCGAATCGTCTGTTTTAAAGCCGGGAGTGCTGGCATTCGCCAAATTATTGGTTAAGACTTGTTGGTATCTGTTTTGCGACATCATCCCTGAAGTCGCCGTATACAATCCACGGAACATATTACCTAGTCACCCTTCCTTTTCTAGTCTAAAGAACTATTAGCCTAATCTGGTATTTTCATTTTAACAGAAAACTGCAGATTAAATGGAAAAAATAGTAGAATTTTTTTACAAAATAAAATAGCCAAAATAAATAAAGCATGATACTATACCGGAGTAATAGTCATTCAAAATGATTCTAAAAGACGAGTTTACAGAAAAATATACCCATATCATGACGAAAATAGCAAACTTATACGAAAGTAAAGGACGCAAAGCTACGGATCTAACTGTCCCAGACACATGACCGCCGGGCTGCCGAAAGATGGTAGATTTGACTCAAATCCGCCTGTTTTTCAGTGGGTTTTTTATTTGGGCAAATTCACAAATAGGGGGTTAAGCGATGAATTTATTTCCATCAAGCATTCAAAAAATGGAGCAGGCTTTGTCGACATCGACATTGAAACAGCGTGTCCATGCCGATAATATCGCCAATGTCGATACGGCCAATTACAAAAGCAAGCAAGTGAACTTTCAGCAAGTGATGGAACAGGCAAGCGCTTCGCGTATGCAAAGTTACCGAACGAATGCGCAACACATGGAGTTTCAAAGTGGGCGGGGAGCTTCGCCGGTGACGGTCAATCACAATACGACAATGACGCCAAATGGCAATAACGTAGATATGGATTTTGAAATGGCGGAACTGGCGAAAAACCAATTATGGTACAACGCCGTTACCGAGCGGATCAATGGCAAATTCAGTAGCCTGAGTTCGGTCATCAACGGAGGGAGATAAGGGGAATGTCTTTATTTAACGGTCTGAATATTAGCGCAACGGGGCTTACGGCTAACCGCTTGCGAATGGATGTCGTCTCTTCAAATATCGCAAATGCCAATACGAACCGTGCCGAGTTAGTGGACGGGGAATGGGTGCCTTATCGCCGCAAAACAGTTGAGTTGTCGACGGCTGATGCTTCGCCTTTTGCCAAACATTTGAGTTCTGCCATGGGGCAAACCGCTGCTGGTGGCGGGGTTAAAGCGAGCGCGATTCGTGAAGACCAGACACCTTTTCCAGTGACTTATAATCCGGATCACCCGGATGCGGATGCTGAAGGGTATGTCCGGACATCGAACGTCGATCCCATTCAAGAAATGGTCGATTTGATGTCTGCCACCCGTTCGTATGAAGCGAACGTGACGGCGATGAACGCGTCGAAAAGCATGTTCATGAAAGCACTCGAAATCGGGAAATAACGAAGTTTAGTTTAGGAGGGGCAGCATGGAGAAAATTGGACAGCTGCAGACGCCGTTTCTGCAAAATCAATTCATGGAAAAATTACAGCCAGAACCGCAAGCGACAGGCTTCGGCGATGTCTTTAAAAATGCATTAAAAGAAGTGAGCAATGCGCAAAATGTATCCGATAAAAAGACCGACCAATTGCTGACGGGCGAAGTACAAGATGTCCACGAAGTGATGATCGCTTCGCAAAAAGCAAGTTTATCCCTGCAGATGACGATGCAAGTGCGCAATAAAGTGGTAGAAGCGTATCAAGAAGTCATGAGAATGCAAGTATGAAAAAGATTAAGGTGTGCGGTCAATGAAAGAAAAGTTCGAAACTTATAAAACCAAAACAAAAGACTCCTGGGGCAGTTTATCGAAAGCGACCAAATGGCTAATGGCCGCGTCCTTTTTCATCACTTTACTTGCTCTAGGGCTTTTTGTTTTCTTCAATAGCCAATCGAATATGTCGCCGCTTTATGCCAATTTGGATCCGGCAGAAGCGGGCGAAATCAAAGCGGCCATCGAGAGCCAAGGCATACCGGTCGAAGTATCGACAGACGGGTCGACGATTTCTGTTCCAGACGAACAAGTGGCTGGGTTGAAAGTCAGCTTAGCGGCTGAAGGCTTGCCGAAAAATGGCAATGTCACGTACGGCATCTTCAGTGAAAACATGGGCCTCGGGATGACTGACCGCCATTTTGATGTCGTCGAACGCGATGCCATGCAAAATGAATTAGCGTATTTGGTCAAGCAAATTGCCGGTGTGACAGATGCCAATGTCATGATTACCTTGCCAAAAGAAAACGTCTGGTTGACCGATGAAGAGCAAGTGTCGACGGCGTCGATTGTCGTCAAAGGCGACGGCACGTTAAATCTAGACCAGAAGCAAATTAATGGCTTGTACCATTTGGTCAGCAAATCGGTGCCGAATTTGCCGATGGAGCAAATCGTCATCATGGACCAAAATGGCCAAGTGTTTGAATTGCAGGATACAGGAGCACCGGATACCAATTTAACGATGTATCAGCAAAATCGTGAAATCCAACAAGGCATCGAACAAGATATTCAGCGTGAATTGCAGCAAATGCTTGGGCTATTGCTCGGGCAAGACAAAGTCGTCGTGTCCGTTATGGCGAATATTGACTTCACGAAAGAAAAACGCGAAGAGCAATTGGTGGAACCGGTCGATCTCGAAACCGGCGAAGGCATCGACATCAGTGTCGAACGAATCGTCGAAACGTATGCAAGCGAAGGCCAAGCCTTAGCAGACGATGCTGGTACCGGCGAGACGGATATTGCCAACTACCCATCAGCAGATGGCAGCGGCACAAGTGAATCTGAACGTACTGAAGAGCGCATCAACCGCGAAGTCAATCGGATCAGTCGACAGATCGAAATGAGTCCTTATGTCATTGACGACATTACGATCAATGTCGGCGTCGAACCGCCAGTGCCGGATAATCCGGCAACATTAACCGAACAGAATATGACGGATATCCGTACCTTATTAGCAAACACTGTGAGCGCCTCGCTCAGCATGAACGAATTCCAGCCGACTCCAGCAGAACTCGATGACCGGATTTCGATCTTTGCGACGGAATTCCAAGGACGTCCCGAAATGGCTGAAGAAGAGCCGGTCGTGACCCTTTGGACAGGCATCCCGCTTCTATGGTATGTGGCAGCAGGTGTTGGCATCCTATTGTTGACGGGCATTATCTTGTTCGTCGTGAAAAGACGCAAAAAGCAACAAGCAGAATTGGAAGCCGAACTGGAAATGGATTATTTCGAGCGAGCGGCAGCAAAAATGCAACCAGCAGCAAGCACGCAAGAAGGCGAAGTGGATTTGTCCGAGTTTAATAATCGAACGAATCCGAAACGCAAAACGATCGAGAAGCTTGCCAAGGGACGCCCGGACGACTTTACGAATTTACTGCGCTCGTGGATGGCGGATGATTAGGAGAGAACTGAATGGTAGAACGGATAAAAGAATTGACGGGCATCCAAAAAGTGGCCGTATTGCTTGTGGGCATGGGGCCGGATGTGTCAGTCGAAGTGTTCAAGCGCCTGTCTGAAAAGGAAATCGATCAATTGACGATGGAAATTTCCAATGTGCGCCAATTGAAAAATAGCCAATCGGAACGAGTCATCAACGAATTTTATGAAATGGTGCTGGCCCAGGATTATATGAACGAAGGCGGGCTCAGCTATGCGCGGGAAGTGCTTGAAAAAGCGCTCGGCAAAGAAAAGGCCATCGATACAATCGGCCGGCTGTCGAATCGTCTTCAAGTCAAGCCGTTCAATTTTGCAAGGCGCCTCGACCCAGCGCGTATTGTGACGGTGCTGCAAAGCGAGCAACCCCAGACAATCGCGCTGGTGTTGTCGTATTTGGATCCGAAGCAATCTTCTGCAATCCTGTCGCAGCTGCCTGTCGAGCAGCGGGCGGAAGTGGCGAAGCGCATCGCTTTGATGGAAAGCACATCACCTGATGTCATCCAGCAAGTCGAGCAAGTTTTGGAACGCAAACTGTCGTCTGTTAACGGTGCCCAAGATTATGCGGCAACCGGCGGCGTGGAAGCGATTGTCCGTGTGCTTAACCAAGTGGACCGAAGCACCGAAAAAGCCATCTTGTCCGAACTCGAAACCGGCAGCCCGGACCTTGTCGCTGAAATCAAGAAGCTTATGTTTGTTTTCGAAGACATCGTCAAATTGGACGTCCGTTCGATTCAACGGGTCATTCGCGAAGTGAGCGACTTGGACTTGAGTTTTGCGTTAAAAGCGGCCAGTGATGAAGTAAAAGAAAGCATTTTCCGAAATATGTCGACAAGGCGTTCGGAAATGATCCGTGAAGAAATCGACGTCATGGGGCCTGTCAAATTGAAAGACGTAGAAAATGCCCAGACTGAAATCGTGGCCTTGATCCGCAAACTGGAAGAAGAAGGGGAAATCACCGTCTCACGTGAAGAAGGAGATGAACTGATTGTCTAACATCATCCGCAGCACGGAACAAAGCGGCACGAAAATCATCCAATTGCGCAAAGTGGAGACGCGCAGGCAATTCACGAGCCAAGCGGATGGAGACATCGAGCAATACGGTGGGCGTTTAAAGGATGAAGTTGCGACGCTTGAACAGCAGCTCGACACTTTACGGCAGCAATTGGCCGACGAGCAACAGCAAGCGCATGAGGAAATGGCCGCTTGGCGAGAAGAACAGCAGCAACAAGCGGCGGCAGAAGCCCAGCAACAAGCACAAGCCGCAGCAACAGAAGGGTTTCAAGAAGGCTTCGCACAAGGACTCGCACAAGCCGAAGCGGATTTTCGCGAACAGCGCGAATTGATGGAAGGCTTGATCGCAGGAGCGTACGAAGAGCAAAAACGCATCATCCGTGAAGCGGAGCCGTTCTTGCTGTCGCTTAGCACAGAAATTGCACGCAAAATTATCCGCAATGAACTCAAGCAAGACGATGCCCAGCTATTGTCGATCATCCAACACGCCCTCCGGCAAGCGGATGATTCAGAAGAAGTCGCAATCCATGTGGCGCTTGAAGATTATCCGGCGGTCCTGCCTTTTGAAGATGAGCTGAAAAGCTATATCCGGGCAGGCGCCGAGCTGAAATTGATGCCGGTGGCGAACCAAGCGCCCGCCGGCTGTACGATCCATACGAAAAGTGGCTCGTACGATGCGACTTTGGACAGCCAATTGAGCGAAATCAAAAAACAATTGCTTCTTTATTGTGAGGAGAAGGCCAATGACGAAGCTGGAAGATAGCGAATACTTAACGCTTCTAGAAGAAATCGAACCGGTGAAAAAACACGGCAAAGTCGTCCAAGTCATCGGCTTAACCATTGAAGCGCAAGGGCCGAACGCCAAGCTTGGCGAATTGTGCTTATTGTATCCGAGCCGTTTCGACCCGCCGATCGAGGCGGAAGTGGTCGGCTTTAAGGAAAACAAAATCATGCTCATGCCGCTGAGTGACCTCGCGCAAGTGGGGCCGGGTTGCCTCGTCGTCGCAACGGGCGTGCCTTTGCAAATTCGTGTCGGCCCAGCCATCCTCGGAAAAATCCTGGACGGCACGGGCAAACCGCTCGATGACAATAAATTGCCAAAAGGCTTGAAGAAATATTCCACCACCAATACGCCGCCAAATCCGCTCAAGCGGCCGCGCATCGACAAGCCACTAGAAGTCGGCGTGCGCGCGATTGATGGATTGTTAACGGTTGGCCAAGGCCAGCGCATCGGTGTATTTGCCGGAAGCGGGGTCGGCAAAAGTACGCTCATGGGCATGATCGCCCGCAACACCGAAGCCGACGTCAACGTCATCGCCTTGATCGGCGAGCGGGGCCGGGAAGTGCGAGATTTCATCGAACGCGATCTCGGGCCAGAAGGGTTGAAAAACTCGGTCGTCGTCGCCGCAACTTCCGATCAGACACCGATGCAGCGCATTAAAGGAGCTTTAACCGCGACGGCGATTGCAGAGTATTTCCGCGACCAAGGCAAAAACGTCATGCTCATGATGGATTCGGTCACGCGTTTTGCCATGGCGCAACGCGAAGTCGGACTTGCAGTCGGAGAACCGCCGACTAGTAAAGGCTATACGCCAAGCGTTTTTGCCTTGCTGCCGCGCTTGCTCGAACGTTCCGGAACATCAGCAAAGGGATCGATTACCGCCTTCTACACAGTGCTTGTCGACGGCGACGATATGAACGAACCAATCGCCGATGCAGTGCGCGGGATTTTGGACGGCCATATCGTCCTGGACCGCAAATTGGCACAAAAAGGTCAATTTCCGGCGATCAATATCATGGCCAGCGTCAGCCGAATCATGAATGAAGTGACGACGCGCGACCACCAGCAGGCAGCGACCGAACTCAAGCGCCTGCTCGCAGCGCATGATTCCGCAGAAGACTTGATCAATATCGGGGCCTATAAAAGCGGGGCCAATAAGGAAATTGACGAAGCGATTCGCGCGTATCCGTTGATCCGGGACTATTTACAGCAAGATATTTACGAGAAGGCCGAATTGACGGAAAGCGTCGACCGGCTCGCACGACAATTTGGAGGTGCTGAAACGTGACACGATTCAATTTCCGATTCCAGAAAATTCTCGAACTAAAAGAAAACGAAACGCAGCTAGCCCAAGTCGAAATGGCCGAAGCGCTGAAAAAAGAGCAGGCGGTCCGCGAACAAAGCGAAGCCTTGCAAACGAAGATCATGGAAGCAGAAGAAATGAAAAAAGCAAAAGAACAAAAAGGCATCCCGATTTCTGAGCTGCGCATGCTCGAAGGCTATATTTACCAGCTGTATGAGCAGTCGTCCGCAGCGAACCGCGAAGTCGCGGCGCATGAGCGGCATGTCTCACAAAGCCAGGATGCCTTGAAAGCAAAAGCGCGCGAAGAGAAAACCTGGGGCAATTTGAAAGAACAAAACTATGCCGCCCACCAAAAAGAGAACCAAGCGGCAGAGCAGAGCTTTTTCGATGACCTGGCAGGGAGCCGCTACCATCGCCTCGGCAGAACCGGTGATGCCCAGTGAACGCCCTATCTTCTATCTTGATGGGAAGCACCGCTGCTCCTGTTGTT
The DNA here is from genome assembly GCF_001687625.2 of Planococcus maritimus. Classification (NCBI taxonomy): domain Bacteria; kingdom Bacillati; phylum Bacillota; class Bacilli; order Caryophanales; family Caryophanaceae; genus Planococcus; species Planococcus maritimus. Next base: position 221,391 of record NZ_CP016538.2, read on the forward strand.
GCGAAAGCGGCGAAGGCTGCCGATCCGGCACGGCAATTTGAACAATTGCTGATGGGCTTGTCAGCGGGATCAGCAGAACAGCCGGAACTTGAAGCGGCCGCAGAACAATTGCCTGATGAAGAACTGATGGCGCTGTTCGGGCAATTGATGGGTACGCCGACAGAACAATTGACCGAAGAACAGCAAGCCTTGCAATACGCCATCTTCCAATTGACAGGAGATGCGAACGGAGAACAGCTGCAACTGGCCATTGAAGCCTATGTTGCCGATGAAGAAATGCAGGCGGAATTGACTGCACTGGTCAAACAATTGAAATCGTTTATAACAGCTGCTAAAGAATTCGCACAGCCCGATGGATTTTCGGGGGTCGCGCTAAAAGAAATGGACCTAACTGAGGCGGCACCGGATGAAACCTTGCGCCCGCTCATCGAACTGGCTGCGCAGTTGACAGAAGAAACGCCTTCTTCAGAAAAAGTGCAATTAGTAAAAGAACTCATGCCTGTTAAACCAGAAACGCGCCTGCCATTTGCGCAAACGCCCGCTTTCTTGCTTCGTGCCTTAACACAAGAAAGCGCTCCAGTTGATCGCACGGTGGAGCAACAAGCGTCTGATGTGCAAGCGATGCCTGCGGAAGAATTGGTTCCAGAAGCCGAGGCGGTTCAAGCCGCAGCGCCTGTGAAAACAGAAGGACAGGTGCAGGCCGCGGTGCTTCCGGCCGCATTCGCTGAACAAAAATCGGTGGATGCCCAGGTGCGGCAAGTGCCGGTGCAAAAACTTTCGGAAACACTCGCAGAATGGATCAGCTCTCCTGCGCGCCTCGCCGCTGGCGGCAATGAAACGCGCTTGCGCATCAATATTTTCCCTGAGCATCTCGGCCATTTAGAGATTTTGGTCAGTACAGCAAGCGGGAAAGTCAGCGCACAAATCATTGCGAGCCACGGGGCCGCAAAAGAAGCGGTCGAACTTCAATTAAATCAATTGCGCATTTCCTTGTCTCAGCAAGGTGTGGAAATCGATCGCTTGGAAGTGCGGGAAGACAACGGCCCATCCGAGTTCGAACAGCACAAACAGCAGCAATCGCCTTTCTCGAATGCACCGAAAGACAATATTAGCCAGCATGGCGGAAGCGGCGGTGAAGCTGTTGCGGATGATGCCGATATGCCGCCACAGCGCGAGCGTGAAACCGCATCAGCCAATGGCCAAGTGGATTATAGCGTTTAAACAAAAGGGAGTGCTTGAATGAATATCGCAGCAACAGGGACAACGACGGCGGCAACTCAACCGGCGGCTACGACAGAAACTACAAAGCCGGATGCTCTCGGGCAAGACGCTTTCCTGAAAATCCTCATCGCGCAGCTGAAATACCAGGATCCGATGGAACCACAGAAAGATGCAGAGTTTATCGGGCAGATGGCGCAGTTCAGCAGCCTTGAGCAATTGACTCAATTGAACAAGACGATGACAGGATACGCCGGAGAAGGCGGTAACGCATCGCTTGCAGATTCTGCTCATTTGCTCGGAACAGAAATCAGCTGGTCGGCGAATGGCGAGAGTGGTACCGGCATTGTCCAAGCCGTAACGATGAAAAATGGCGAAGTCATGGTCGAGCTGAAAGACGGGGAAACCAAAATCCCGCTATCGGCCATTGAACGGATCGAACAGCAAAACGACAATCAAAACGAACAGGCGGCCGAGCAAGCTTAAACTTGCAGCCAGCTGAAAGGGGAAATGACAAATGTTGCGTTCTATGTACTCAGGGGTAGCCGGCATGAAAAACTTCCAGGTGAAATTGGATGTAATCGGGAACAATATTTCCAACGTCAACACGATCGGATTCAAGAAAAGCTCGATCCAGTTCCAGGATCTGCTGAGCCAAACCGTATCGACAAGCGGGGCAAACCCGATGCAGGTCGGTCTTGGCTCTAGCGCCGCTTCTCTTAACATCAACCACAGCCCAGGTTCTGCGATTTCGACTGGGGTAGCGACAGATTTAAGCATTATGGGCGACGGATTTTTCGTCGTGCAATCGCCAGAAGACGTGAATGAGCGTTATTTGACGCGTGCCGGCAGTTTTACTTTGGACTCAGATGGTCTCTTGACCACAGCGCAAGGATATAACGTGCTTGATACAGACGGAAACCCAATCCAAATCAACCCAGGCAGCAATTTCAGCATCGATCGCCTCGGCAATATCCAGCAAGAAAACGGCCCGACAATTCAAATCGGCATGTTTGATATCGATAACCCGGCAAGCCTCGAAAAAGTCGGGGGTTCGATGTATAAACTAGGGAACCAAGAAGCTATCGCAAACGGCGATATTTCAGATGCAGGAACAATCAATTCCCAAATCGGCTCCGGTTTACTCGAAATGTCCAACGTTGACCTTACGGAAGAGTTCACGGAAATGATTATCGCCCAGCGCGGCTTCCAGGCAAATTCACGGACCATCACGACTTCAGATGAACTGCTACAGGAAGTCGTGAACTTGAAACGATGATAATACTGGCTGGACGGGGTGAAACTTTATGATTCGCTTAACGAGGCTGAACCGTTCTGAAATCGTCTTGAATGCGGTCTATATCGAACGGATTGAAGCGATGCCGGATACGGTCATTACACTGACAACCGGAAGGAAAGTCCATGTACTGGAGCCGGTGCAAACGGTGATCGGCCAAGTGACGGCTTACTACCGGGACATCAACATCCTTCCGAAATTGCACGACGCACCTATGGAAGAGTAAGGAGAGTCAGCATGGAACCTAATTTTTCAGAAAAGGATGCGGAGGATTTGAGCAACAAGAATATTCATACCTACGATTTCAAGAAAGCTTTGCGGTTTTCACAAGATCAGATCCGGACATTGTCCCGTATCCATGAAAATTTCGCGCGATTATTGACCTCTTACTTTTCGGCGCAGCTGCGCACCTACGTGCAAATCACGACGGAAAAAGTAGAGCAAGTCGCGTATACGGATTTTCTTCAGCAAATCGAAAAAAAGTCGATTCTTGGGGTCTTTGAAGCCCAACCATTGACAGGCAGCATGGTGATGAAATTTTCGCCGGAAGTGGCTTATGTCATGTTCGACCGCCTGCTTGGCGGGCAAGGAAACGTCGTGCAGCGGTCGAGCGATTTGACTGAAATCGAGATCAGCGTCATCAACCGAATCTTCAACCAGTCATTGGGCTGCTTTCAGGAAGCTTGGACCTCTGTAATAGAATTATCGGCAGAATTAAAAGAAGTTGAAGTAAATCCGCAATTTTTACCGATGGCTTCGCCGAACGAAACTGTCATTATCGTCAATTTGGTGGCCAAGATCGGCGACACGGAAGGGAAAATTCAATTATGCTTGCCGCATTTGGTGCTCGAGCATGTCTTGCCGAAATTATCGGCCCGCCATTGGCTCGCCAGCCAGAAAAAAGCGATTGAACACGAGGAAGTGGAAGCCTTAGAAAAACGCCTCCATGGAACGAAGATGGACATTGCTGCGGTTCTCGGAGAAGTGACGGTCGATATTAAGGATTTTCTGGATTTAAAAGAAGGCGATGTTCTCCGTTTGAATGAATCGGTGGATGCGCCGGTCAAACTGTATGTGGACCAAAAGCAGAAATTCCTGGCACAGCCTGGGACTTCGAAAGGCCGGTTAGCGGTCCAAATTACCGGCTTGTGCGGGGAAGGGGAATTTTACGATGAAGGATGAGCGTTTATCACCAGAAGAAATGGAAGGCTTGCTAAACAAGCCGGAGCGAACGGAATCAGCTGATGCTTTGGGCAGCCATGAACTCGATGTGCTGAAAGAGCTATTCTGTACGGCATTTGGCGGCACCGCGGTGTTGCAAGATTCGCTGTTTCCAGAAACGTCCGCCATCGAAGGACCCGTTTGGACGGTAAAAAGCAAAGAAGCCTTGTTTTCAGAAATGGAGACGCCGGTCTATATAGCACTTGGAGAATACACTGGCTTTGTCAAAATGCCTCAGATTGTGACATTGGACCAAACAGACGCTCACGCGGTGGCATCTCAGTTGACTGGAGAAACAGAAGAGGAAGCCTTGTTCGCTGCGGTTCAAGACATGCTGTCGCGCTTATTCACAGCTTCAGCGTCTGCTTTATCGATGGTGACTGGCCAAGAGGCAGGCTATTCCTTATCAGGGATGGACATTCTAGAGACCGGACAACAATTTCCATTTACCCATTTCACGAAAGAACAATGGTTTGCGGAGGCGTTGTTCACGCTTTCTGTCGGCGACCACCAAAACGTCGCATTCCGTATGTATTTGCCGGCGGGCCCTTGCCGAGAGCTTGTCGAAAAACTGGCAGGCTGCGAAGAACATGCAGAAGAAGTAAAGGAGGGACAGGGTATGCCATCAAACGATCAACAACCGCCGGAAAAAACGCAACAGCCGGAAGGAGCAAATGGACCGAGTGTCCAGTCGGTCCAATTTTCGAGCTTTGACGATATTACCGCTGAACAATCGGCGCCGAACAACCTTGATATGCTGTTAGACATCCCATTGCAAGTGACGGTAGAACTTGGCCGCACGAAGCGAATGGTCAAAGACATCCTTGAAATGTCACAAGGCTCGATTATCGAACTCGATAAACTGGCGGGAGAGCCAGTGGATATTCTCATCAACAATAAATTGATCGCAGTTGGCGAAGTCGTCGTCATCGACGAAAATTTCGGCGTGCGTGTGACAGATATCTTAAGTACGGCAGAGCGCATTTCCAAACTGCGTTGATGCAAGGCGAAGGAGTACGGCAAGTGTGAATTACAGACATTGGATTTTATTACTCATAACGCTCGCTGCCCTTTGGCTTGCCGCACCAGTAGCGTCTGCAGAGACGGGAAACGTAGCCGATTGGTTAAAAGAAGACCCGGCAAGCGAAAGTGAGCCGGCTGAGGCGGAAGCGGTGCCGGAGATTGAAGAAAAAAGTTTCGGCTTGATTATCGGCCAATTGATTTTTTATACGCTGCTGATTGTGGGCTTGATCTATGGCCTCATCAAGTTTTTGGCGATGCGCCAAAAAGGCGGGCAGTCACAGCGGGCGATTCAACTGATGGGCGGTTCGCCGCTCGGCCAGAACAAATCGCTGCAGCTGGTCAAAGTCGGCGGCCAATTCTATTTGATTGGTGTCGGCAATGAAGTGACACTCATTAAAGAATTTTTAGAGCCTGAAGAGATTGCGGCGTTAGAGCAAGATCTAGAACAACAACGTCCGGCAGCATCTGTTTTATTCGGCAATAACGGCAAAGCAAAAGCGCCTTTTGGAAATTTCGAGCAGTATTTCAACCGCAGTTTGGAGAAGCAAAAAGAGCGGCGCTTGTCTTTCGGCGAGAAACGCGCAGATGACGGGGAGGACCAACGATGATTCCTGACTTGTTATTGGCCATTCCCGGCATCTCACTCGATAATAACGACCCTGGCGATGTTTCGACGACTTTGCAATTATTATTGATGCTCACGGTTTTATCACTTGCCCCGGGCATCTTGATCATGATGACGAGCTTTACGCGAATCATCATCGTCTTGAGCTTCGTGCGGACAGGGCTCGGCACACAGTCGATGCCGCCTAACCAAGTATTGGTCGGCTTAGCGCTATTTTTAACATTTTTCATCATGGCACCAGTTGCGACAGAAATTAACGACACGGCCTTGCAGCCATATTTGGATGAAGAGCTGGAACAAGAAGAAGCGCTTGATGCGGCTATCTTGCCGATCAAAGAATTCATGGCCCAGCATACGCGTGAAAAAGATTTGGCCTTATTCTTCAAATACGCCGAACTCGAAAAGCCGGAGGGCATTGAAGGCATTCCGTTGACGTCCTTGGTCCCGGCATTTGCACTTAGCGAATTGAAGACGGCGTTCCAGATCGGCTTCGTCATCTTCATCCCGTTTTTGATCATCGATATGGTCGTCGCATCAACTTTGATGGCGATGGGGATGATGATGTTGCCGCCGGTCATGATTTCCCTGCCTTTTAAAATTTTATTGTTCGTCCTGGTGGATGGATGGTATTTAATCATCGAATCGCTGCTTGTCAGCTTTTAGCGAGAGGAAGAATTTATTTGACGCCGGATATGGTCATCAAACTAGCAGAACAATCCATTTATCTCATCATACTCATTTCAGCTCCGCTTTTGCTTATCGCCTTGGGAGTGGGCTTATTGGTCAGCGTGTTTCAGGCCATGACCCAAATCCAGGAGCAAACTCTGGCATTCATCCCGAAAATACTGGCCGTGTTTCTATCGCTGGTCATTTTCGGCCCCTGGATGCTGACGATGCTCCTGGATTATACGCGCGATTTGTTTGAGCAGCTGCCGCGGTTCGTCGGATAAGCGGCGATGTTGAATGAGGCTCTTACTCTGCTGCCGTTTTTCCTGCTCGTGCTTATCCGCCTGACTTCGTTTTTCCTCATTGCGCCGCTGTTTGCGATGAAGGGAGTGCCCACTCAATTCAAAATCGGTATCGCGGCTTTTCTCGCACTCATCGCAACTACGGCCTGGTCACCGGAAACCGCGCTGGTGATCGACGGGGGCTATACCTTATTGATCTTCAAGGAACTTGCGGTTGGGCTGGCGCTCGGTTTTACGGCTGCGCTATTGCTGTATGCAGTGCAAATTGCCGGGTCGTTCATCGATTTTCAGATGGGTTTCGCGATTGCCAACGTCTTGGATCCGCAGACCGGCGCACAGGTGCCGATTATCGGCCAATTCAAATACACGCTCGCCTTATTGTTCTTATTGACCGTAAACGGCCATCACATGATGCTTGACGGCGTGATGCAAAGTTTGCGTTCCTTGCCCCCGGAAGAGTTTTTGTCGGTCGCTCCTGGAGCCATCGCGCGTTTTATGACCGACTTGTTTATCGAAATGTTCATCATCGCTTTCCAGATTTCGCTGCCAATCGTCGCGTCCTTGTTTTTGATCGATGTGGCGCTTGGGATCTTAGCGAAAACCGTACCGCAATTGAACATCTTTGCGGTGGGGCTGCCCTTGAAGATTTTTGTCGGATTTGTGCTGTTGCTGCTGACGATGACGGTGTTTTTTTACTTGCTGCAAATCCTTTTCGACAAAATGATGGTCAGCATGGGCGAATTAATCAGCTTATTGGGAGGCGGATAGGATGACACGCTATCCATTGGACCTGCAATTTTTTGCTGGTGAAAAAACCGAAAAAGCGACGCCGCAAAAGCGCCAGGAATCACGCAAAAAAGGCCAAGTGGCCAAAAGCCAGGAAGTCGCAGCAGCACTCATCATGCTCGGCGGCATTCTCCTGCTGAGCTTTCTAGGGGATTGGATGTTAGACCAATTGCTCGCTATTTACCGCATCAATTACATCCAATACATCAGCTGGGACATCACGCCAGACACCATCCGCCTCATGTTCGAGCAATTGGCGATGGATGCGTTCTTGGTGATCGTGCCAATTATGGTCGTCGGCGTCGTTTTCGGATTTCTTGGCAATTACGTCCAAGTTGGCCCGTTGTTTACAGCCGAGCCCTTAAAAGCAAAGCTCGAACGGCTCGACCCGATCAAAGGCGCCAAACGAATCTTTTCGGTCCGCGCCCTCGTGGAGTTGGCTAAGTCTTTACTGAAAATCGCCATTATTGGAGGTGCCGCCTTTGGAGTGCTATGGGCGGGGCAAGAACAAATCTTCTCGCTATCGCGGCAAAACCTGCGTGATTCTTTAAGCCTCGTCGGGGGACTCGTCGTCCAGATGGGCATGATCGCGGCGTTGATCTTGCTGTCCTTATCGACGCTTGACTATTTGTATCAAAAATACGAATTCGAAAAAGGCATCCGGATGTCGAAACAAGACATTAAAGATGAATACAAAAAGGCAGAAGGCGACCCCTTGATCAAACAGAAGATCAAGGAAAAGCAGCGCCAAATGAGCATGAACCGCATGATCCAAGATTTGCCAAACGCCGATGTTGTCATTACCAACCCGACGCATTACGCCATCGCAATCCAATACGACGCCGAGACGATGGAAGCCCCGAAAATCATCGCCATGGGAAGAGATTTCACGGCGCTCAAGATCAAAGAAAAAGCGAAAGAGCTCGGCATCGTGACAATGGAAAACAAGCCGCTCGCCCGCTCGCTCTATGCGCAAGTATCGATCGGCGACACCGTACCGGAAGAACTATTCCTAGCCGTCGCCGAAGTCCTCGCCTATATCTATGCTTTGAAAGGGAAGCTTTCGTGAGTTTTTACGGTGTAATGAACAAGCTCAAGTGCCTCTCGCTTATTCATTAGTCGCCGCCTTCCGCTTTTTAAATCATTGCAATAAAAGGATATGGAGCAAAACAGCGCAGACTCCTGGGGGGTCAGTGAAGTGCTGAAATCCATTCGGGCGGCTAGCCCGAATTAGTTCAGCGCGAGCCCCCCGGAAAGCCAGCTGTTTTGCGGAATATCCCGACTTAACTTCAACATACATAGCTAAACAGCAACAAGAAAGAGGAGGAAGCAGTTTGAAATTTAGAGATTATGCGATATTGGTATCGGTGATCATGATTGTCATCATGATGGTTATCCCGCTGCCGCCGCTGTTATTGGATATTTTAATCATGATCAATATCAGCTTGGCGCTGACCATCATTCTCGTGGCCATGAATACACAAGAGCCATTGCAGTTCTCGATTTTTCCGACGCTCCTCTTGCTGACAACCTTGTTCCGCCTCGGCTTGAACGTCTCCACAACACGTTCGATCTTAACCAATCAAACCGGCGGGCAAGTCATCGAAACATTTGGTTCGTTCGTGGTCGGAGGCAGTGCCATTATCGGGATCTTGGTGTTCTTGATCTTAGTCATTATCCAATTCCTCGTCATCACCAAGGGTTCGGAGCGGGTAGCAGAAGTTGCCGCCCGTTTCACGCTCGATTCCATGCCCGGCAAACAGATGAGTATCGACGCTGATTTAGGTGCGGGAATGATCTCGGACCGTGAAGCGAAAACACGGCGCGAAAAAGTCGGACAGGAAGCGGACTTTTACGGCGCGATGGACGGGGCCAGTAAATTCGTTAAAGGCGATGCCATCGCCGGCATCATTATCACCATCATCAATATCATTGGCGGCTTGATGATCGGTGTCATCGTCCACGGTTTGCCGATCGCAGAAGCGGCGCAATTGTTCACCTTGCTATCGATCGGCGACGGACTCGTCAGCCAAATCCCGGCGCTGTTGATTTCGACGGCGATGGGGATTGTCGTCACCCGTGCGGTATCGGACGGTAACCTTGGTTCGGATATCACGCGTCAATTATTCGCTTTCCCGAAAATGCTTTACGTAGTTGCCGGTACCTTGATGATGCTCGCGATTTTCACGCCGATCAATCCGTTGCTTATTATGCCGGTCGCCGGCGTTATTGCCTTCAGCGCTTTCCGAATGGAAAGGACGCTTAAAGCTGAGGAAGCGGTCGAGAAAGACAGCGACCCGAACGAAAAAGAAGCAGCTGAATTGAAAAGCCCAGAAAGCGTCACGGACTTGCTTCATGTCGATGCCATTGAATTTGAATTCGGCTATGGTTTGATTCCCATCGCTGATAAGAACCAAGGCGGCGATTTGTTGGACCGGGTCATTATGATTCGCCGGCAATGTGCGATGGAACTGGGCATTGTCGTCCCGGTCATCCGCATTCGCGACAATATCCAATTGCAGCCAAACGAATACGTTATCAAAATCAAAGGCAACCGGGTGGCGCGCGGTGATATTATGCTCGATCATTATCTCGCGATGAGCCCAGGGGTCGATGATGAGAATGTTTACGGCATTGAAACGATCGAGCCCGCGTTCGGCATGCCGGCGTTATGGGTCGATGAAGACATGAAAGAAGAAGCGGAGATGGCCGGTTACGCCATCGTAGATCCGCCGTCTGTCGTGTCGACGCATTTAACGGAAATCATTAAACGCCATGCGCACGAACTCGTCGGCCGCCAGGAAGTGAAGTCGCTGATTGAAAACATCCGGGATTCTGCTCCGGCTGTCGTCGAAGAGTTGATCCCCAATTTGATGAGCATTGGCGAAGTCCAAAAAGTGCTGATGAAATTATTGAAGGAAAAAGTATCGATCCGCAATTTGCTGGTCGTCTTGGAAACCTTGGCAGATTACGCGCCGCAAACAAAAGACGTCGATTTGCTGACGGAATATGTGCGACAGGCACTCGCTAGACAAATCACCCGCCAATACGCGCCGGATAATGAAGCTTTAAAAGTCATTACGGCAGGAGCGAGCTTGGAGAAGAAATTCGCTGAGTCGGTCCATCGCACCGAGCAGGGCAATTACCTATCGATCGATCCGGAATCGTCCCAGACAATTTTCCAGAAAATCACGGAGCAGGCGGGACAGCTTCAGCAAAACGGCGTCCAACCAATCCTTCTAACTTCGCCAGCCATCCGCATTTATATGCGCCAATTCGTAGAACGCTTTGCGCCGGATCTGCCGGTCTTGTCTTATAACGAATTGGAACCTGAAATCGAAATTCAAAGTGTTGGAGTCGTGAATATCCCATGAGATTAAAAACTTACCGCGTCGCTACAATGCCTGAAGCCATGGTCCTCATCAAAAGAGATTTGGGCGACGATGCCCTCATCTTGAATACGAAAAAAGTGAAAACGGGCGGCTTGTTTGGTTTGTTCCAAAAAGAGCGCCTGGAAGTCACGGCGGCGGTCCAGACAGCAGAAGAAACAGCCCCTCAACCACAAGCTGCGAAATCACAGCCTGTCGAAGTCCCAAAAACAACCGAACCAAAAAGACCGGACACCGATGTAGTAATGGAAGAATTGAAAAGTTTGAAACGGCTTATGATGCACGAAGGCCCAGAAGACCGCTTGCCTGAGCCGTTACGCCCGATGCGCCGTTTGCTCGAAAAGCAAGGCGTGGATGAGGCGGTACAGACGGAGCTGCTGTCTGAGCTATTGCAAACTGTCGAATCCGATAAACCGGTACAAGAAGCCTTTCATGCAGAGCTGGTCCGTTTTATCGAACACCATCAGCAAACCGTCCAAAACGACTCGCCTTCGATCGCTTGTTTTATCGGACCAACGGGTGTCGGCAAGACGACAACCATCGCGAAAGTCGCCGCTGAACAATTGCTTGAACACAAGCGAACCGTCGGATTGATCACTGCCGATACGTACCGCATTGCCGCCGTAGCGCAATTGAAAACTTACGGCGAGATTCTCGATGTGCCGGTAGAAGTAGTCGAATCCCGTGAACAATTGGCCGGCGCGCTTGAAGCCTTAAAGGCATGCGACGTCATCTTGATCGACACGGCGGGGCGCAACTACCAGCAAGCTGAATACGTTCAGGATTTGCAGAAATTGCTGCCGGATACGCAACACATCCATACGACCTTGGTGCTCAGCTTAACAGCGAAATACGAAGACATGGTTCATATCATTGGAAACTTCGGTGCGCTATCAATCGACGAGTTATTGTTGACGAAAAAAGACGAAACGGCTTCTGCCGGGGTCATCTTGAATTTATTGCATCATTACCGGATCCCGCTTCGCCGCATCGCGACCGGCCAAAACGTGCCGGACGATTTGGTTGCGGCAACGCCAAGCCTAATTGCCGATTACATTGCGGGGGAGCTGCGCCATGCGTGACCAAGCCATTCAGTTAAGGGAAAAGATGACACGCAAAAATGCCAAGCCGGGCACACTCAACACCCGTGTCTTGGCTGTAACGAGCGGAAAAGGCGGCGTCGGCAAATCGAATTTCACTTTGAATTTCGCGCTCGCGTTGATCGAACAAGGAAAATCGGTGCTGATTATCGATGTTGATTTGGGCTTTGCCAATATCGATATTCTGTTCGGCCACGTTCCAAAACAAACCATTGCCGGCATGCTCGACAAGCAATTATCGATCCAAGAGCTTATCGAAAAAGGACCGCTCGGCTTGCAGTTGATTGCCGGGGGGCAAGGGTTTTCGGGCTTGCTTGAAATCAGTGCGGATAAAATGAAACACTTCATGGAACAAATCGGAAGCCTTCAAGGACAAGTGGATTTTGTGCTGCTCGATACAGGAGCGGGCTTGTCGGAAAACAATATGCGCTTTTTGCTCGCGGCCGATGAAGTGCTTTTGGTTACGACGCCTGAACCGACCTCGGTAACGGATGCCTATTCGGTCGTCAAGGTGATGCACGCCAAAGATTCAGACTTGGCGATCCGACTCGTCGTCAATCAATGCACCGATGGCAAAGAAGGACAGCAGACAGCCATGAATTTCACGAAAGTCGCCGGGAATTTCCTGGATAAAGACATCCGGACGCTCGGCATCTTGCCATCGGATTTCCACGTACCGCAAGCAGTAAAATTGCAACAACCGTTCTTGCTGGCCCATCCGAACAGTGCGGCGAGCAAGGCGCTGCGTACGCTCACCGCGGAGTATCTGGAGATGCCGTCGCCGTTCAAGATTGGGCTTCGGGGATTCGTCATGAAATTATTCTTTAAATAAAGGCATAGCGGAAGAGGGGTGGACAGCTTGGTAAATCAGAAATTGTCGAATGCAGAACTGGCGCAATGGGACAACTGGCAGCAGCATAGGGACCAGGACGCCGGCGATTATTTGGTCGCAAAATACTTGCCCTTGGTGGATTATGTGATTCAACGCTTTCTCATCAGCCTGCCGAAAACCGTCGATAAAGATGAAGTCCGAAGCTACGCCTACGAAGGCTTGCTGGATGCTCTCGACAAATTCAAGCCCGACAAAGACTGGAAATTCGAAACCTATGCCGCCTGGCGCATCAAAGGGGCGATCATCGACGGACTTCGAAAAAGCGACTGGCTGCCGCGCTCGCTGCGGGACAAGGTTAAGAAAATCGAAAAAGCATACGCCGAACTCGAACAACAGAAAGGCGAGAGCGTTAGCGACCAAGAAGTCAGCGAATATTTGGGGATGACTCAAGCAGAGCTCAATCGTGCCGTGTCGGAAGCTGCCTTATCGGCGATGCTGTCGATGGACAATGATCAGGCGAACATGGAAGATCGATTGCCGCGCGCTGTCGCCGGTTCTCCGGAACGAGAGCTGTCTGGGCAATTGACGAAAGACGCTTTGTCTAAAGCCATCGCCAAGCTTCCAGAAAAAGAAAAATTGACGGTTTCCTTATGCTATTTTGAAGAGATGAAGCTGACCGAAATCGCTGAAATTCTCGGGCTCAGCGTTTCGAGAGTATCGCAATTGCATTCTAAAGCGATGCTCCGGCTGCATGCAGCGATGTTATCGGTTCATGAACATTATTAAGCGAAGGAAAGCAGGGAGCAGATGGTAACACTATTGATAGTGGTCAGCACTTTATTGGTATTGCTGAACGTCAAATTGATGATGTCGAGGAAACTCATGGTCGAGCAGGAGTCCGAACGGCTTGAGGCGGCGATGGCGGAGTTTGTCGCAGCTGTCGAACAGGAAAACGATGCCTTGTACGATAAACTGATGGAACGCGTGGAACAGGCGGAAGCGAAAATGGCAGGAAGGGAACAAGCGGATCTCCCGACAGTGCCAGCGGTCCAACCGGAAAGTGCGCTTGATGACGTCGTTGTGCCTGCAGTTGAAACCAGCCGACGGGACCAAGTGAGGCAATTGATGAGGCAGGGCTTTTCAGCTGCCCATATCGCGAAGCTTTTGGAACTGCCGATCGGCGAAGCGGAAGTCGCCGTGCAATTAGAGAAGAAAAGACAGATTCAGTAGGTGGGGGAGAAAGATGCGCATTGATGCTGTAAGGCCGCGGCCTTCGGAACAACCCAATACGGCCGCTTTAAAACCATCAGGCGGCGGATTTGCACAGGTGATGAAGCAATCCCGCACAGAACTTCGCCGCGATGCACTGACGCCATTGTTCGCAAATGTGGAGCAAACCGGCAAACGGCTCGCGGAACATAGGACCCTGGAGAATGTGGTGGCGTATAAACAATCCATCAAACAATTTCTCAAGGAATCGCTTCGCCACGGGATGCAACTGACTGACCAAGCTGCCGAAAATTTTGGGGAAGGGACCCCGCCTCATCAACTCGTGAAAGTCATTGATGAAAAAGTAATTGCGCTGCAAGATCAATTACTGGATAATGAAGTGGAATATATTGGGGTGCTGGATACAATAGGGGAAATAAAAGGTTTGCTGCTGAATCTTTATATGTAAGCAGTATGGGGGAAGGGAGATACGCCGCAATGGAGGATAATCGAAGGGAATTCTTTCGTGTATCGTTTGTGCGGACCATTGATGGGAAATTGGTGGTTCCAGAAGGTGGGGAAGTGCTTATAGACATTTCCAATTTAAGTGCGGGCGGAGTGGTTTTCGACGGCTATTTTGACATCGCGCTTCGCGAAAAAGTACTGTGTCGCTTTGAGTTGTTGGATGAACCTTTTGAATTAGAGGGGCATATTATCCGCAAGCTAGCGAAAGACTATAGTTTCGAATACGCTGTGGAATTTTTGGCGGGCCAGCGGGCAGTGCCTAAATTGTTTCAGCAATTGAATACATACCAGATCCGCAAACGCAGAAGTTTGTTGAATGACTAAAAAGAAGGCCTCGGCCTTCTTTTTTTTCAGAGTGTTGAAGAAGTCTATGGTTTGCTCTCAACTATGAAAAAGTAGCGTCTTTCGCTTTCTTCAACAGAATAACCTCTCTAAGTATTTGGAGAAGTGTTCGCTCGACTCCTGTGGATCAGCGAGACGACCGAGACCCCGCAAGGCGCGTAGCGGCTGAGGAGGCTTGGGCGCGAGCCCACGGAAAGCGAGCGATAAGCTTCGGAAAATACGACTTTTCACCTTTCTCGACAACCTGCTAAAAAGAAGGCTCAGGCCTTCTTTTTTTCATGCAGGAATATAGATGCCCCGAATCGAAAGTAAGGGGAGATGGATGAGGAGAGGGGATTGGGCAATGCGGGCAGGTGAACATCTTCTGAATGTCTGGCAGCGCTTTGACGGGCTGCCAATGGATAATTTGGTGAAGGCCTGGAATTACGAACGGGCTGGATTGAAAAAGCAGCGCAGCATCGAACAAATGAAGGAACATCGGGAGGATTACGGGCTTGGCGGAAATTGCTTTGACCTGGCGCTTTGGCTACTGGCGGAATTTCGCGAAGCGGGAATCGAGGCCTATCCGGTTGGGTCGGAACTCAGCACGGCAGAAGCGCATGCAGCGGTTGTGGCAATCGACGGGCAGGGCAGGCGCTTTCTGTGTGATTTAGGAGACCAGTGGATTCAGCCGATTTTACTAGACACGCAAGATGCCTCTTTTTCGGATACCCCGCAAACAGGATTTTTCCCGGGAGCAGATGTGCAATTATCGGCTGAGCCGGATGGCATGACGATCGTTTATCAGCGGCCGGGCGGGAAGTTGTCGGTACAGAAGTATTCACTCGCTCCGGTAAGCGAAGAAACATTTTGGAAGGCAGCGGAATATTCACAGCATCAGCTTGGCAAAACACCGCTCATCGAAGTCCGCGTGCCTTACGCAGGAGAAGTGGCGCATTGGGAATTTAATGATTGGCAAAGTGAGCTCAGCACGAGCAAGGGCTTGGTTCAGGAGGAAGCTGCCGCAAGTTTTGACGCATGGGTAGAGCGCATCCAGGGGCGATCAGGATATGCGCGTGAGATCATCAAAGAAGCACTTTCATTTTACAAAAGCATGGACTGAGCAAGGCAAGGAGGTAAAAATATGAACACCAATTCATTGCCAAAAGAAATTCAGACAGAACGACTAAAGTTAATCCCCATCACTGAAGAACTGTATCGGAATTTGTATGGCAGTTATGCGATGGATGCACACATTAGCCTGCATTTAGACGATTTAAAACAAGATCAGCGTCTTTACGGCTGGGGGGCATGGATCGCTTTTGATCAATCCGGCGCACCGATTGGCGATATGGGGTTCAAGGGATGTCCGGACAAAGCCGGAAAAGTGGAAATCGGCTATGGCGTAAAGGAACCTTATCAAGGGAACGGCTACGCGACAGAAGGCGTGCAAGGCTTGATCGATTGGGCCTTTGCTTTTCCGGAAGTACGTGAAGTGACGGCGGAATGCTATGAAGACAATGCGCCTTCGATTCGTGTGCTCGAAAAGCTTGGATTTGAACGCATCGCACAGTCGAAAGAATTGGTGTTTTGGAGATTGCGCGATGGCTATTGAAAAACTAGCTTGTGTGACAGAGGATGGTGCGCTAATCGGCGTCGCGACCCGGGAGGAAGTCCATCGCCAAGGTTTGTGGCACGAGACCTTTCATTGCTGGATCGTTTCGCGTGAACAAGGCCGCACTTTGATTCATTTGCAGCTAAGAAGCCAAAATAAGGCGGATTTTCCCGGGCTTTTCGATATTACGGCAGCGGGCCATATCGCAGCGCACGAATCGATGCGAGACGGCGTTCGGGAAATTAAAGAAGAGCTTGGCTTAACGCTTTCATTTGAGCAATTAGCGCAGCTGGGTGTCGTGCATGACGAGATCGTCTTGCCTGGATTCACCGACCGCGAGCGCGCTTTTCTTCATTTGTACGAAGGCATGCCTATTGACCTGGAGGATTACCGCCTGCAACCAGAGGAAGTCTCAGGCATGGTGGCTGTCGAGTTTCTGGCATTCTTTGAACTGTGCATGAGGCAGACAGAAGCAATCGATGCCCGTGGGTTTATTGAAACGACAGAGGGAAGGCAGCCGTTTCATCAGAAAATCGGCTTGGCCGATTGCGTCCCACATCAACTCACTTACTGGCAGCAAGTGGCGATCCGCATTCGCCGCAAGTTAATGGATGACTAAAAAAGCGTCTGTATGGAAAAGAGCCGAATTGGCAACTTTATCATACAGGCGCTTTTTGAATGGGTTAAAACACGCTAAAGTCTTCTGATTTCAAGTCAGTGACGAACATATGGCCAGGAGCATGAGTGATCATCAAGGAAGGCTTGCTTTCCATCGCGACGGCTTGTGGCGTGACGCCACATGCCCAGAAGACCGGCACTTCGCCTTCTTTAATTTCAACGGCATCGCCGAAATCGGGCTTGTTGATGTCTTGGATGCCAATCGATTCGGGATTGCCGATATGGACGGGAGCGCCGTGGACGTTCGGGAAGCGGCTCGTCACTTGCACCGCGCGGACGATGTCTTGTTCTTTGACCGGGCGCATGCTAACGACAGTCGGTCCTTGGAAGCGGCCGGCTGGGACAGCTGCAAGCGAAGTCTTATACATCGGCACGTTGCAGCCCTGCTCTTGATGGCGCATCGGAATGCCGTTTTGTGTCAGCGCTTCTTCGAATGTAAAGCTGCAGCCAAGCAAGAAAGCGACCATGTCATCTGTCCATAACGGGCGGATGTCAGTTGTTTCTTCCGTCAACACGCCATCACGGTAGATGCGGTATTTCGGAATGTCGGTGCGCAAATCTGCATACGGCGCGGACAATGCCGGAACAAATGAACCGGGTTCCGTGACATCGATGACCGGACAGGCTTTTGGATTGCGCTGACAGAACAGCAGAAATTCAAACGCCATGTCTTTTGGCAAAATAGCCAGATTCGTTTGGATGAATCCTGGGGCGAAGCCAGACGTCGGTGCTTGGAATTCGCCTGTCCGGATGGCGCTGCGCAGCTCTTCTGGAGATGTGAATTGCATGTCCATTCACTCCTTATTTAAATAATTGCGGGATGCCATTCAATAATGTGTAACCGCCCATCCAGGACATGGCGATCACGATGACGACACCGAAGATCGTCATCCATAGCGGATGTTTGTAATCGCCGACGACTTTTTTCTTGTGGGCGGCGACGAGCATCACACCGAGTGCAATCGGCAAGATCAAGCCGTTCAACGAGCCGACAAGCAAGAGAATCAAGACCGGGCGTCCAATGGAGATAAAGACGATGGTCGAGATGACGATAAAGCCAATGGTCAAGTAGCGGTGATATTTCTCAAGCACCGGGCTGAACGACCGGATGAACGAAACAGAGGTATAAGCGGCGCCGACGACCGAAGTGACTGCGGCAGCCCACATGACGACACCGAAAATTTTATAGCCGATATTGCCAGCAGCAAGCTGAAATACAGAAGCTGGCGGATTGTCCGGATCGAGAGCCAGTCCTTGCGAGACGACACCGAGTACGGCAAGGAATAAGATGACGCGCATGATGGACGCGACCCCAATCGCATAAATGGAGCTGCGCGTCACTTGCGGCAAATGCCTTTGACCGGTCATCCCGGCATCGACCAGGCGATGGCCGCCGGCGAACGTGATATAGCCGCCGACGGTTCCGCCGACAAGCGTAACAATCGCAAAAATATCGATTGTATCAGGAGCGAAAGTTTTCGCCACCGCTTCACCGACAGGCGGTTGTGCGGTGATCATGACATAAATCGTCAAGGCGATCATGACAAAGCCGAGAATTTGGGCGAAGCGGTCCATCGCGCGTCCCGCTTCTTTCACCATGAAGATCCCGACTGCCAGCAAGCCGCTAAGTCCTGCGCCGAGTTCCGGGGAAATGCCGAACAACACATTCGTACCGAGCCCAGCACCAGCAATGTTCCCGATATTAAAAGCAAGCCCACCGATGACGACGAGAAACGCTAGCACGTAGCCAAGCCCTGGCAGCACGTCATTTGCGATATCTTGCGCGCGCTTTCCTGAAATGGCAATGATGCGCCAAATGTTCGTCTGCGCACCGATATCGATGATGATGGAGATCAAAATGACAAAGCCGAATGACGCCAATAAAGTCTCAGTAAAAACGGTTGTTTGGGTCAAGAACCCCGGTCCGATAGCGGAAGTCGCCATTAGGAAGGCAGCGCCGAGCAGGACGCTGCGGTTGGTATTTTTCATCTTTTTAACATTGTCCATAAAAGTTCCTCCTTAGGCGGTGTTACACAATTTTGTGGATATGTTGGATAGCGATTCCCGCCTCTTTCAAGGAACCGGAGATCTGCATCGCAAATTCTTTTGCAGTCTTGCCATCGCCGTGGATGCAGATCGTTTCTGCCTTCAAGGCAGTCTCGGTGCCTTCTGTATTGATGACTTTGTTTTCTTTGACCATGTGAATGACTTGTTGGATCGCAGCATCTGGGTCGGTGATGAGCGCGTTGTCTTGGCTGCGCGGCGTGAGCGTGCCATCTGGCTGATACGTGCGGTCGGAGAACACTTCATTCGCTGTGCGCAAGCCGATCTTATTGCCGGCTTTGATGATTTCACTGCCAGATAAGCCGAACAAGACGAGTTCCGGGTCGATTTTATAGACCGCTTCTGCGATCGCTTCCGACAGCTTGGCATCACCTGCGGCCATATTGTACATGGCGCCGTGGGCTTTCACGTGTTGAAGCTTTCCGCCTTCTGCTTTCACAAACCCGTAGAGTGCACCAATCTGGTAAATGACAAGATCGTATATTTCCTGTGGGGTGACAGCCATGTTGCGCCGCCCGAAACCGGCAAGGTCCTGAAGGCCGGGGTGGGCACCGATGCCGACGTTTTTGTCGAGTGCCAGTTTGACGGTTTCGCGCATCGTCGCCGGGTCGCCTGCGTGAAAGCCGCACGCGATATTGGCGGAAGTGACGTAATCGAGAATTGCCCGGTCATTGCCAAGTGTATAGGTACCGAAGCTTTCACCCATGTCACAGTTCAAATCTACTTGATGGTTCATGTCCATTCCTCCCGTTTCATTTGGATTGCGATTTTCAATTGACGGATTTGCTGTTCTTGTTCGATGTAAAGCTGTTGTGCATCATGCACAGAGATGTGGCGGAATTTCAGCGATTCGCCGGGTTTTAATTGACTGATCAGCGGCAAATCGACCGCTGCGACTTGGCCGATTTTCGGATAGCCGCCGGTCGTCTGGCGGTCTGCGAGCAAGACGATGGGGTTGCCATCTGCCGGGACTTGCACAGAACCGAACGCGACCGCTTCCGAAATCAATTCTTCCTGCTTTTCAAGTGCCAGTTCAGCACCTTCCAAGCGATAGCCCATGCGGTCTGAACTGGCTGAAACGGTGAAGGTTTCTTCGAATATGCGTGTCCGGCTCTCTTCATTAAAGAGAGTGAATTGACGTCCCGGCATCATCCGGACGATCGGCTGCTCGTGGTAGCGGGCAGGCGGGATGAGCCAGTCAGGTGCCTGTGCGTTCTGGTTTTTTAAGGCTTCTAGGCGCCCGGCAGGAAGAGGGAGCGTCTGCAGGCTGTCGCCGTTTTTTAGCGCGCGCCCGTGGAAGCCGCCGATGCCTGCGCGTAAATACGTGGAGCAGCTGTCCATGACAACCGGTATATCAAAACTGCCCGCAACGGCCACGTAACTGCGTGCGCCGCGCTTCGGTTCGCCGAATGACAGGATGCTGCCCTTTCGGACGAAATGGCCGCGCCACATGGTAAGTGGCTTGCCGTCGAGCGAAGGGGATAAGTCGCCTCCGCAAATGGCGATGAAATGGTCGGCTTCGAACTCGATGACCGGGCCGGACAAGGCGATTTCCAGGGTTGCTGCCGTTTCGGCATTGCCTGCGAGCAAATTGGCGATGCGGTGGGCAAACGGGTCCATAACGCCGCTTGCGATGACACCATAGCGCTGAAATCCGGTGCGGCCGAGATCTTGCACAGCTGTTTGCAGCCCACTTTTACGAATGGTCAGCATCTTGCTTCGCCTCCTGTTCCCGGTATTCAGCTTCATCGATTTGCGTGAAGCGGATTTCGTCTCCGGCCCGAAGCAAACTCGGGATGTCTTGGTCTGGCACAAATAGACGCAAAGGTGTGCGGCCGATCAACTGCCAGCCGCCCGGTGTTTTAATCGGATAGACACCGGTTTGCATGCCGGCAATCCCGACAGTGCGTTCAGGAATGCGCAAACGCGGCGATTTCCTTCTAGGTGCGGCAATTTTTTCGGACATGCCGCCGATGAACGGAAAGCCCGGGGCAAACCCAATCATGTGCACGCTGTAGATGCCAGACGTATGGATGTCTATGACTTCTTCTTCCGTCAGGCCATTATGCTCTGCGACAAAGCGAAGGTCAGGACCAAAATCGCCGCCATAACAAACCGGAATTTCGATTTGGCGTGGAGCGGGTGCTTCGACCTCATCCATTTGGGCCATTAGCGATTTTAGTTCCTGTTCCACCTCTGCTTGTTTGAGCTGGCATGGATCATAAAAAACCGTGACCGTCGTGAACGCTGGGATGAATTCGATTAGCCACTCCGGCGCTTCTTTTTCTAAGAGCGCCGACAGCTTGCGGACGGCTTGCTCCGACTCTTTATTGATGATGGCGCCGGTTTCGATGACCAGTGCCTGTTCACTGAGCGGGGAAAATGTGAATGCCAAAAAGTTCACCTCATCTGCAGATTATTCTAAATACTTTAACAGTATAATGCTTCTCATTAGTGAATGAAAGTGGAAGAAAGTTGGAGTTTGAAGAGTGCACTTATCGATAAATCGCTTCATCTATTAGCATGAATCAATAATTTGGCCCAATGAACAGGAGGATTATGGAAAAAAACACAAAAAAGCTTCCGCAATAGCTTCAAAAAATGTTATTGAAAGAATAGCATTCCATAAAAAAACCGATGCCAGCAGAAGCCGGCATCGGGGCAGTTGAGCTTATTCTTCAATTTCAATCGGCTGTGTCACATCGGCTCCGTCAAAAAACTCGGCGGAAAGTTCAGCGATAGTGCCGTCTTCAAGCATCTCATCGATTGCATTGTTGACGTTTTCGACCAATTCGTCATTACCTTTGTTCATGACCATGCCGCCTTCAGACGGGCGGTATTTGATCGTTGGGTGGATAACGATCTCGAGTTCTGGGAACGCTTCGATGGCGAGTGTCTGCAAATAATAATCGTTGAGAATGACATCGGTGCGGCCGATTGCGACGTCGCGCAAATACGTTTCATTTGTTGCGTTGTCGTAGGTCACTTCTTCAGCGCCATATGAACGGGCAGTTTCCATATAAACGGATGTTGAAGCGCCGGCTGCTTTTTTGCCTTCAAGGTCTTCTAGCGTCTCGATGCCAGAAAGATCGCCTTCGCGAACGATGGCTGTCCCGTACGAATATTTGAACGGCGTAGAGAAGACGAATTTCTCTTTGCGGTCTTCGTTAATCTCGATATCATTCGCGGCGATATCGACTTGGCCAGTTTGGACGGACGTCATCATCTCGTCAAAGCCCATTTCAGAAAACTCAATTTCAAGTTCAAGGCGTTCAGCCATTTCGCGAACGACCTCGACTTCAAAACCGGTCAATTCATCGGTGCCTTCTTCACGGTAGGAAGTCGGGTAAAGCGTACCGGATGTTGCGACGGTCAAGGTGCCTTGTTCTTGTATTTCGTCCCATGCGCTGGCTGTTTCTTCAGCGGTTTCTTCGCTGTCGCTGCCGCATGCGGACAAGGTAAGTGCTGCAGCGGCAGAAAGTGCGGTGATGGAAAACTTGGATGATAAAATTTTGTTCAAAAGAAGTTCCTCCTGTCTTGTCATGTGTACGTCAAACATAGCATGATAAGCGCTTTCAGGAAAGCTGAAATACTCACTTGAATAAAGTTGTAATTATCTGATATTTAAATTGACCAGAGTGGTCGAATGTTGTATATTGAAGTCGACCAGGGTGGTCAAGTTGTGCGTGGATATGGAGGTGATCGTCATCGTTGAACGATTTGAAAATTTAGAAGAGCGCAAGCAACGCACCATTCTTCAGGCCGCGCTTGCTGAATTTGCGGCGCATGGCTACGCGAAAGCCTCGACCAATCGCATCGTCCAAGCGGCAGGCATCGGCAAGGGGATGTTGTTTTATTATTTCACGAGCAAGCAGGAGCTGTACGCGTATTTGGTGAAGTATAGCCTTGAAACCATCCAGAGCCGTTATTTGGACCGAGTGGATGGGGAAGAACCGGATATGATTGAACGACTCACACAGCTTGCCCGCCTGAAAATGGAAGCCCAAGTTGAAAATGAGGAAGTATTCAATTTCTCAGCTGTGTTTATGCAAGAAAACGATGCGCCTTTGCCTGACGAGCTGGCGGTGAAAATAGGCGAACTGAAACAGACCGGCTACCGGCTCATGTATGAAGGTATCGACAAAAGCCGTTTCCGGAAAGATGCAGATCCCGATAAAGTATTCCATTTGATCCGTTGGTCGATCGATGGCTTCCAACAGGAATTGCTTGCGAAGCTGTCTGGCCAGAACCTTGCTGAGATTGACTTTGCGCCGTATTGGGATGAATTTTATGGCTATTTGGCTATTTTGAAAAGGAGTTTTTACGAAACGGAGGGGGAATCGTCATGACGGTCGTCAAAACACAAGGGCTCAGTAAAACATTCGGGGAGTTCAAAGCGCTGGATGGCGTCGATATCGAAGTGAAAGAAGGAGAAGTCTTCGGTTTCATCGGGCCGAACGGGGCAGGGAAATCAACGACTTTGCGTGTCTTGCTCGGCATTTTGAAAGCATCGGAAGGCAGCGCCGAGATTTTCGGCAAAGATGTTTGGAAAGATGCCGTCGATATCCATAAACGAGTGGCGTACGTGCCAGGGGATGTCAATTTATGGCCAAACTTGACCGGCGGCGAAGTGATCGATTTGTTTGGCAGATTACGCGGCGGCTACGACAAGAAACGGCGCGATGAGCTGATCAGCCGGTTCGGGCTCGACCCAAGCAAAAAATGCCGGACCTATTCAAAAGGCAATCGGCAGAAAGTGGCGCTCATCGCTGCCTTTTCTGCAGATGCAGATCTTTATATCTTTGATGAGCCGACGTCTGGTCTCGATCCGCTCATGGAGCGCGTGTTTGCCGAATACGTCCAGGAAGCGAAAGCACAAGGCAAGAGCATCCTCCTGTCGAGCCATATCCTATCAGAAGTAGAAAAACTATGCGACCGGGTGGCAATTATCCGCAAAGGGCGCATTATTGAAACCGGGACGCTTAAAGAGATGCGCCATTTAACAGGCTCTTTGATGTTCATTGAAACCCATCAGCCGATACCGGACTTGGCCGAACTGCGGGGCGTGCACCGTGTTGAGCCCTTTGATGGCGGCTGGTCATTCCAAGTGGACAGCGATGAACTTGATGCAGTCGTTCGCCATTTAAGCGCGTTCGGCCTGAAGCGGATGGAAAGCCGTCCGCCAACCTTGGAAGATTTGTTTATCCGCCATTATGAAGAAACGGAGACAGGAGCAGGGGGTGGCGTGTGATGAGCCAGCTTTTTGACCATACGTGGAGTTTGATGCGTTTTATCTTGCGGCGAGACCGAATCCGCCTGCCCATCTGGATCTTGTCGTTCGCTTTTGTATCGGCAGGTGTCGTCCTCGTCTTCGAAAATTTATACGGAGACGATATCGAACGCCAAGCTTTAAGCGAAACGATGGAAAATCCGGCCATGATCGCCATGGTCGGGCCGAATTACGGTGGAATGGACTATACGACAGGTGCTATGACAGCGCATGAAATGCTGTTGATGACGGCCGCTGTTGTGGCGCTAATGAATATTTTATTGGTCAGTCGCCATACACGAGGCGATGAAGAGGAAGGGCGGCTAGAATTGGTCCGCGCGCTCCCTGTCGGCCGGTTGTCGAGTACGGCAGCAGTTTTAGGCGTGCTAGCGGGTGTCAATGCCTTACTCGCTTTGGTGACCGGCGTTTCGATGGCAGCTCTTGGAGTCGACAGTGTGGACCTCCACGGTTCTCTCTTGTTCGGTGCGTCGTTAGGAGCCACAGGATTCTTCTTCGCGGCATTGACGATCGTCCTTGCACAATTGACACAGAACGCCCGGGCTACGACCGGCTTGTCGATTGCCGCGTTGCTCGCGTTTTACATGATTCGCGCAATAGGTGATGTCATGAGCGAACCATTGGCACTCACCTCTCCGCTCGGATGGATCCTGCGTGCCAAGCCCTATATCGAAAACGAGTGGTGGCCGGTTGGGTTGTCGCTCGGCTTGGCACTCGCCCTCTCTATCCTTGCCTTGTATTTAAACAGTATCCGTGACCACGATTCGGGCTTTTTACCGACGCGAGCTGGACGAACCACCGCTTCTAGTATGTTGCAAGGGACGTTCGGTTTAGCATTTCGCCTTCAACGCACGAGCCTGATTGCTTGGGCAGTTGCCATGTTTATTCTGGGCGCTTCTTATGGCTCTGTGCTTGGCGAAATCGAAAGTTTCTTCGATGATATCGAGCTTTTCCAGCAATTGATTGTCCAGCAAGCAGGATTCAGCCTGATCGAATTGTTCATCCCCGTGTTGTCATCAGTCATGGCCATTCTGGCTTCAATCCCAGCGATTATGGTGGTATTGAAGATCAAGACAGAAGAAAAGAATGAGCGGATGGAGCACCTGGTGAGCCGCTCGGTTTCCCGCGTGCGCCTTGTTTTTAGCTATTGGCTCCTCGCTTCATTGACTGCCGTCACGATGCTTGCGATGACCGGGCTTGGACTCGGCATTGCGGGCAATAGTGTGTTAGAAGACAGCTTGTCGTTTAACACCTATCTCGGCGCGCCGCTAGCATATTTGCCTGCGGTGCTGGTCATGATCGGGCTGGCCCTGGCATTTGTCGGCTTCTGGCCTAGTATTGCGAGTTTCCTCTGGCTTTACTTAGGTGTATCATTTTTCGTCGTCTACTTGGGAGAGTTACTGCAACTACCGGAGTGGGTGGAAAAGTTGACGCCTTATGGACACATCCCGGCGATTCCATTGGATGAGGTCAATTACGGCGTGCTCATATTGATGGTTGTCATTGCAGCAGCTTTGGCGCTAGCAGGTGCCTATGGCTTCCGCCGGCGTGATTTGCAAAATTGATAGCTGACTGAATGGCAGCATAGAATAGAAGGAGAAATGAAAAAATCCCCGGCGCGATAAAGCGCTGGGGATTTTTAGGTTCATAACAGCAGCCAGGCTACGAGGGGGCTGAGCAATGCGCCAAGAACAGCAGCCAAAGTCATCGCGACAGAACTCATCGAAGCTGATTCAGGGCCGTATTCGAACGCTTTCGCTGTGCCCAGGCCATGGGCTGATGCGCCGAGACCGATACCACGCCCAATCGGGGAATCGATATGCAATGCGTGCAGCATATACGGGCCGAGCAGAATGCCTGTGAACCCCGCGACCATGACGAAGACGGCAGCGAGCGACGGGATGCCGCCAATGGTCGAGGCGATCTGCATGGCAACAGGCGTCGTCAACGATTTCGGCAAGACCGTCAAAATCAATTCATCCGCAAAACCGAGCCAGCGCGTGAATAAGGTACCGCTGACGAGGCCAGCAAGGACCCCGGCAGTGATTCCGGCTGCGATCGGGACCAAGTTTTTTTGGAGCAATTGACGATGCTTATAGAGCGGGACAGCAAGTGCCACAACAGCCGGTCCGAGGAGAAATGCGATCCAGTCGCCGCCTTCCATATAAGTTTCGTAAGGAATATCGAACAGGACCAAGATTGCCACGAGTGCGACGGTTGTGGTAATGACCGGGTTCAAGGGCGTTTTGCGAAATCTTAAATAGATGAAATTGGCAATGACATAGGCCGTGACGGTCAGCGTGGAAAAAATAAGGGCTGCAGGAGTAAATGCCATGATTAAGTTTCCTCCTTTTTCGCTGCATGTCGATTCGCCATGTGTTGGCTTACGAATCCGGCCGCGGCCATCGTGATTAACGTGCTAATGATGACAACCGGCAACAGCAACGCCCCTTTTCCGGAAAATAGCGGACCATAATCGACGACGCCGACCGTAGCCGGAATGAAATATAAGGAAAGAAAACTCAATAAGAATGTCGCGCCGGCATCGATCCATTCAAGAGGATAAATTTTCAGCAATAATGCGCCAAACAGTAATAAAAAGCCGATGATGCTGCCAGGCATAGGCAAATGGAGCAAAGCTTGTATGGCTTCGCCAATCAGCAAAAAGCCATAAAGCACAAGCAATTGCAAAATAATGCGTATGATTTTCATTGTGCATCTCCGCCTTCCAGATAATTTTGGAAAACGATGGACGTCTTCATCTACGTAGATATTTTACAGCAATAAGCACAAAATGCGAGCCAATATGTTCGGTTATGGACACGGAAAAACTGTCAGTCAAGGAAGAAAATGTTATAGCGAAAAAGCTCTACATCGCAGCATTTACAGCGTATAATGAAATTTTCCGAAAACAAAAATTTAATCCTTGCATTTTATAAAAGATGTTGTAGTATTACATTGTGCAATATATCGCATACAATTATTCGCTGATAGTATTTAGGGATAAAAGAAAATGAATATTCAAACAAGTGAGGGAGTTAGTTAAGTATGGACAGCAAATTATCGATGAAAGCATATCTTATTATTGGGACAATGCTTTTCGCATTATTTTTTGGAGCGGGGAATTTGATTTTCCCGGCACAGCTCGGCCAGTATGCAGGTGAACACGTTTGGGTGGCGATGGCCGGTTTCTTGACAACAGGTGTCGGGCTGCCGCTTCTTGGCATCTTGGCAATCGGCTTTTCAAAAAGCAAAGACTTGCAGGACCTTTCAAGCCGTGTACATCCAGTGTATGGTCTATTGTTCACTGCCGCTCTTTATTTGACGATCGGGCCGTTCTTCGCCTTGCCGCGGACGGCTGCCGTTTCTTATGAAGTCGGCATCGTGCCGTTTATCGGTGACGGGTCAGTTGCCATCGGCTTGATCGTCTTCTCGGTTATTTTTTACGTTATTTCTTTATTGCTATCGTTGAATCCGACGCAAATGGTCGACAGCATCGGCAAATTCCTCGCTCCGGCCATTTTGGTGGTCCTTGGCATTTTGCTGGTCGCTGCGTTTGTTTCTCCGATGGGGGAGGCAGGACCTGCGCAAGACGGATATGCCACTGGCGCATTTCTGACTGGCTTTACGGAAGGATATAACACGATGGATGCGCTCGCTTCACTCGTATTCGGGATCATTGTCATTTCTGCTGTTCAAAAAATGGGCGTGACTTCTTCTAAAGGCTTGCTCAAAGCAACGCTTCTCAGCGGGGCTGTCGCCGCGGCTTTATTGGCGATCGTTTATACGGGCATTGCGTTTCTTGGCGCGACGAGCACGGCTCAACTCGGTCTATTGGAAACGGGTGGACCTGTGTTAAGCGGAGCGTCTGAACATTATTTCGGTACGTTCGGCGCCATGCTATTGGCCGTCATCATCATCTTGGCCTGCCTGACAACTGCGGTCGGCTTGACGGTGGCGACTTCGGAATTTTTCCATAAGCTGACGCCAAGCATCAGCTACCGCACCTACGTCTTTATCTTTACAATATTCTCATTGGTTGTGACGAATGCCGGATTGTCGAACATCATCACCTATTCGATTCCGGTCTTAATGTTCTTGTACCCACTGGCAATCGTCTTGATCATGTTGGCGTTCATGTCACCGCTTTTCAATCACAGCCGTATCGTTTACGTATCAGCCATCGGCGTGACATTCCTCATTGCCATCATCGATGGATTGAAGACCTTAACTGGTTCACTGGGTACGGACAATCCAGCTTGGCTCCAAAGCATCATCGACTTTTATGCAGAAGTTCTGCCGCTGTACAGCGATGGGCTGGGATGGTTTGTCCCGGCATTAGCTGCCATTCTCATTTCCGGCATTGTCGCCCGCATGAGAAACCGCAACGGAGCGGAATCGCCTGCATTCACCAATCGCTAAAAAAAGCTGTTCCCAACGTGTCTGACACGTTGTGGAACAGCTTTTTTAAATACCTTTGGAAGCGGTCAATTCTTCGATGGTGCGGACCCAGTTGGATTTCATTAAATGTGAGATCTTGTCGCCATCTCCTGCTTTGAGTGTCTCGATGATTTCAATATGCTCATCGTGAGAACGCATCGTCAGGACAAGGGAGTGATGGAAAAACTGTCTGCGGACGTGTGATTGAAGCTGGCCGAGAATGGAATCAATATATGGATTTCCGGCCGCATCGACGATGATTTGATGGAACTCTTCATCGATTTTTAAGGCAGAGAAGGAATCGCTGCTGCGGATTGCGCGCGCAAACTTCCGGTTGGTTTCTTCCAAAAGCCCGAAAATTTCAGGAGTCAAATTCGGGATGGCCAGTTCACCGGCAAGTGCTTGCAGCACAGCTAGAGGAGGCAGGAGGTGTTTAATGTCTTCGATATGGATATCCGTCACGCGTGTCGCTTTGCCAGGAAACATTTCAATGAATCCTTGTACTTCTAAAAGCTGCAGGGCTTCGCGAATCGGCGTGCGGCTCAAATTGAGTGCTTCGGCGAGTTCGGTGTCGACCAGTTTTTCACCAGGCTGTAACGTGCCATCGATGATCCATTGCTGCAGTTGCAAGTGGGCGCTTTCTTTAGCGGAAACGCGTACCGGCCTTGTATGATCTACAGGAATCGGCATAGTAAATCTCCTTTCGAAATTATCTGACTCCATTATACACTAATCTACACATCAGTAAAATGCAGAATGCAATATATCTGAAACACGGATTTGCGAATGGCAGTTTGAGGCCCTCCCTAAAGGGAATAACAGCTCTATCAGGAAACTTTAAGGAGGAGCCGCCATGTTATCATTCGTTACCAGTAAAGACGAACAAACCTTTGCTATCGAAGTCGAAGGCAAGGTGACCAAAGACGATTTGAAAAAATTCGATAATGTCGTATTCGAGAAATTCCGCAACGATGAGAAATTCAATGTCTATGCCGTTATCGGCGATATCGACGCCCCAACCGCAGGCGCGATATTCGAGGAACTGGCCATCGATGCCAAGCGCTGGACCCAGTATAATAAACTGGCCATTGTCAGTGAACAAAATTGGCTCGATAAAGCCTCTGGTGCTATCGATAAACTTCCAGGCGTTCAAGCAGAATATTTCCCGATCGACCAGATGGAGCAGGCCTGGGATTGGATAAAGGAGAGGTGAAGGGACATGCTGTCCATTGTGCCGAGTAAAGATATCGAAACAATCGCAATTGAAGTAGAAGGACGTGCCAGCAAAGCCGATTTTGAGAAGTTGGATCACGTCATCCGTGAGAAAGTGAACGAAAAAGGCCATTTTAATATGTATGCGATCATCTACAAAGTGGAAGATTCCACTTTGTTCGATGCAGCAGACAGTGCGGACATCGACCGTGATAGCTGGAGCCAAGCGCGCAAGTTCGCGGTCATCAGCGAAAAGGACTGGACCCAGGCCACGAGCGGCTGGAAAGGTTTCGCAGATGGCCTGGAAACACGTCATTTCAGTCTCGACGAAATGAACGATGCCTGGGAATGGATGCAAGAATGAATAATGGATACAAAGCGTTCCGCATCGTTGCGGAGCGCTTTTTTCTATTGGGCGGGCTAGTGGGAACGAGGGTTGGAAAGCTTGAGATGAAAAGAAGCAAGTGGAAAAGCTCCCGCTTGTCGACTGCGTTGCAGGGGGCTGCTTGGGGCTCGCAGGATGCGACTCATGCAGCTGATGCGACAGGACGTCGCGCTTTCAGCTGCCCGAGTATAGGGCGGGTGCCCGGCCAAGATGGCAAAAAGAACGCCGTACATTTGTCTCGCCAGCCCGCGCGGTCCCACAGGCGTCAGCCCCCTTCCACTCCGTCTCTAGTTTTAGAGGGGAAGAAAACTTCTCCTGTTCACTCGATAGAAAATGAAGAAATGCTTCATGTTTTGTAGCTCAAGTTATCTTTGGTACCGCGAGGCAAGCTAGTTCTGATCCCCAATAAAGTTTTTGGCTGAAGCACCAACGTGCCAGACGCTGCATCCCGGGAAGCGATTCCCCCACAAGCCGGCAACTGGGTACGGAAGCAGAACTATCTAAACACGCTTCACTCAACGAAATCACTCAGCCGCCGAGCGTAAAAGGGTGAGCCGAAGCGGTAAGACAAGCGTCCTTCTTGGCTTACTGCGAGAGGCCAACCCAAAGCCCGGCGGCGACTACTCAGGCAAAGTAAAAACAAAAGCAAAAACAATTCAACACCCAAACTCCCGCTATCTTCTCTAAGCATGTCCCAGGAAGCGATTCCCCCACAAGCCGGCAACTGGGTAAGGAAGCCGAACTACATAAACACGCTTCACTCAATGAAATCGCTCAGCCGCCAAGCGTAAAGGGGTGAGCCGAAGCCGTAAGACAGGCGGTCTTCCTGACTTACTGTGAGAGGCCAACCCAAAGCCCGGCGGCGACTACTCAGGCGAAGTAAAAACAATTCAACACCCAACCTCCCACTATCTTTTCCAAGCACGTCCCAGGAAGCGATTCCGAACCGAACCGGAAAAGAATAGCCATTGCGTTTTCACAAGCCTTCTCGTTTCCATGCCCATTTCACCGAAAAGAACGTTTGGAAGTGGGCAGGGCGACAGATTTCCTTTACACTGATTATAATGCAAAACGCAACGGCATAGATAGGATGAGGAATTGTGAGAAACGAATTGACCATAACAGTGAAAGACACATTAAGAAATGAATTGGCGAAAGGGTCGCCGCTCGTCACAAAAGACGGATTGATGAACGACATCGACGCACCCGAAGGCAGCTTGCTGCGCCTCGTTGACAAAGACGGGGAATACCTCGGTACCGGCTATTACGGCGAGCAAAACAAAGGCGCCGGCTGGGTCTTGACGAGAAACCAGGACGAAGCGGTCGGGCAAGCCTTTATCGAACGCAAACTAGAACTCGCCTTCAGCCGCCGTGAGAAATTCTTCAACAACCCAGAGACGACGGCCTTCCGTGTGTTTAACGGCGAAGGAGACGGCTTTGGTGGATTGACGATCGATTATTACGCAGGAT
This sequence comes from Planococcus maritimus, assembly GCF_001687625.2. Lineage (NCBI taxonomy): Bacteria > Bacillati > Bacillota > Bacilli > Caryophanales > Caryophanaceae > Planococcus > Planococcus maritimus. Next base: position 253,056 of record NZ_CP016538.2, read on the forward strand.
TTTACTTGCTGTCCTGGTATAGCGAAGGGGTCTATTCGTTCCGCGAAGACGTCGTAGCCGCTTTAGAGAACGTAGTGGAGTGTATCGGCATCTATGAAAAGAAACGCTTCGACACGAAAGGCCAGTATATCGAAGACGATGATTTCGTATCGGGCGAGCGCGGGGAATTCCCGTTGATCGTTCAGGAAAACGGCGTGAATTACGCGGTTTATTTGAATGATGGCGCAATGACCGGCATTTTCCTTGACCAGCGCGATGTGCGCCAAGCGATTCGCACGAAATATGCGGACGGCAAAAGCGTCTTGAATACCTTCTCTTACACAGGTGCGTTTTCTGTAGCAGCAGCGCTTGGCGGGGCGGACAAGACAACAAGCGTGGACCTTGCGAAGCGCAGTTCGGCAAAAACCATCGAACAGTTCAGCATCAATGGCATCGATTTTGACGAGCAGGACATTTTGGTCATGGACGTTTTCAATTATTTCAAATACGCCAAGCGCAAAAACTTGAGCTTTGATGTGGTCGTCCTCGATCCCCCAAGCTTTGCGCGTTCGAAAAAGCACGTCTTCAGTGCGGCGAAAGATTACACCAATCTCATGAAAGAGTCGATTGATATTACGGCGCCAGGCGGCTTGATCGTCGCTTCGACCAATAGCGCTTCATTTAATATGAAGAAATTCACTCAAATGATCGATAAAGCATTCAAAGATAGAGACCAGAAATACAAAGTGGTGGAGACCTACAGCCTGCCGACAGATTTCCATGTCGACCGGAGATTCCCGGAAGGCGATTACTTGAAAGTGTTATTCCTCCGCTTGCTGTAAAGTGGGCTCATAGGCAAAAACAAGAGCGCAGATGGGCATTCAACAATGAATGTGCAACTGCGCTCTTTGTGCATGCTCTTGTGCACGAAAAGTGGGTTATAATGGAAAAAATAGCGATTACTTAATTTGGAGGCGGCAGTATGGCAAAAGCAATTTCCTCATCCTCACTCGCGGGGAGCCCGGTTTATCCGGTGATGTTCGCGATCGGTGGTGTCCATTTATTGAATGATTCCTTGCAGGCGGTGATCCCGGCAATGTTCCCGATTTTGGAGAAAGATTTGGGCTTGTCCTTTACACAGCTCGGGCTGATCGCTTTTGCGCTCAATATGGTCGCTTCTGTCCTGCAGCCGGTCATCGGGTTTGCGAGCGATAAAAAGCCGATGCCTTACGCGCTGCCGCTCGGCATGGTATTTTCTTTTATCGGGATTGCCGGCTTGGCTTTCGCTCCGGAATACTGGCTCATCTTGCTGTCGGTAATTTTCCTCGGCTTTGGTTCTGCGGTATTTCATCCGGAAGGCTCGCGTGTTTCCTATATGGCAGCGGGTTCGAGACGTGGTTTGTCGCAGTCGATTTACCAAGTTGGTGGCAACTCCGGTCAAGCGCTGGCCCCTTTGATCAGTGCCTTCATCCTCGTACCGCTCGGTCAACGGGGCGCAGCGCTGTTTCTCTTCGTCGCAGCGCTCGGCATTTTTGTGCTAACGAAGATTTCCGCTTGGTACAAGGCACAGTTAGAACGTGATAAGCTCGCGAAAGTGAAAAAAGCGGTGCTGTCTTCTTTGCCGCCTTTGACGAAAAAGCAAGTAGGTACGGCTTTGACCTTACTGTTATTAATCATATTCGCGCGTACTTTCTACATAACGACGATTACGAGCTTTTATATATTCCATTTAATGGAGAACTACGGCGTGACGATCCAACAAGGACAAATGTTCATTTTCTTGTTCCTTGGAATCGGTGCGTTCGGGACTTTTTTTGGCGGCCCGCTTGCAGACCGCATCGGCCGCAAGCGCGTCATCGTGCTGTCATTGATTGTGCCAATCCCGTTGGCACTGGTGTTGCCTTATGTGGCGCTTCCAATCGTTGCCGTCATTCTGGCCGTGCTTGGCTTTTTCCTCATGTTGAGTTTTTCCGTCATGGTCGTTTACGCCCAAGAGCTTGTGCCCAGCAGAATCGGCACGATGTCTGGGCTGACAGTCGGTTTGGCGTTTGGCATGGGGGCGATTGGGGCAGTTGCGATTGGCGTATTGATGGATTCGATTGGCGTGTATGAAACGATGGTTATTATTTCCGTCTTGCCGATTCTCGGATTGGTTGGCTTGGCACTGCCAAAAGACCGGAAAATTACCGCTGCATAAACAGTGGCGAACGGATAGATAGGAGATGTAAGGATGGAATCCATAGAGAAAAAACAAAGCATCAAGCCGTTTTTTACACTTTTAACATCGATTAAAATCCCGAAATGGGCGCTGGTTTTCGGACTGGCGACGAGCCTTGTGACGACAATTGTCGGCTTGCTTGTGCCATTGCTCACGAGAGAATTGGTGGACGGCTTTTCAGTAGAAGCATTAAGCGCGGGTTTGATTGCGACGCTTGCGGCTGCGTTTATCGTACAGGCTATCATTAACGGCGTATCGATTTATTTACTAAGTATGGTCGGACAGCGCATCGTGGCGGGTCTGCGCGAACGCATGTGGCTTCATTTGCTGCGTTTGCGTGTCGGCTATTTCGACCAGCATGCGAGTGGCCAGACAGTGAGCCGTGTCGTCAACGATACCGGCATCGTCCGGAATCTGATCACTGATCATTTCCCGAATTTCGTCACTGGCATTATTACCATTATCGGGGCGGTTGCTATTCTTCTTGTGCTGGACTGGAAAATGACCTTGATCATGATGCTTGCCGTGCCGTTGACGATCGCCATCATGATTCCTTTGGGACGCAAGATGGCGAAGATTTCCCGCAGTTTGCAAGATGAAACCGCTGTGTTCACAGGCGATGTTCAACAGACACTCGGCGAAATCCGCTTGATGAAATCATCGACTGCCGAACAAGTGGAAGAACAGCGCGGGTTGTCAGGCGTTCAGAAACTTTATGGCCTTGGCATGAGAGAAGCGAAAGTCTATGCCTTGATCGGCCCGCTCATGTATTTGGTCGTCATGGTCGTCATCGTGATGATCATCGGCTACGGCGGTATCCGAGTATCGGAAGGATCGATGTCGACCGGATCGCTGGTCGCTTTCCTTCTGTATCTGTTCCAAATTGTCGTGCCGCTCGCTACGTTTGCGCGCTTTTTTACGGAGTTGCAAAAAGCGAGAGGCGCGACAGAGCGCATCATCGACATTCTGGAATTGCCGCTTGAAGAACAAGAGCGTGGCAAAGAAATAGACATCAGCGGCAAAACGCTGCGCCTTGAAGACGTCAGCTTTTCCTACGAAACCGGCGAACCGGTCTTGCAAGGCGTGTCATTCGAAGCGCATCCTGGCCAGAAGATTGCCTTTGCCGGGCCGAGTGGTGGAGGCAAGACGACCATTTTCGGGCTAATTGAACGCTTTTACGAACCGACTGCAGGGACGATCACGATTGGAGATGTGCCGATCGGTGAAGTGGCCATTTCTTCCTGGCGCGACCAAATCGGTTATGTGTCACAAGAAAGTGCCATGATGGGCGGCACGATCCGCGCCAATTTGACGTATGGTTTGCCGGATGCCGACAGCTATGAGGATGAAGAATTGTGGCGTGTTTCCCGCATGGCGTATGCTGAAGAATTCATCGCTTCGTTTCCCGATGGATTAGACACACAAGTCGGAGAGCGCGGCGTGAAATTGTCCGGCGGGCAAAGACAGCGCATTGCCATCGCCCGTGCATTTTTACGTGATCCTAAATTATTGATGATGGACGAAGCGACCGCAAGTCTCGACAGCCAATCCGAGGGCATCGTTGGGCAAGCACTTGGACGCTTGATGGAAGGGCGCACAACATTGGTTATTGCCCATCGCTTGTCTACCATCGTCGATGCGGATCAGATTGTCTTTATTGAAGGCGGGCGCGTTACAGGCACCGGCAGTCACCGCGAGTTAACTGGGAAACATGCTTTATACCGGGAATTTGCCGAGCAACAATTAACTTAATGTTTTCTCTTGACCTTGACGCTGCGTCAAGGTTTAAGATGAAGTTATCAGGAGGTGGCGGCATGTATACAGTGCAAAAACTGGCTTCGCTTGCCGGCGTCAGCGCACGTACTTTGCGTTATTACGATTCCATCGGCTTGCTGATGCCGCAGAAAAACGAATCTGGTTACCGGGTGTACAACAGCGCAGAAATCGATCGCCTGCAGCTCATTCTGTTTTACCGGGAACTTGGGTTTGGGCTTCAAGACATTGCAAAGCTTCTGGACGACCCGGATTTTGATGAAACGGAAGCATTGATCGGACAGCGACAACAGCTACTTGAAGAACGCAGCCGCCTGGACCTGTTGATTACTAATGTGGAGAAAACGATTTCCGCAAAACAAGGGGATAGTCAAATGGCAGATCACGAAAAGTTTGAAGGATTTAAACAGCAACTGGTTGATGACAATGAAGCGGCGTACGGAACAGAAATCCGCGAGAAATACGGCGACACTGAAATCGACCGCTCAAATGCCAAAATGCTCGGGATGGGCCAAGAACAATACGAAGCGTTCAAGCGCCTTGAGCAAGACATTCTGGACAAGTTGGAACGTGCGCTAACAGAAGGCGAACAGGCAGGAGCTGCGGGTCAGGAAGTAGCCGATTTGCACCGGCAATGGCTCGGGTTTACGTGGGGCAGTTACGATCCCAAAGCACACGCCGGCCTAGCGGAGATGTATGTGGCAGATGAACGGTTTGCTGCGTACTATGATAGAGCCGGTGAAGGCGCAGCGCAGTATTTGCGAGATGCCATCATTGCCTATACCGATCAGCACAGTGAATAAAAATGGTCCCGCCTTGGCGGGTCTTTTTTCGTTTCGTTCGGAAAGGCAAGGGAATAGAAGTTAAATACAATAAGAAAGATGGGGGATGAGGAAGATGCTGACCGTGATGAGCTTTAATATTGCCTCAGGAAAACGAATAGACGGCGAACTGGAACTTGAATTGACAGCACAGGCCATTGAACAAGGGCGAGTGGATATTGCCGGTTTACAGGAGGTCGACCGCAACTTTTCCTCGCGCAGCAAATTTTGGGACCAGGCCAAATGGCTATCCAAGCGGCTCGGCATGAACATGGCATACGGGCCGAATTTGATCGACAGGGGAGCCGGTGGCACGCGGCCGAAGCGTGAATACGGCAACGCAATCTTAAGCCACTATCCAATTGTATCGTCCAAAAACCATGATTTAAGCGCTGTCGAAACGCATCCGGAAAACTTTGAGCCGCGCGGGATGCTTGAAGCGGTCATTGAAGTGGCTGGGCAACGATTTTCTTTTTACAATACGCATCTGTCGTTGATTGACGAGATCGTGGACCGCAATTTGACGGAAATTCTCACCATCACCGCAGGCAACCCGCTGCCTCAACTACTGGTAGGAGATTTCAATGCGTCGCCATCGACTAAGCACATCCAGCGATTCTCCAAGCATTTCCACAACGCATTTGGTGCTGGCCCCTATCCCGACACGTATAAAAAGCAGGGAGACCACGGACAGAAAATCGATTATATTTTCCATAATGACCATTTTGAGTCGTCAGAAGCCTGGGTTGTTGAAAACGAGGCGTCAGATCACGTGCCAATTGTGGCAAAAATCAGAAATTTACAAAACTATAACATATTTTAACTTGTTTTTAACTTAGAAAAGCGCCATGCCTGCTATAATTAAGGGGACAATTGCAGCTGCCACTGATTCGTTTCAACCTGAAAAGGAGATGGTCTCATGCACGGCGACGCCAGCACGACACCAACAGTGAAAGTAATGTCGTTCAATATTGCCCACGGAATGGGAATGGACGGCCAAGTGGATTTAGAGAGAACGGCACAAGCGATCGAAGCGTCAGGCGCTACCATTGTAGCCCTCCAGGAAGTCGACCGTTATTTTTCTTCCCGCAGTTTTTATATGGATCAGGTCGAATGGCTTTCCGAACGGCTCGGGATGTACGCCGCATATGGCGCGAACTTGAATCAGGAGCCGGATGACCCAGAACGCCCGAATCGCCAATACGGCAACGCGACATTAAGCCTTTATCCCATTAAATATGCAGAAAACCATTTTTTGACGCAAGTCGTTACCGACGTCTACAATAATGAGCAGCGAGGCGTCCTCGAGACCGTAATTGAAATCGAAGGAACGTATCTCAAAGTATTGAATGCTCACTTGGCGTTAAAAGATGAAGAATTGGAACTGAGTGTTGCGGAAATAGTGGAGATTGCGGGCAAAAGCTATTTTCCAAAAATCATCACAGGCGATTTCAATGCGCCGCCGACACACCGCCACTTGAGCCATCTACACAGCACCATGACGGATGTCTTCTTGAGAACCAAGCGGGGCGACGCCTATACGTATCCATCTCCTTATGAAAATCATGAAACAGGTGAATCGTTTAAGCCGATGACGCGCATCGATTATATTTTTGCTGACCACGGTTTTGACGTGCGCGAGGTCGAAACAATCGAAACGGCGGTATCGGACCATTTGCCGATCACCGCAGAGCTGGTCTGGACACAGAAAAAGGTCCCATCTGCCATCCTCGTGCCTGCAGTCCTGCCAACTAAACAAAAAATGTAAATACGAAAAGCCGCCGGCAAGTTAGACTGCTGGCGGCTTTTCTGCGCATGGATTTTATTCATGAAGCAAAACTTTTTTGGGTGCTTGTTTTGGAGCGGCGTGCGAGTTTGACGAGCAAGTAAACAAGTGGGGTATCCGCTGCTGCGACTGCCCATTTAAACAGATACTGGGTTACAATCATCGCGGCTAGCGCCGATAGCGGCATCGTCCCATAAAAAGCGATCGTGATAAAAATGGACGTATCGACCAATTGGCTAACCATCGTCGATGCATTATTGCGCAGCCACAACTTCGAGTCGCCGTTTCTCGCTTTTAATTTGTGGAAGATCGAGACGTCTAAGTTCTGGCTGATAAAATACGACACAAGACTTGCGAGCGTCACTCGGAAGCCGGCCGAGAAAATCGACTCGAATGCTTGCTGGTCTGCGAAAAACGGCGCGGACGGCAACTGAATCGCCGCAAAGATGAACGCCAGCGCTGCGAGTTGCGTGATAAACCCAGCCATGACCGTTTGGCGCGCGGCTTCTTTGCCGTACACTTCTGCGATGGTGTCGGTGATCGGAAACGTAAAGACGTAGACGATGACCGCGGCCGGCAGCACGGCCCATTCACTGATCGAGAATAGTTTGACCGCTAGGATATTCGACAGGATGAGCAAGCCGACAAAAGCACCGTTTAAATAAAGTAGCATGGCCGCTTCCCCTTATCGATTGGTGATTGTTTCCGGATTCATGTCGTGGTTCATCATCCGGTACGTCGCCATTTCTTCGTATTTCGTGCCAGGCTTGCCGTGGTTCGTATACGGGTCGATTGACAAGCCGCCGCGCGGGGTAAACTTGCCCCAAACTTCGATATAGCGGGGGTCGAGCAGCTCGATCAAGTCGTTCATGATGATATTGACGACGTCTTCATGGAAATCGCCGTGATTGCGGAAGCTGAACAAATAGAGCTTCAGAGCTTTACTTTCAACGAGCTTTTTATCGGGAATGAAGCTCAAATAAATCGTCGCGAAATCTGGCTGGCCGGTTTGCGGGCATAGCGAAGTGAATTCCGGGCAATTGAATTTGACGAAGTAATCGCGCGTGTGGAGATTGTCGATCGCTTCTAGAATGCCTGGGTCGTACTCGAATTTGTAGCGTGTGTTCTGGTTGCCGAGCAAAGCTAAATGCTCGAGTGTATCTTCATTTCTTCCTGCCATGTGTGTGGCCTCCTTCAAAATGGCCGGCGGGGGAGAGCTATAAAAAATCGGACAACAGAAAAGCCGAATCGCATGTGGATTCGGCTTGATTTCAAAATCCATAGTTTTTTATAGAGGGTGGAATGCTATGAACCTCTCCCGTTGCCGGGTTATTTAATTTCCTGCCTTATCGTATAAGATAGGGGCGGTTCTGTCAATTGGTGGTTTGTTAGGGATTAGCCTTTGCAATTTTCAGTTCCTATAGTTAATAGGGCAAGACGTGTGTGATGAAAAGAAGTGTTTGGAAAAATATTCGCTTTTCGACTGCGTTTCAGGGGGACGCTTTCCGGAGGGCTTGCATTGAGCCGCTTCGTCGCTGCGCTCCTGCAGGGTCTCAATTGTCTCGCTATTCCTCCCGGAGTCGCCCCCTTCCACTCCGTCTCTAGTTTAGAGGGAAAGATCATTTCTTCAATCTACTTAATAAAAGATGTGGAAATGTGTCGGGCTTTGTAGCTCAAGTCATCTCGATCAATAAAGATGTAATTGTAAATTCTATTCTAATTAAAATCTTTCTATTCAAGTATCTTAAACCCAGATACCACGTCCGAGGAAGCGATTCCCCCGCTAGCCGGCAACTGGGTACAGAAGCAAACATAACTAAACACGCTTCACTCAATGAAATCTCCTAGCCGCCGAGCGTAAAGGGGTGAGCCGATGCCGTAAGACAGGCGTTCTTCCTGGCTTATGGCAAGAGGCCAACCCAAAGCCCGGCGGCGACTGCCAAATGAAGTTCAACTAATAAACAGGAATAATTTCACAAGCAAACCCTCGCTATCTTCATAAATGTGGTCAATCCGGGAAGCGATTCCCCCACAAGCCGGCAACTGGGTACAGAAGCCGACCCGCCTAAACACGCCTCACTCATTGAAATCTCCCAGCCGCCGAGCGTAAAGGGGTGAGCCGAAGCGGTAAGACAGGCGGTTTTCCTGGCTTACTGCGAAAGGCCAACCCAAAGCAGGGTGGCGACTACTAAACTGAAGCTCAAATAGAATTATGGAACAATAAGACAAACAAGCCCTCGCTATCTTCTTTTTTCAGCAAATAAAAAAAGCTAGAGAAAAAAATCTCTAGCTTTTCATTATTAATGAAACGGGCAACCTGATTGCACAGTTGTATTCTTTTGTTCGTGATAAAACACATTATCCGGGCGGTTTTTCAGTTTTTGCACGTTTTTTAAGATCAAGCGGCTTTTTGGCATCGTCGGCATGCGGGACATATCGTAGGACAAGTCCTGTTCAGGCACGCTGTATTCCAGGTTCTCTGCAAAATACTTAAAAATCGACTGCATATACATGACCGTCATCCATTCACCCGCACAGCGGTGGCCGGTATGATGGTCGCCGCCTCCTTGCGGAATGAAAGAAAACGGGCTGCCGTCCCATGTGCTGAAACGTTCAGGGATGAATTCGTCGGCATTGTCCCAGGAATCGGGATGATGGTTCGTGCCGTAAAGGTCCAGAATGACGCGCATGTCTTTTTTGAACTGGACGCCGTTCCAGTTGAAATCTTTTTTGGAAATCGCTGCCATGACGGGTGCGAAAGGATAATAGCGACGCACTTCCTGGGCAAAATTATGGCTGTAATTGTGTTCATCCGCCTGCAATTTTTCGCGTGTGGCCGGATTTTCGTGCATGGCCATGACACCGAAGACGATAAAGTAAGCCGTCGCAATCATCGGACGGTAGGCGTTGTTCAAATCGACAGCTGCTGTTTCGAGGTCGAGCAGTTTGCCGTTTGGCGTGCGGTGATGGGCGACGATATACGCTGCTGTGTACGCTGGCGGATTGTACTCGCCTTTACGGATTTGCTTGATGATTTTCTTTAGCCAGTCTTCGTGTGCATTGCGCGCTTTCATGCCTTCAAGGTAGCGCCCTTCGGTGAGGCCAAACGAATCGACCATCGTAACAAGTTCCCATGTGCGCTGCTTGACTTCGCTTTCTTTCATTGGCAGGCCAGCCCAATGGATCATCGAGCGCGTGAAAATTTCTTCGATTTCATCCAATAAGACGACTTCGTCCATGTGCTGCCATTGTTCAGCTTTGGCTTCTAATTCTTGGATCATCATGCGCTTGGCATCTTCTAATCGTTCAGGTGTCATCATCGATAGGAACATGCGTTTTTGCTGATGATGGTCTTCGCCGTCGCGCCCATGGACCGCACCGCGCCCGAATAGCGTCTGTTCAAGTGGAAGCGGCGCTGCACCGCTGCGTTTGAAATAATCGTTATTGTAGAACAGTTCAGCGGCTTCCTCGCCGGCCATGCACAGGACCTTTTTCCCCATCAGGCGGGTTTCAAAAATATCCGAGCCCAGCTCTTTGCGGCGGCCAGGCAGGAAATCAAATCCTTCACCGAGAAGGGATAGAGTATTGTCCAATTCTTTTGCTTTCGGGATCGGGTGCTTCACTTTCATGTAACGTCAGCTCCTTGAGTCTATTCAATGCAGGAAATTCACCTGTTAAGTTGAAAAATCATTGTAGGAAACCATACCCTTCTAGCATCCCCGTAAACGCTTCCGGAATTTTGGAATAGCGCATATCAAAAAGCTGGAGTAGGCGTTTTTTCATGGTACACTGAAAACACTAGATAGGCTGAAAGGAGCGGCAAGAATGACAAATGGATTCGGCGGCTTGTCCCGTCAGGCACTCGAATGGGTCGAGTTGAAATGGCCAGGAGCTGCGCTAGAAGAAGCTGTCCCTTTAAAAGGCGGAACTTCTTCACTGCTTTATGAAATTCGCGCAAACAAAGACGGAGAGCGGCAAAGCCTTGTGTTGCGGCTGCATCATAAAGGAGAGTGGCTCGATCAGGAACCGGATTTGGCCAAGCATGAGGCAATGAGTCTGGAACTCGCCGAAAAAGCGGGTATTTCCGCCCCGCGCGTTCTAGCGTTTGATGAGAGTGGAGAAGCATGCGGCATGCCGGCCGTCTTGATGACAAAAGTACCGGGGACGGTTATTTTGCCGCCTTCGTATGATGCGGCGTGGCTTGAAGGCCTTGCTGAGACGCTCGCAGAGATTCATCGCCATAAAGCGGAAGGCTTTCCTTATGAATACTTCGCTTATAACGATGCAAGGCGTCTCGAGCGGCCAAAGTGGTCGCGTGTTGAAGGCGATTGGATGCGCGCATTTTATATCGTCGCTGCAGGTGGTCCGCCGGTTGAGTATGGCTTGATCCACCGCGATTATCACCCGGGAAATATTCTATGGGAATCTGGGCGCGTCAGCGGGGTCGTCGACTGGGTCAATACGTGCTTGGGTCCGGCTGGAGTCGATGTCGGGCATTGCCGCGTCAATTTGGCGCAACTTTACGGCACACGCGTCGCCAATGAATTTTTGGCCGCTTATGAACGCCATGCCGGCCCATCATTTACTTATGATCCGTATTGGGATTTATTGTCTTTGATTGACACATTGGACGGCAGCCCTGCAGTCTACCCGGGTTGGAAAGAATTCGGCTTGTCCGGCTTGTCCGATGAATTGGTCCGTTATCGCTTGGATGAGTACTTGATGAGCTTGATGGATCGCTTCGATGATTTCTGAGCTGTGCCTCTGAGGTTTGATTTCTCCCATACAGGCAATATATATAGCACAAGCATGTATTTAGAGGAGGAGTCAACATGACAGACGAACAGCTAACAGGATTAAAGGAGCAACTCGAAGCGCAATTAAAATCGCTCGAGGAACGAATGGAACATGCCGAGGAATTCGAAACAAGTGAGCTATCCAATTACGATAATCACCCGGGCGATAATGCCACTGATTTGTACGACCAAGAGCGCGGAATGGCGATGGAGCAATTCAAGGAAGAAGAGCACGCGGATGTAGTGGCTGCATTGAAAGCCATTGAAGACGGAACGTATGGCAAATGCGCGGTGTGCGGAAAAGACATTCCGTACGAACGACTCGAAGCGATACCGACCGCGCTGACCTGCATCGATCACGCGGATCATAGCCTGGACTTGGAAAGCCGGCCATCAGAAGAGGATGTTATCGGATCGTCGACAGACCACCCTGCAAAAACGGAAGATGGCCGAATTCGTGATTACGAAAACAGCTTTGACGATGTCGAGAATTTTGGTTCGTCAGACGGCCCTCAAGATCAACCGGGTGAAGACCAGGAAGATTTTTATAAAGACGATGAGGCAGAAGAAGACGAGCAATTTAAATAATCTGGTCCCGGCGCTTGCCGGGGCTTTTTTTCTTCGTTGCGTATTTGTGAAAGGAGTGTCTGGATGGAGGACTTACATAAACAGTTTTTGGGCTTGGAAAACAGTCATTTAGCACCGGTTGCCAGAGAATCGAACCGGAATATGGCAGAAATACTGGATGATGATTTTTTTGAATTTGGCATTTCCGGCGGTATTTGCCAGCGCGCTGATTTTGATGGGAGTTATGATTTATCTGAAGACGACTACCGCGTTTCTCGCTTTGAAGTAAAATCGCTTGGTCCTGAGGCGGTTTTAACAATGTATTTATTGGAGAACCGGACGACAGGCATCTGGAGCCACAGAAGTTCGGTATGGAAAAAGCGAGAAAATGGATGGAAGCTGCTTTTTCACCAGGGCACAAAGACAGATGGTTTCAAGAAATGGGAATAGGGAAAGTAAAAGGCAGGTATTAGTTCAAAGGAGGATCATCTATGGAGCATGCAATTGTTTTATTTGATGGAGATTGCAATTTCTGCGATTCCAGCGTGCAATTCATCATCAATCATGACCCGGCAGGTTATTTTCAATTTGCGTCCCTGCAAAGCGAAATCGGGCAGGAGCTTTCCCAAAAGCACAAAATTCCGGAAGATGTTGATAGCTTGGTGCTCATTGAAGGCGGCGAAGCGTACGTGAAGTCACAGGGTGCACTCATGATTTCGCATCACCTGACGGGCCTTTGGAAGCTTGCTTATCACCTTCAACCATTCCCACGCATACTACGCGACGGGGCATACGACGTCATCGCAAAAAACCGCTACAAAGTATTCGGCAAGCTCGACAGCTGCATGTTGCCGCCTCCGCATATCCGCAAGCGTTTTTTGGATCAATTTTAAAGATAAAAAGGGCGGTTCCAGAATTTCTGGAACCGCCCTTTTTGATAGGGAACAATTTTACTGGAGTTCATTACAGGAAATTCGAAAAGCGCCAATAATGAGCTGCGATCGGATCGGCCATCCAAGCGAGCCCTTCGCTTTCTGTCTGATGGAGTGCCTGCCAGCTTCCTTGGTCCCCAAGCTTTAAGTAAATTTCGTGATTCGGCGATTGGTCGTGGACGCCGATTAAATTGTAGACACCATTTCGGTAGAAGGTAGCGGATACTTCGTAATCGATATTCGGTGAAGTCGTCAACGGATTCCCGACACTGTGATATAGCCGGAATTCGGTTTTTTGTGCTGTGTCTTCAATAATCTTCGCCGTGACTCCTTCACTTGAGGCGACATCCGCTTTGCGGAATTTCTGGCGCCAGTTGTACGCGATGCTGGTACCGATGTCTTTATCAAAATCAAACGTGCTTTGTGGTGCTGTCAGGTTGACGATGCAATTGCTGAGTGAGCGATACTGTTTCGCTTCCGGGTCAAACGATCGGTTGTCCCCTTGAAAATAAGGGTTTGGCGATGTCAGATTGGGGTTTTTCAGAACATTATCAGGCAAAAAGGTCAAATATCGCAGATGCCATTTTAGTTCTGCTGCCTTGTCAGGGCCTTCTGCCAGCAATTGATTGAGCGGAGCAATCTTTTTCGATAGCCAGAATTTTTCTACGGCTGCTTGCTCTTGTGATGAGTCCACATTCAACAATCCGAATACAGTGGCCGCGATCGATTTGATTTTGCGCAACGGGCTTTCGGTCCGGTCAACGGGGCGCCTTGCACGTACCCAATAGGTCACTTCGCGGTCTTCCGGTACGTCCCGGTCGGTGAATTGTGTGTGGCGAGTCTTCGTTACGAGTTCGCCATCGCGGTAGATATCGTATGCGTCGATGCCATCGATGGCCCCCAAGCAAGTGAAACCCGTTTGTGAGATACAATGGTCGATAAGACAATCTGTTCGAGCTGATTGATGCAATCGGGGTCGCGTTTTTCAGTACCGGTTAATAATTTTAAGGTGGGGATCCATTTGCCTTGAGGCGATTGGCGTTCGATGGTATAGCGAATCACTTCACCGGCGCTCAGTCCGTCATCTCGAAATGTCGCCTGTGTTCCCATATAAACCACTTCTCCGTTTTTCTTGACTCGTGATATTTCATCTGTTGGGGTCCAGTTGAAAGAAATCATGCTATCGGTTTGTTCCAATAATTCAATGTCCCATTCTTCGTTCATTAAGGAGCCTCCTTTCGCTCGTGATAAGGTATACCCGATATTTGGAAATGATGAACATGACAATCTAACTGATTTTGTTACACAATTTAAACATTTCAGATAGTAAAGAGCGTTATAATAGAAAATAGAGAGAGAAGTGAGTTTCTTCCGTAGATGAATGACGAGTTGAGAAGGGGGAGATGGGGAAATGGTCAGGGGAAATCTGGAAAATGCACGGAATTTTAGTGATTTCGACGAAGCGGCTTCATATGCTCTCCAGGTTCTCAGCAAGCAGGCGGGCATGAACAGCTTTTACGTGGCAAAGCAAGAAGGCGAAGCGCAACATGTCGTTAAAGTGCATAATTTGAAGCATCATTTGATTGAGGAAGGGCAAGTGTCTGTGCTGCCATGTACATTGTCGGCTTTGTGTGTCGAGCATGGGGCACAGGCCTTAATCATCGAACACATTGGGGAACATGCATTGACGCGTTCTTTGGGCATCGCGGATGGAGTCGAAACAGGCTGTTTTATCGGGGTGCCCATTTTTTATGAAGATGGATCGGTTTATGGTACGATCTGTGGAATCGACGATGGACCGTGCGAGCTGCCGGCAGATTTGCCGTTTATTTTCGAGACGCTCGCTACCTTATTGACGTACGTGCTGGAACTTGAACAAGCATACGAAGAAATTGAATCGCTCGCAGCCCCGCTAGTCCCTATCGTCGGAAAAGTGGCGATTTTGCCGATTATCGGCGAAGTCAGGGCTTTGAGGGCGAAAACCATCATTGACCAAGTGATGCATGATTGTGCCGAAAAAGGCATTGAAGTGCTAATTGTCGATGTATCGGGAGTGTCGCAGATCAACTCAGAAGTTGGCGAGTATTTATTGAAGCTCGTGAAAGTATTGGAGTTGATCGGCGTCAAGACTGCCGTGACCGGTATCCAACCTTATATGGCATTGAAAGTTCCACATTTTGCCCAAGCGTTAAAAGGGACGATGATCGAAGCGAATCTCGAAACCGCACTCAAACGCCTCGGATTCAGCTTCCAACAAAATTGAGGATGCCATGGATCGAAAAAGCCATTTCCTGAACATCAGGAAATGGCTTTTTTCACTCTTCTTTATCGAAAAATACGTGCTTGAGCTCCCAAGTGTCGCCGATTTCTAGCAAGCCGAATGAGTATTGCGGTTCACGGCGCTTATCGGTTGGTGATCCCGGGTTGAATAAGGTCAGGCCGCCTGTTTCGCGCATAAGCGGCTGATGGGAATGGCCAAAAACGATGATGTCGACGTCTTCGCCTTCAAAGCTATCGAACGCTCGTTGTTCGGTCGTTTTCCGTATGCCATCTCCATGAACGACACCGATCTTCAAATCGCCGAATGTCAGGATTTTTTTGCGTCCGAAACGGTCAACGATTTCCCAAGGATCGACATTACCGGCTACACCGTCTGTCTCAGCGTAAGCCGATAATTCGTGGTAGACGTCCAGGATTTGCCAGTCGCCGGCATGAATAATGAAATCAGCGCCGTCACAGGCGTCGACAAGCGGTTGCGGGAGCTTTTTGCCGCGGTTGGGGATATGCGTATCAGATACAATGACTATCTTTTTCATCAAATCGCCTCCAAGATCAGTTTGTTCCACTTTACCAAACTCCCGCCTGTGCGTCTAAAAGCTGTAGCGGTTAAGATGATTGTAAAAGGGGAAGATAAGGTAGTAAAGAACAAGTTGGAGGGATTAGTATGAGCATCAACATGAAAAAATTCATTGCATCGGGCGCGGCACTAGGCGCAGGAGTGATTTTGCTAAAAGCGTACAAAGACAAGAAACGCAGAATTTGGGTATATGAGGATAGCGATATGCATAATAGTTATGAAATTGACCATGAGGAAAGCGTAAATGCGCCATATGATTCTGCAGAAGAAGGCTTGACCCAATTGGATTCCACCTACCGTTCGGAATGGCAAGCGAATGCGTTTCCGCAGACAAAAAAACAATTGGAAGAACTGGAATCGTAAGTTTTTCCTGAATTTAGAAACAAGCGGGCTGGCCCGCTCAAGGAGGCAGTTTGGATGGCTGAAAGGAAAGTCGTGTGCTATATTGCACAAAGCTTGGACGGTTATATCGCCGACACAGAAGAGACCTTGGATTGGTTATTGGATGTGGAAATGGATGGAGACGCTGGCTATGGGGAATTCATCAACACGGTCGATACGATTCTGCTCGGCAGACGCACCTATGATTGGGTAGTTGATCGTGTGAGTGAGGAATTTCCGTATGCCGATCAGCATTCTTATGTGTTTACTTCCCATCCGAAAGAGAACGAAAGCAACATTACATTCACTTCGAAAGATCCGGCATACGTCGTGAAAACACTCCAGCAGCAAGACGGCGGAACGATTTGGCCTGTCGGGGGCAGCTTGTTGATTGAGAGTCTGTTAAACGAAGACTTGGTCGACGCATTTATTATTTCGATTGCCCCTGTGACGCTTGGAAAAGGCATCCCCTTATTTCAAGAAGCCCAGCGCCGTCTCGATTTCACTTTGGAGAAAGTTGAAAAAGACGGTCAAATCGCGCAATTGTATTACAAAAGGAAAAGAAATTGAATCCAAGAGACAGCAGAAAAGACGGGCGACTTGCCCGTCTTTTTCTTGTTTTGCGTACATCTGAGGGATCTTCTGGGCCTAAAGAATCCAATGGGAATAGAAAGGCCTATCGAGTTGATAGAAATATTTGAAAACAAAGTAACTCCGTCATGTTGTGTTTAGGATTTGCCAAAGATATACTTTAAAAAGGAATCAATTGTCGATTCTTGTCAGTAAAACAAAAGGAGAGAACGCATGAAAACAATTAAAGTGCTCTTATTCAGTTTAGCTACGATTTTCTTTCTCACATTTTCCCACTCGGCGGCTTCCGCTCATGCGCCCGATCTACACGTAGGTGTCTCCGGCAGCGAAGTGACAGAGCTTCAAGTGAAGCTTCAAAAACTTGGCTATTTCCACGTAGCCCCGACCGGTTACTACGGCTCGATTACTAAAAATGCAGTCATTCAGTTCCAACGCGATTTCGGTGTCAGTGCGACAGGTTTTACCGGACCGTTAACACGTGAAAAAATGAAGCAAGTGGATATGATGGCGCGCACTGTCCACGGCGAAGCCCGCGGTGAACTATTCGAAGGGAAAGTCGCAGTAGCGGCCGTCATTATGAACCGCGTACAATCCCGTGCGTTTCCAAACAGTACATATGGAGTTATTTTTCAGCGTAATGCCTTTACGGCAGTGAACGATGGACAATATTGGCTGACGCCAAACGCTTCTGCTTATCTCGCTGTCCGGGAAGCGGCGAAAGGCTGGGATCCATCAGCCGGTGCAACTTATTATTATAACCCGGTAACCGCCACTAATCAGTGGATTTTCACACGCCCGACGATCAAAAAAATTGGCAAGCATGTATTTGCCAGATAACGAGAAAAGCCTCCGGAAAGATTCCGGAGGCTTTTTATTATCCTTTGACTGCACCAGCCGTGATGCCTGCGACAAAGTAACGTTGCAGGAAAACGTAGGCGATGACCATTGGCGCTGAGGCGATGATAACGCCTGTGAACAGCATCGGATAATTGGTGGAATATTGCCCTTGAAACTCAAGAAGTGCGAGCGGCAAGGTTTTATAAGCATTGTCCGTGATGAACAGCAGTGGATACAATAGATCGTTCCAGTGCATGACGAATAAAAAAATCGCGGTAGCTGATAGAGATGGTAAAGATAATGGAATGGCCACTTTCGTAAACATCTTCCAATTGCCAGCGCCGTCAATCGTGGACGCTTCAAACAATTCCCTCGGCAAAGTTTTCATGAAACCGGTCAAGATGAAGACCGCAATCGGCAAAGTCGAGGAGATGTTGACGAGAATAAGCCCGAGCAGGCTATTTGTCAGCCCCAAATCCAGCATGAGCGAATACAGCGGCACCATGATGACTTGTGCTGGCACCATCATGCCAAGCGTGAACACGCCGAACAAGCCATTGCCAATCCAATTGTTCATGCGTGTAATGCCGAAGGCGACCATGGCGGCGAGCAATAAGGTGAGCGAAACCGAAAACAAAGTGACGATGGTGCTATTGAGGAAATAGCCTGCCATGGTTTGTTCCTGAAAGATCGCAATATAGTTATCAAATTTAAAACCGCCGTCTGGCAAGCCGAGCGGGTCGCGGAACGTTTCCTGAAGTGTTTTAACGGACGTCAACAAGACGACCACTAACGGAATCAGGATCAGCAGCGCATAAATGAGCAGTGAAAATTTCCTGAACAGCAAAGTTGCCGCCCCTTTTTAATAAGATACGCGGTCTGAACGCAAGGCCTTGAATTGTAGATAGGTGATCAAGGCGATAATGACCATGAAAATGACGGAAATTGACGAAGCGTAGCCGAATTGATAGCTCTTGAACGCGACATCGTAAATATAAGTCGCGATGATTTCAGTGGAGTTGTTCGGCCCGCCGCCGGTCATCGCAAACACCAAGTCGAATGCTTTAAATGATTGGATGGTCGTATAGGCGACGACGATGGTAGCAGAAGGTGCAAGCAACGGCCACGTAACGCTTCTAAACGCCTGCCATTTGCTGGCGCCTTCAATTTTTGCCACTTCGTACAATTCTTCAGGAATGGCTTGAAGCCCCGCAACGAAGATAATCAGCATTTGGCCTGCGTGGAACCAGATTTGCGTAATGGCGAGCGAGTAAATCGCGATATTGGCATTGCCGAGCCAGTTCTGTGCCAGGAAATCAAGACCAACGAGCTGGAGCACTTGATTCAAGATGCCCATCGACGGATCGTAGATGAACGCCCAGATGAACGCCACCGATACCGAAGACAAAATGGTTGGGAAAAAATAAAGCGCACGGAGAAACACGTTCGTTTTCGTGTTCTTGATGACGATCAGCGCAAAAGCAAGCGCCACGAGTGTCTGGAACACAACGACTGTCAGCATGAACTTCAAGTTATTGCCGATCGTTTTTTGGAAAATCGAATCGCCCGTAAATGCGCGTGTGTAATTGTCGATGCCGACAAACTGGAAGGCTTCACTCAATCCATCCCAGTCAGTAAACGAATAGAACAGGGCACTGAAGGTTGGATACAAAAAGAACAAGCTGTAAAGGACAAGCCCCGGAAGAAAGAACCAGTAAATGGATTTGGAGATTTTCATAAACTGGTTATTCCCTGTTTTCTTCTACGATTTGTTGGGCTGCTTCAGCCGCTGCCATTGGATCTTCGCCCCCAAGAACGTTTTCAATGGAACTGAGGACCGCATCCTCAATTTGGGCGTTAGTGATCAAAAAGCGCGGCTGGAAGCGCGTATTGCGTTCGTCGATCCAATACGATGTGTTCTGCAGGGCTTCAGATTCGTATTCGACATCGTTGACAGTCAAGTGCTGGCCGGTTTCATTGGCGTATTTGGAAGCCACTTCCGGCTGGCTCAAATAGTCGATGAATGCTTTGGCTTGGTCTTTTTTCTCGGAATTGCTGTTGACGGCCAGCATGAACGTAGCCGTATTGATGCCTTCGTAAGTGGCTTCGCTTTCTTCCACTGTAATCGGCGCAAGCAAATCGAGTTCAAGATCCGGGTTTAGGCTGAGCAAGGAATTCATATGGTAAGAACCGGTCGCAAGCATGGCGGCTTCTTCATTCGCGACCATCGCCATGGCGGAGTCCTGATTGGTGCCGAGCGCATCGTCTTGGATATAGCCTTTGTCCGCTAAAAGCTTAAAGTCTTCGAGTGTTTTGACCCACCATTCATTGGTCAGGGATTCCTCGCCGTTTTGGAGTTTCGCAAAAACCTCTTCATCCGGTGCATTGTTCATCATCATGCTGTTCATGAACTGGTTTGGCCCGATGTCAGCGCCCGGGAAAGCAATTGGCGTGATATCGTTTTCGAGCAAAGTGTCGGCCATTTCTTGGAATTCGGTCCAGCTTTTCGGCACTTCAAGCCCCAGTTCGTCAAACATGCCTTTGTTATAGACCGGCATATTGAAGACCAATTGATACGGCAGCGCGTACTGT
The DNA here is from genome assembly GCF_001687625.2 of Planococcus maritimus. Taxonomy (NCBI): domain Bacteria; kingdom Bacillati; phylum Bacillota; class Bacilli; order Caryophanales; family Caryophanaceae; genus Planococcus; species Planococcus maritimus. The sequence goes on from NZ_CP016538.2 coordinate 273,186, forward strand.
GTGCTGTCTTTCTGGCCGACAGAGATCAGGCTTTCGTCAAAATTTGAGACGAATTCTTCTCCGCTCAAGTCTTCAAAAAAGCCGGCGCTTTCGATGGATTCAAATTGCGCACCCGGGAATGACGTGAAGACATCTCCCGTCGATCCTTCCTGCAGCATGCGTTGTGCTGTCGCTTGGTACTGGTCGGATGGATAGATGTTCTGTTCTACGCGAATATCAGGATTCGCTTCTTCGAAATCCGCAATGATGTCATCGAGCACGGCTTTATCTTCTCCGCGCCAATGCATAAAGCTGATTTGCGTCGCATCGCCGCTCTCAGAAGAAGAGTCGCCGCCGCTTTCGCCTGCACATGCGCCAAGTACGAAGCCGAGCCCTATTGTTCCTGTTGCCAGCCAAAGTTTGTTTTTCATGTTCTGATACCCCCTTCGATTTTAGAAACATCCTACTACTATTATTTATAACCCAAATCTTCAAATAAATACAGAATTATCTAAATTGAGCGTTTGCTTTCAGTTGACAGATGGGCTTGAATTCCATAAGATGGTCACAAGCTTTTAATTGCGCGGGACCACACAAAACTGCGGAAACAAAGCGCCACATAAAAAATCGTTGAATAAGAAAAGTAATGCATGGTTAGCTTCTGAAGAGAGCCGGTGGTAGCTGAGAACCGGTGTGGCACGTGCATGAATGGACTTATGAGTGGCCTGTCATAACCAGGCTCGTTCGCCCCGCGTTACTGGGGTTTAAGTGGAAGCTGAGAGCTTCAAGATGAGGTGGCACCGCGGTCGATCCGTCCTCTGTACGAAATGGTCTTATTTCGTGCAGGGGGCTTTTTGTATTGAATCGGCGGTGCCCAGAAAGAAGAGGAGTTGAGCCGAGATGAGAAAAGATGTACAGATCAAGAAAGTAGAAGGCGATAGCTTGACGCCGATCATGGTGTTCAATCGTTTGGAAGGCCCTTATAAATGCTTATTGGAAAGCTCGTTGAAAACAAGCGCAAGCGGCCGTTATTCATTTATCGCGGCAGATCCGTCGAAAGCATTTATCGGACTGCAAGATCAATTGGAAGTGATCGATTATCGGAACGGTGAGCGTTCGGTGGAACAAGGTCGCCCGCTCGAACGCATTAAAGAGTTGATGCCAAAAGACGATCGGGATATTGAAGGTTTGCCGTTTACAGGCGGCGCGATTGGCTATATCGGATACGATGCGATTGCCGCTTATGAGCCGGTCGAGAGTGCCCGGAAAGACAGCTTGAACATGCCGGATATCCACTTGCAGCTATACGAAACGATTGTCGTGTTTGATCATGTCCGCCATGAGGTCACGGTTATTTCGTTTGAAGGACGTGCAGACGCTGTGGCCGAACAGTTAGAACGGACAGCGGAAACAGATCCGGTTGACCAGCCCCAAACTTTGAATTTTCATTCCGGCACAACGGCTGAACGGTTCCGTGAGCAAGTCGAACTGGCCAAACAGGAAATCCGCAAAGGCGAAGTGTTCCAATTGGTGTTGTCGCAGCGCTTGTCTGCAGATTACCGGGGGGATGCGTTCACGTTGTATCGCAAGCTCCGCAAACAAAACCCATCGCCTTATCAATTTTTCATCGATTTCGGAGACTATGCTGTTGTCGGGGCCTCGCCGGAGAGCCTATTGACGATTCGCGGCGGGGAAATGGTTACCAACCCGATCGCCGGCACGCGAAAGCGCGGCAAGACCGAAGCGGAAGATTTGGCGCTTGAGAATGAATTGCTTGGAGATGAAAAAGAGCGAGCAGAGCACCAGATGCTCGTTGACCTGAGCCGCAACGATGTTGGTCGTGTGGCAAAAGTCGGCACTGTCGCGATTCCCAAATATATGGTTATTGAGAAATACCAGCATGTTATGCACATCGTTTCAGAAGTGACAGGTGAGCTCGAAGGGGCGATGCATCCGCTTGATGCGCTCGTTTCTTGCCTGCCAGCTGGGACAGTGTCCGGTGCTCCTAAAGTGCGTGCCTTGCAGCTGATCCAGCAATTTGAAGAAGAACGCCGCGGTGTTTACGGAGGCGCCGTCGGTTACCTTGGCTTTAATGGCAATTTGGACGTGGCGCTCGCTATCCGGACTTTCGTCGTCAAAGATGACACAGTCCACGTCCAAGCAGGAGCGGGCATCGTCTTTGATTCGGTACCGCAGGCAGAATATGAGGAAACGCTCCATAAAGCACGTTCGTTGACGGAGGTGTTTGGATGATTCTCTTAATCGATCACTACGATTCCTTCACTTACAATATCTATCAAGCGGTGGCGGCTCTCGGCGAAGAGGTGGAAGTCGTGCGTTATGGCCAATTGAGCTTGGATGACATCCGCAGCAAACAGCCTGAGGCAATTATTTTGTCTCCTGGCCCAGGTCATCCGAGAGACGTACCTGAATCGCTCGAGTTGATCCGTGAACTTTACCGCGATGTGCCGATTCTTGGCATCTGCCTAGGTCAGCAATTGCTCGGGGAAGCATTTGGCGGCCGCGTCACAGAAGCGCCTGCTATTCGCCACGGCAAAGTCTCGGACGTTTCACATAGCGCAACGGACTTGTTCGCTGGCATGAACGAGCGGGTGCCTGTCATGCGCTATCATTCGCTGGCGATCGAAAAGGCATCCTTGCCTGAATGTTTTACTATACAGGCAGAAGCGTTGGATGATGGCACGATGATGGCGATTAAACATAAAGACTATCCGGTCTACGGCCTGCAGTTCCACCCGGAATCCATCGGCACGCCAGAAGGCACCGATATGATGGCGAGGTTCGTCGAATTGGCACGTGCGAGCCGCTTGCATACGCAGCAAGCCGACCATGAATAGAGAAAAATAGACAAATGAAAGAAGCTGCCCGCTGATGCGGGCAGCTTTTCTGTTTATCACCGAGCTATGGGCATCGTGCAGCAGCGGAAAGCGCCGCCGGATTTGATGATTTCCGAAAAGTCGGTTTCAATGACACGGAAACCACGATCGCGCAGCTGTTGATTGACCTTGATGTTTTGCGGCTGGCTAACGACGCGGCGGTCCCCGATTGACAACACATTTGTGCCGAGCTTGAATTGCTCGTCAGATTCGACAGAGATCAGCGTATAGCGCTCACGCAGCATGTCGATGGATGCTTGTTCCAGCGCTTCTGGGAAAATGAGCGCTTCGGTCGGCGACAAAATATTGAAGACACAATCCAAGTGCAAATATTTCTCATTGAGCTGAAGGGGGACGACACGGAAGCCGGATACCTGACTCTGCAATGCACCGATTGCTTTTTTAGACGTGCGGCTACTGATGCCGATGAATACCGTATCGCGGTCCACTAGTACGTCGCCACCTTCAATGCGGTGTCCGGGTAGATGCTTAAAGTGGATGTCTGTATTTTCAAGCCATTGCTGCAGCACCTGTTCTTCGCCTTGTCGGACTTCGGCGGCCATTTCACTGATGAAAACTGTGTCGCCAATCGTAAAGCCAATGTCCCGTGTAAATACTTGCTCTGGATATTCTTCCGAAGCTTCCAAAAAAGCCGTATCCACGCCTTCTTTAGCCAGCGCCTCCACAAAATTATCGTGTTGGCGAAGGGCTTTCGTAACGTCAATGTTTTCGTCTTTATATTGCTTTTGCACATCGTTAATAACGTCTCTGATTTCCATGAAACGCGGCGGGCATAGGAGCACATGGCGCAAGGTGCCATATTCGCTATGACAATCGGCTGCTGGGACTGGCTTGGCGTGTGTAGACATAATAAGTTCCTCCAAAGAACGTGATTTTACACTACTATTCCTTTTTCACAGTCTCATAAAACCTGGGAAAAGATTTATTTGAGTCCGGTTAGTTGAAAATCTAAGCGCCAGGATAGGGGAGGCAAAGCCGGAAACAAAAAAACGGACGCTCTATTCGGAGCGTCCGTTTGTCTTAGTCGCGATAAAATACTTTATCGACGTTGTATTTCGCTTTTCCTGTATTGATCAGGTAAGTCTCATAAATTTCACGTTCCATTGGGTCTTCCACAATGGAAACCGCAATGCGGTGAACTTCATCGCGATGGTTTTTCAATGGCGAGACATTGTCTTCGAAATGCTTTTTCACGCGCTGGCGCAGTTTGCGGGCTTTGCCGACAAACAATAACTCGCCGCTGTGATTGAAGAACTGGATGATGCCGCCTTTATCGCGCGGGATTTCATGCAAGTCAATAAACCCAAAAAGTGGTTTGATGACTGCTTCATCGCCTTGAATTTCTTGTTTGCGCTGAGTAATCGTAATGTCAGCTTTCGGTGCTTGAATATTAATCATGTTATCACGTCCTCTATTATCGTAAAGCTAGTCTACCATAGAAATGCCGTGAACGCCATCTGCCTAAAGCTTACAGGCGGTCGAGTTCCTGAGCGATGTCAGCTTCGCCCTGCAGGATTTCGAAGACTTTTCCGTAGGTGTTTTTACGATCGACCACTTCAGCGAGTGTACGTGCTACATCTGCACGTGGAATCGAACGGTTTTCGAAGGACTCAAAGTGTGCGACTGCTTCGATGTGGCCAGTTTTCTCGTCATCTGATAATGGCCCTGGGCGTACGATTGTATAATCGAGGCCGCTTTGTAAAAGAAGATCATCCGCTGTACGCTTCGCCACGAGGTAAGGCTTCATTTCCTCGCCACCTGCTTCCGGATTGTCAGAACCGACCGAACCAAGTTGGACAAAGCGTTTGACGCCTTTTTGCTTCGCGTAATCTGCTGCTTTGACAGAGCCCCATAGGTCGATCGTCAAGGTTTTATCAGCGCCTGTGTTCGGGCCTGATCCTGCGGCGAAAATGACTGCGTCGACATCGTCGAATGCATGGCTGAAATCTTTCTCCAAGTCACCAAGGACGATTTTTTTCGCGCCGCGTTTTTCCATCTCTTCGCGCTGCTCTTCTTTGCGGATCATCGCTACCGCGTCGTGGCCTTTTTCGGTTAATTCTTCTACAATATTGCGGCCTACTTGGCCATTTGCTCCTAGAACTAATACTTTCATCAAAATCCACTCCTAATTTTTTATGTCTGCTTGGTGTTTTCCCGTATCTCTTTCATTTAAACGCCCAAGCTTTCCGCTATGCTATTCAAATGGCCGGATGAAAGCTAAAATAGAGCAATGGAGGTGCAATAATGGAAATCATTAATTACGAAGTAGAAAAATTGCAAGACCCGACTGGCATCCTGGCAGGGGAGCGCTTTGAGTATACGATGGCGATCAAGGTGGACGAAGAAGACGAGCTGTACCGTCCGGGCGGTCTTGACCTGCGCTTGATCTTGGCAGTGGAAGATGGCATCGCGCGTATTGCCGATTATCATTTTATCGACAGCGAAAGTGAAAAACCGCTGGATTTTGCGTTAGACGAAGAAGAAGAACAGGAAGTGTTGGCGTTTTGTAAAGAGCGTCTCGCTGAATAGGTTTTAAGTATAAGAGCCCGAAAAAAACCCCTCGCCCATTAAGGCGAGGGGTTTTGAGTTTACAGTTTCACTTCAATTTCAGCGTCTTCACGCAGTTCCTCGACGCGTGCAAATGTAGCTTCCTGATCGTTTTGTTCTTGCAACGACTGTCGGATGGTCGGTTCCATTTCTTCGAAAGCCGGAGCTTCTTCTTCTGAGCTTTCAGCGAATTGGTCATAAGCTGCCTGGACTTCTTCATCGGTCACTTCAGGTGCATCGATTTCGTTTTCCATATAGCTTTCGTAGACGAGCTGTTCACGCAATTGCTCTTCCATTTCTTCAAGAGTAAAGCCGGTCTCAGCAAGCGCTTCGTTCATGGCGTCTTCGTCTTCAAAATTGGCTTTCAATTCTTCCATGCGCTCCTCGACGACAGCTTCATCTGCTTCATGGCCTTTTTCTTTGGCATCTTGCAAGAGAACCGCGTTGCCGATGACGACAGACATTGCTTCATCTTCGATCAATTGAAGGTTCTCTTCAGTTGATGGGTCCTGTCCTTGGGAAAGCAAGGTGGATTCGAACTGGCGAGCCACGCTATTGTACACTTTTCCTTGAATTTCTTCGCCGTTGACGACTGCCACGACGGCGTCTTCTTCAGGAAGTTCAAGTACCGATTCAGCCGGAGCTGCTTCTTCGGTGCCTTCTTCAGTGCCTTCTTCAGTCTGTTCGGTTTCTGGAGCCGCTGTTTCTTCGTTAGCGGCAGATTCTTCATTATCAGAACATGCGCCGAGCACTAAGGCGAGGGCGAATGGGGCAAAAACAAATGTCATTTTTTTAATCATGTGAAAACTCCTCTTTCGTCAGTCTCGTTAAAGTAAACCACATTTAGGTAAGGGTTTCAAATTGTAGGCCGTGCGCCTTTCAGGAAAGAGATTTTTCTGTAATAATAGAGACTATTATTTTTCTTTGACTAGAGTGGATATGCAGCAAATCGAGCTTTAATGGTATCATTATCGGTGGCAGTACATATTCATTCAGCATGATTAAAATTAGATGACGGAGGCGTACATAATGGCGAATTTGGAGAATATCAAAGCACGTAAAACCTTGGATCACATCCAGCCTTACTCACCAGGCAAGCCGATTTGGGAAGTACAACAAGAATTAGGTTTGGAGCGCGTCATTAAATTGGCATCGAATGAAAATCCGCTTGGCCCGTCGAAACAGGCTGTCAAAGCCATCGAACAAGGCGTACTCGGTTTGAACCGCTACCCGGATGCTGATGCTAGTGACTTAAAGGCGGCGATTGCCAAAGAGCATGGCGTTGAAAAAACGCAAGTGATTCCGACAAATGGCGCGGATGAACTGATCACGCTCATCTCGGAAGCCTTCCTAGAACCAGACGATGAAATTATCGTGCCGGATCCATCTTTCAGCGAATATGATTTTGGTGCGCATATTATGGGTGCCAAGGTCGTGAAAGTGCCATTTGCACAAGGCTTCGCATTCGATGTCGACGCCATGATCGCGGCAGTGACCGACAAAACGAAAATCATCTACATTTGCTCGCCCAACAACCCAACTGGGACTTATATGAAGAAACAGGATGTCCAGAAGTTATTGGACGCTGTAGGCGATACATTGGTAGTCTTTGATGCTGCATATAGCCATTATGCGGACGCAGAAGATTACACGGATGGCACCGAATTCATCCGCCAAGGCTACCCGCTATTGACCTTGAAAACCTTCTCGAAAATCTACGGCATTGCCGGGGTGCGCGTTGGGTTCGGAATCGCGGCGGATTCAATCATTACGTCGATCTTAAAAGTGAAAGAGCCGTTTAACGTCAATACCTTGGCGCAGCTCGCTGCGACAGCCGCAGTGTCAGACCATGAGCACGTGACGCAATCACGTGAAATCAATACCCGCGGGCTCGAGTATCTATATGGAGCCTTTGAAGAACTGGGCCTCCCGTATACGAAGAGCATGGCGAACTTCGTATTGGTTAAATTAGGCGATGAAGGCGAAACACTTTACCAGGAGCTGATGAAAAAAGGCGTGATTGTCCGCTATGGCAAAGGTTGGGGCCTTCCGGAATACGTGAGAGTCTCAATCGGCACACAGGAAGAAAACGAATTTTTCGTACAGGCCTTGCGTGAATTGATTCAATAATAAAGCGAGCATTAAAGAGAATGCAGTCAGAAACCGGTTGTCTGGGAGAGTCCCTGGCAATCGGTTTTTTTAGCAGGTATCTTGTTTAGCGAAAAAGTGAAGCGGGAAGAGGGAGGAAACGACAGTAGAAAAGGATGAACGCTATGCGATACGATTGTGCCATTATTGGCGGAGGACCTGCAGGCTTGAATGCCGCGTTGGTGCTCGGCCGTTCGAGAAAGAAAGCTGTGTTATTTGATGACGATAATGGGCGCAATTTGGTGACCCGCGAAGCGCATGGCTTCATTACGAGGGACGGGGTTTGTCCGGAGGAACTCAAGCGGCTAGGACGCGAAGAAATCCGCAAATACGGAAGCGTCCAAACAGAAAACGAGCGTGTCGTCCAAATTAACCGAATTTCGGAAACGCATTATGAATTAACGACCGCTAGTGGAAAGGTTTTTCATAGCATTAAAATCATCATTGCGGCTGGTTTAAAAGAAGAGCTGCCGAACGTGCCAGATATTGAGAAGTTCTACGGCACGAGCCTATTCAGCTGCCCATATTGCGATGGCTGGGAAATGCGCGATCAGCCGCTCGCGGTCATCGCTGATAAAAAAGTCTTCACGTTGGCAAAGGAAGTCTATACGTGGAGCCGTGACTTGGCGGTTTTCACGAACGGAGAAGGGCGATTAGAAGAGGAGCAAAAGCAAAAACTGCTCGCCAAAGGCATCAAAGTTTACGAAGATCCGATTTCCGGCCTTGAAGGAGAGAACGGCCAGCTGCAAAGCGTCCGGCTCGAAGACGGCACCTTGATCGACCGCAGTGCCGGGTTCGTGACACCTTTATGGAGCCACGCCACGAATTTTGCCAAAGAGCTCGGCTGCAAGCAAACCGAGCATGGCGGCATTTTGACCGACGACTACGGACGAACCAATGTCTGGAATGTCTATGCGGCTGGGGACGCTTCGCTGATTGTCCCGTCGCAACTCGTTATTGCTGCGGGTGAAGGCAGCGCTGCAGCTATCGGGGTATGCGGGGATTTGATAAACGAATATTTCGATGAAATGTAGGCTGCGTATCAGTTGCATAGACCGGCGCGGGTGCAGTAGACTTTAGAAAAACAGCCGGGAGGCGAACCGAATGGATCCGAAAAGCTCGCTGTCTTCCATTACGTACGTTGACACGGAACGCTCGATTGTAGCCGGCCAGATGAAAATCATCCACACCGAATACGAAATTCATTTATACGAAGATAAATTGATTGCCTCGACGAAAGAATTCAATTTGATGCACGTTTGGGACATTTCTTATAAAACGTTTTCTGATAATGCCAATCTATTGTATTTGCATACGTATCGCGGCGTCTTGACCTACAAAGTGCCAAGAGACCCTGATCGTTTCGTGAAGACTTTCAAAAAACTGAAAAACGCTAATTATTGAGAAGCCGGAAGTTCGGGCTTCTTTTTTTTTTTGAGTAGAATGGCAGGGAAGGGGAAATGGATACGGGAAACGAATGCGCACCGGATAGGGAACGCTTACGCTGACTAATGCAGGCCTAGACACATATTTTGAAAGAGACGACTTGGAAGTTCCGAATGGAATTTACGGCAAGGATTTTTAGTTTTAATGATAATAATTATCGTTTAAAACCACTGTGAAATCAGCTTAATTGATATGTATTATCAATTAAAAATAGTTATTCTCAATTACTTGGTTCGCTTATCAAGTTGTGCTATGATAGCTACATTATAATAATTATAAATAAGAAAATGAAGATTTAGGAGGTGTGGGCATGAGCACCCAGTACAAACCAGCGCTCCATTTTCAGCATGTGGATTACCGCATCGGAGACACAGAGATTTTAAGCAATATTACCGGTTCATTTCCGCAAGGCCGCATCACGACTTTAGTAGGTCCTTCGGGGGCCGGGAAGTCGACTTTACTTAAATTGTGCAATAGCCTGATTTCCCCGGAAAATGGCGAAATTTTTGTCAAAGACAAAGCGATTGGCGATTACGATCCCGTGGAATTGCGCCGAATGGTTGGGATGGCGCTGCAGAGCGCACCGATGATCAGCGGCACGGTCTATGAAAACTTGAATTTGCCTTTGGACTTGCAAGGGCAGCGACTAGCGAAAGAAGATGCCCTAGAGCTGCTTGAAGACGTGGGCTTAAAAGGTGACTTGCTGGACCGTAAAGTAAAAGAATTGTCAGGCGGGCAGCGCCAGAAAGTATCCATCGCAAGAACGCTCGTCAATAAGCCGGAGATTTTGTTGATGGATGAAATCACGTCGTCGCTTGACCGCGCCTCTAAGCATGAAGTGGAAGAGCTAATCAGCAAGATCAACCGAAAATACGGCACGACGATCATTTGGATCACCCACAACCTTCAACAAGCGCTCGAAATCGGCGACTATACATGGGTCATGATGGATGGCCAGGTAGTGGAAACTGGCGAAAGTTCCTTGCTAGAAGATCCTAAAAACGACCGTGTGGAAGAGTTCGTGAAAGGGGTGGTGTCATGAGTTATTGGGCTTTATCACTGACGCTCATTTTTGTTCTCATTCCTTTGCTCTTATCGAAAACATTGAATTTAGGACTCGGACGGGACATGACCGTTGCGACGCTGCGTTCGATTGTTCAACTGCTCGCCGTCGGGTATGTGCTGAAATTCGTCTTCGACTCCGAAAGTTTGCTATATATTTTCTTGATGGTTGCACTGATGATTGTAGCGGCCACCCATAACGCGCAGAAAAAAGGGGCGGCCATCCAAGGAATTACTTGGAAAATCGCCGTCACCCTGATTTTTGTGGAAGTATTGACGCAAGGGATTTTGGTCGGCTTTAATATTACACCGGCTACCGCGCAATACATCATTCCGATCAGCGGCATGGTGATCGGTAACTCGATGGTGCTGTCGATCTTGTTCTTGAACCGTTTCACAGCGGAAGTTGAAGATCATCAGGACCAGACCGAATTGATCTTGTCGCTTGGCGGAACGCCGAAACAAGCAATTCACCGCCAGTTGATCAATTCGATCAAAGCGAGTATGATCCCGACGATTGAGAGCCAGAAAACCGTTGGACTCGTCCAGTTGCCCGGCATGATGAGCGGGCAAATCATCGCGGGCGCAGACCCGATCCAAGCGGTGCAGTTCCAGTTGCTAATCATGTTCTTATTGTTGACGACAGCGGCTGTCACAAGCGTTTTCCTCGGATATTTATCTTATCCAACCTTATTCAATAAACGCATGCAATTACTAAAAGGCTGACGCATAGTCAGCCTTTTTCAGAGTGTTGAAGAAGTCTATTAATCAGTTATGAATTAAATTGGAAGCATCTTTTCAACATTTAAAAATCAGTAACCTCTCTAAGTATTTGGAGAAGTGTCCGCTCGTAAGCCCTTCTGCTCAATAATGCTGCGCATTACTTTCGCAAAGATAAGGTCTCCCGTAGGTCAACCTTATCTTTCCTGTGGATCAGCGAGACGACCGAGACCCCGCAAGCAGCGAAGCGGCTGAGGAGGCTTGGGCGCGAGCCCACGGAAAGCGAGCGATAAGCTTCGGAAAATACGATTTCTAAACATTCTTGACAATCTATGAAAGGCTGATATTTCGTCAGCCTTTTAATTTTGCTTAAATTTAGTTGGCGTTGCCAGGGTAGAAGCTGTCGATTTCAAAGCGGCCGGATCCTGGCAAGCTTTCGAGCAAGTCCGGTCCAAACAAGGCAGCGGGCGTCCAGCTGCCACTTGCATAATCACCTGATAATAAGCGCTGTGTCACTTCGAGCGCTCCATATACGGTCAGGTCATAAACATTCGCAGTGCGGATCCGGCACGTTTTAACAACGCCATCTGCATTTTTGGCTTGGCCCCAAATATACGCGGCACTGCCAGCGCGTTCTTCCTGGTTTGGTCCCTCTACACCTTGTTCGACCCATCTCAATAAAGGCTGCTTCACTTTTTCGGAAGACAGCAAAGGACTCGCCACGTTCATGAGCCGTGCTGCATAAATAGCTGCTTTGGGTGTTGGAATCCATGCTGAAATATTCGGAATCGCGGTCGTGTAATAAGCGGTGGCCACGTCTCCCCAAGGGATCGCCATGGCAGATTTCTTTCCGCGCCCGAAATCGATCAGTCGCTGTTGTTTACCAATCGCAGTATCCGTCAATTGGCCTTCTTTACGGACGGTATTGCCGCCACCTAGCCCTTCGACCATCGTTTTCATGGTACCGGGGGAGATGCCTGAGTCCGAATCAAATCCAAGTGCGAGCTCGATAGCATCAGGCAAAGCCTGCTTTAGCTTTAAAGCAGTGCAGTCGGTCGGGATAACGTCAAAGCCTACACCAGAACATAAAATGATGTTTTTTTGCAGCGCTTCTTCGTGCAAGGAATGGGTGTGTTCGAAAACGCTGATTTCCCCCGTGATATCGAGGTAATGAGCGCCGGCTTTTAGGCAAGCGTGAATCATCGGTTTGCTGGTCTTCTCAAAAGGCCCTGCGCAATGAAGCACAAGGTCGATGCCTGCCAACTGCTCAGCTGTTTGGTCATTTAATTCGAAAATCTGGAATTCCAAGTCGAGTTCTTCGGCGAGCGGCTGTACTTTTTCCTTGCTGCGTCCAGCCAACACGGGCCGCATTCCACGCTCAACAGCTTCTTGTGCAATTAATTTTCCTGTATAGCCTGTCGCTCCGTACAATAGCCAAGTTGTCATTATTTTAGGTCTCCTCATCTTTTGGTGTCTTTCTTGTGTTCTTCAATAAGAAGGAAATTCCTGTCTCTTTCTCGAAATTAATAACAAGAACTTTCCAATTCAAAAAGCGAACAAATGTTTGATTTTAACTGCGGCTATCAGGTAGAATGAACGAAACGAGCTGAAGGAGGAATTTTCGATGAACAATATTCATTTGATTCCATACCGCGTTGAACAAGTGACGGCAGCCCCGCCACGCATTCCGGAGGGGGTGCGGATGATTCAGGCTCCTGAAGTGTGGGAAAGCGCCGAACACGGCAAAGGCAATGTTGTGGCTGTCTTGGATACCGGTTGCCAGAGCGACCACCCCGATCTGTCAGCGCGGATTGTGGGCGGCCGTAATTTCACACACGATGACGCTGGAGACCCTGAACAGTTTGAGGATTACAACGGCCACGGCACCCATGTAGCCGGGACGATTGCTGCTTCGCTTACGGATGAAGACGGTGTGGTCGGTGTCGCGCCGCTCGCCGATTTACTTGTCGTCAAAGTGCTCGATAAACAAGGCAGCGGCAGTTACGAAGGCATTATTGCGGGCATTCATTACGCCATCGATTGGCGCGGCCCGAACGGGGAAAAGACCACGATTATTTCGATGTCGCTCGGAGGCCCTGAAGACCATCCGGAGTTATACGAAGCGGTCAAGCGCGCAGTGGACGCCGGAATCCCGGTTATTTGCGCAGCCGGCAATGAAGGAGACGATGCATACGATACGGATGAATTCGCTTATCCGGGTGCTTACGGCGAAGTCATTCAAGTGGGCGCTGTCGATTTCGACCGCCGCATCGCCCCGTTCAGCAATACCAATAACGAAATCGATTTGGTCGCGCCGGGCATCAACATCTATTCGACGTATCTGGAAGGGAAATACGCCAGCTTATCCGGTACTTCGATGGCGACGCCGCATGTATCGGGAGCTTTAGCATTGATCCGCAATATTTCCGAGCGTGAGTTTGACCGGGAGCTGACCGAGGCGGAATTGTATGCCCAGCTTGTCCGGCGCACGATTCCTCTTGGCTATCCGAAGACGGCGGAAGGCAATGGCCTGCTGGCGCTCGATATTCTGAATAAATTCGAGCAATTGTTCAAGATTCTCAGCAATTCCTATGGCAATGGCTCGGGCCGTTAACAGCAAACATTCAAAAACCCCCAGACACAAAGTCTGAGGGTTTTTTGCATTTAATCCGTCACTAATTTATCCGTTTTCCGCTGCTCTTCAATCCACCATTCAATATGGTTTGTGTCGAACAGGATCATGTCGCCATAAGGGCGGGCATGCGGAATGGTTCGTTTCGACAGGAGTTGCTGAATCTGCTCCTCTGTCATGGGGCAACTTCGCTGCTCTAAGTATTCAAGCAATTTCGGTATTCCCTGGATTTTCCCCATTTAATCACCTCCCACAAAATCTTCCTTGCAAAAGCAAAGAAAATTCAGTCCGAGTTATTAAACAGGCTGCTGAAAATACTATTCCCCTATTTTGAGTGTTCAATCCTAAAAAGCGAAAATTCACAGACGGGCAAAGCGGAACTGGGCAAACTCCTCCCGCTTATAGCGCGAATATGTTAGAATTTCTCCATATGTTAAAAACTATTGTAAGGCAGTAAAAGTGCTTTTAAGAAGAGAAGGTGCAAATAGATGAAAGTCGGAATAGATGCGGGCGGGACACTGATCAAAGTGGCATATACCGATGAGGGTGAGGTCCAGTTTGCGAAACACCCAATTGCTGACATCGGTTTAGTAGCAGAGTGGATTAATGGGCTGCCGGTTAGTGAAGTATGTGTGACTGGCGGAAAGTCAGGTGTGCTAGCCTCTTTGCTGGAACAGCCGGTCCAGGAAATGGTGGAATTTGAAGCGACTCACTTAGGTGTTCAAGTATTGCTCGAACGCATGGGACTTCACCATGAAGCTTATTTGGTCACCAATGTCGGAACGGGCACATCGATTCATTGCGTGCAGGACAATTCACAGGAACGCCTAGGCGGCACAGGCATTGGAGGCGGGACGTTGATCGGCCTCAGCCATTTATTGACAGGCATCACCAGCTTTGATGAAATCGTTGAACACGCTAAGCGCGGCTCGCGCGAACGCATCGATTTGAAAGTGAAGCATATCTATGAAGGCAAAGAGCCGCCCATTTCGGGTGAGTTGACGGCCAGTAATTTTGGCCAGGACTTGTTTGCCATTTCCCATGAATTGTCGAAAGAGGAATTGCTGGCGACAGTCATTGGTCTGGTCGGTGAAACAGTCAGTACGGTCAGTGTTCATGCAGCGCGCCAATGCCGCAGTTCGACGATTGTCTATATTGGCTCTTCCTTCAGCGACAATGCTTTGTTGAAAGAAGTCGTCACCAGCTACACCATACTGCGCGGCTCGACGCCACTATTCCCAGACAATGGCGAATATTCCGGTGCTGTCGGGGCTTTATCAGTCTTAGAACAGAAAAAAGAGCATCAAAGCTGATGCTCTTTTTCTTGATTATTGATCGATGATTTCGAGCTTTTCGCGCACATCGGTACGTGCTTGTTTTTCTGGTACGTGTGCAGGATAGCCCATCATCATGGTCGCAACGATTTTCTCGCCGGGTTCCACTCCGATTGCCTCACGGAAGACGGGGTTGTAAATCCAGTCGTTTGAGCGCCAAATCATGCCGATGCCGCGCTGCCAAGCAGCCAATTGGAAATTTTGCAGCATGGAACTAAGCGCTCCGTAGTCTTCGTCGAAACGTCGTTGGCGAGGATCAACTGGCATAATGGCGACGAGATGGAGCGGAATGTCTCGGAAGTATTGGGCTTTCGTGAGCGCTTTTTGCGGGATATCGCCGTCCGGTGTTTTCATCGACTCGAGAAATGCCTGGACGAATTTTTCTTTTCCGGCACCAGCGTACAGCTGGAAGCGCCAAGGCTCGTTTACTTTATGGTTAGGTGCCCATTTGGCGACATTGAGCAGCTCGATGATTTCTTCGACATCGACAGCGTCGGGTTTGAATTTTTTTATCGATCTTCTTTCCATGATCAATTGGTCAATTGGATTCAGCAAATTGAACCTCTCCTATCCTTTTAATGCCTTCGGTTAAATCCTACCATGAATGGCTAAAATCGTGTTGAAAATGACATATTGCCTTCTGTCGGAATACTGGTTTCTTGATAAAATAATTACTATATAAGTTGAAGTTAAGACTTCATAACATTCCGCAAAACCGCTACGCTTTCCTGCGGGCGAGCGCCAAGCCTCCTCAGTCGCTTTGCGCCTTGCGGGGTCTTGCCTGTCTCGCTTTCCCGCGGGAGTCTCCGCGGTTTTGCTCCATTTAGACACCATTAACATAGTTCGTCTTTTGATAATTTAGATTTCTTTAGTTTGATATATAAGCAAGGAGTGATTCGGATGAAGAAAGCCGTGGTCATCGGTGGAGGAATTACAGGCCTTTCCGCCATGCATTATTTAGAGCGGATGAAACAGCAGCACGGGCTCGAATTGGAACTCGAATTGATTGAAAAGGAAGAGCAACTGGGCGGGAAGATCCGTACGGTGAAAAAAGACGGTTTTGCGATGGAAGTGGGGGCGGATTCAATCGTCGCACGCCACGCCAGTGTACTGCCGCTTATTGAAGAGCTCGGTCTCGAAGAACAGATGGTTTACAACGGGACCGGCATTTCTTATCTGTATACCGATAACAAGCTACACGCCATTCCCAAAAACACCGTATTCGGTATCCCGATGGACCGTGAAGCATTATTTAGCTCGACACTCGTGTCGCAACAAGGGAAAGAACGGGCGATGCAAGACTTTGAAACTGTCAACGACCGTTTTACCAAAGACAGCTCGATTGGGGAATTCCTGGAGGCGTTTCTTGGAAAAGAGTTGGTGGACCAACAAATTGCGCCTGTCTTATCCGGCGTTTATTCAGGTTCATTGCGCGAGCTCACCTTAGCGTCGACCTTGCCCTATTTGATTGATTACAAAAATGACTACGGCAGTATCATCAAAGGATTCGAAGCGCATAAAGAGACATTCCAAGGGGCGGCGAATAAAAAATTCATTTCTTTCGATGGCGGCATGGTCGCATTGATCGACCGTCTCGAACAGCAAATGGAAACAGCAGTGATTCGAAAAGGAATCGAGACGAATTCTTTGGACAAACAAGATGGCCGTTACAAAATAGGCTTTTCAGACGGGACATCGAGCGAGGCGGATTTCGTTATTTTGGCGATTCCGCACCAGCACGCCCAAGCCTTGGTGAAAGATGAGACGCTTGATGAGGAATTTGGCCAATTGCTTAATTCGTCTTTGATCAGCGTGTACTTGGGATATGATTTGCCAGATGACCAATTGCCGGCAGATGGCACCGGCTTTATCGTGTCGGAAGGCAGTGATTTGGTGTGCAATGCCTGCACATGGACGAGCCGTAAATGGCCGCATACCTCGGCGCAGCATAAATTATTGGTACGCTTGTTTTACAAGAGCATCAATCCGCTATTCGCTGAATTGCAAAACGCGACGGATGAACAACTTGCCGAAAAAGCCAAGGTAGATGTCCAGAAAAGTCTGGGCATCGAGCAAACGCCTTCGGTCGTCGAAGTAACGCCGTGGAACGAGCTCATGCCAAACTACCATATGGGCCATAAAACGGCGGTCATGTCGCTTGAAGCGCGACTTTCGGGCGCTTACCCTGGCGTCTATCTGGCAGGTTCCTCCTATTACGGGGTCGGTATCGGCGCATGCATTCAAAACGGCAAAGATTTGGCCCAGCAAATCGTAACAGCGATTGAAGGAAAATAGAAAAATAGGGATCTTGCTTCCCGAAACGCAAAAAAGCTCCGGAAAAATTCCGGAGCTTTTTCATATTCATAATTATTTCATCGCATTAAGGCGTTTGTAGCTGTCGAAATGCTTGCCCCAGTAGCTGTCGTTGAGGCTCGTGATTTGGACGCGATCTCCGCCGGCATGGATAAAGCTATTGTTGCCGACATAGATGCCGACGTGGGAAATTCCCGGACGGTACGTATTTTTAAAGAATACCAAATCTCCTAGTTGAGGAGAGCTGACGGTAAAGGAACTTGCGTAATAGCCAATCGTGTTGGTGCGTGGAATCGTGATTCCCGCACGGTTATAAACATAGTATAGATACCCGCTGCAATCGAAACCGCTCGAGGTCGCGCCGCCCCATGCATAAGGCACGCCAAGTTGTGTGCGTGCGATAGAAAGGACTTGGTCTACTTTCGAAGAAGAAGCCGGATTGGAAACTTGCACAGGTGAAGGAGCAGCAGTCGTGCTTCCTTGGATTTTCAATGTTTGGCCGACGTGGATCGTCGAGTTGCTCAAATTGTTCCAGCTCATCAATTGGGTAACGGATACATTATAGCTTCTGGAAATTTTGCTAAGCGTGTCGCCTGAGACAACACGGTATGTAGTCGTGTTTGTTTGTGCGGGTGGTGCGGCCGGAGCAGGTGTAGGCGATGCGACGACAACCGATGTCGTGCCGCTGACTTTGAGCTTCTGGCCGATATAGATTGTAGAAGTGCTCAAATTGTTCAATTGCTGAATTTTTGCCACAGATGTGGAATATGCATTCGCAACTTTATACAAGGTATCGCCGGCTTTGACGGTATAAGTGCTCGTCGAGGTGGCGGCTGGTGCGGCTGGTACTGGAGTGCTCACTGCAGATGGTGAAGTCAGACGCAAAACTTGGTTTGGATAGATAGAATCAGTACTGAGGCGATTCCATGTTTTTAAGTTACTTACAGAAACGTGGTTGCTTGAAGCCACTTTCCATAATGTGTCGCCTGGTTTAATTGTGTATGAACTTGCTTCTGTATCTGCAGCCCCAAGTGCTAAGGATAGGACTCCTGCCGTGATTGCCATGCCGATCAGCTTCTTCATGCTCATTCCCCTTTTGATGTTCGCAACATAATTTGCGTACGCAATTTTCTTTAAGTGTATTCAGTTTCATAAATATAGGCAATAAGTTTTATATTACATTTGTGTTACAAAACTCTAAAGTCATAATTTAGAGTTTTATTTTGACTATAAAAATATTAATGGTAAAAATTTCTTTTAGTCTATTAGATGTGACTCAAAACAAATTTGTACCTAAAACAATTGTTGAAATATTTATGCAAATCTGACATTATGGAAGTAGTTTGTTTGTGAATCACTATTCAGTAGAGGGAGGAAAAAATAATGTATGCGACACTCGGCAGTATATTTGATCATACGGTTTCCTTGCACCCGGAACGTGAAGCGTTTGTCGACTTAAGAAGAAATCGGCGCTGGACTTATGCTCAGTGGCAAGAGGATGTCTATCGCTTGGCGAATGCGCTGACGGCAGCTGGTGTTGCTAAAGGAGATCGTGTTTCTACGTATCTTTTCAATAACCAAGAGTTGGCGACTACATTATTTGCCTGCGCCAAAATTGGCGCGATTTTCAACCCGATTAATTTCCGGCTTAAGGCCGAAGAACTGGCCTTTATCCTAGAAGACGCCAAGCCTGAAGTGGTGTTGTTCGAAGAAGTGCTTGAGGGGGTTGTAGAAGCGATTGCGCCGCAGTTTCCAGCCGTCCAGTTCTGGACGATCGATGGCAACACGCCATCCTTTGCCAGGAACTATCATGAACAAGTCGCGGAGGCCCCGGCAGAAGACCCGGGTGTTGAAGTGGATGAATCGGATACCTACGCCATTATGTATACGAGTGGAACAACAGGCCGTCCAAAAGGTGTTATTCACCAGCACCGCAGCATGGCCGAACAGAGCATGACGTGCATTGCGATGCTCAAAACCACAAAGAACGATATTGGTTTGGTCGCGGCGCCGATGTTTCATTGTGCGGAATTGCATTGCAACATCATCCCGCGTGTCCAGGCGGGGGCATCGAGTGTCATCATGCACCAATTCGATCCGTTCTTGGCACTGGATACCATTGAACAAGAACAGGTCACGGTGATGTTTGCAGTGCCAACGATGTGGAGCATGATCGCTGAAATCGATGGTGCCCAGCAGAAAGTGAAGACTCTAACGCGTGGTTTGTACGGCGCTGCTCCAATGGCACCCGTGCTCGTTAAACGCGTCAAGGCAGTTCTTGGCATAGAGTTGATTCAAGCTTATGGGCAGACAGAAATGGGCCCGGCCATCACCTTTTTGGCGGAAGAAGACCAATTGAAAAAAGCAGGATCTGCTGGGCAGCCTGCCTATAATCATGAAATCCGAGTCGTCCGGCCGAATGAAGACGGACCGTCGGAACCTGATGAAGTGCTTGCGCCGTTTGAAGTCGGTGAAATCATCGTACGCGGCCCGAGCATGATGGCGGGGTATTTCCAGCGTGAAGATGCGACAGAAAAAGCGCTTTATAAAGGCTGGTATCACTCAAGCGACCTTGGCTATCTGGATGAACAGGGCTATTTATATGTGGCCGACCGCGTCGATGATATGATTATCAGCGGCGGGGAAAACATTTATCCGCGCGAAGTGGAAGATGCGCTCCATGGGCACGACAAAGTCCAGGATGTGGCAGTGCTTGGCATACCGGATGAGAAATGGGGCGAATCTGTACTTGCTTTTGTCGTCTCGAAAGATCACTCGTTGACGGAACAGGAACTGGAAGAATACTGCGTCAATCACGAGAATCTTGCGCGTTACAAACGGCCGCGTTCGTACCGTTTCGTCGACGAACTGCCACGCAACGCAAGCGGCAAGATCCAGAAATTTTTATTGCGCGAACAATACAAAGAATTATCGTCTTAACAAGGCGGCAAGAAAAGAGGGCAAACATGGTAAAGATGAAACCAGTGGAAGAGACAATCATGGGAGCGCTCGGAATCGAACTGACTGAGCAGTCCGGGGAGCGGATCGTCGCGACGATGCCTGTACATGCGGCGACGCACCAGCCGTTCGGTTTACTGCATGGCGGGGCATCGGTCGTACTCGCGGAAACGGTGGCCAGTTTTGGCACTTGGCACGCGATTGACCAGGAACGTGAAATCGCGGTCGGATTGGAGATCAATGCCAACCACATCCGCGGAAAACAAGACGGCGTCGTCACAGCGATTGGCACGCCGCTCCATAAAGGGCGCACGACGATGATTTGGGATATCAAAATCGTCGACGAAGAAGAACGACTAATTTGCGTGTCGCGCTGTACGGTAGCGATTGTTAAAAAACCAAGCGAATGATGGGGAGGAAATTTCCTGTTTGAGCTTATGAAGAACGGGAATACGGGGGATAAGACATAAGGAGGGATCTACATGGCAAGAGACAAAAACAAAGAAAGACTGGAAGAAGAGCGCCGCGAGCAAGAGCTGCGTGAAGAACAACAGGCTTTTACAGATAGTGCCAGAAACCTCGACGAACAGAATCAACTAACCGATAAACAGAATCAGCAAAAATAAGCCATGCGTCAATACTAGCCCGCCCACCGACAAAATCGGTGGGCGGGCTTTTTTCACTATGGGGCTCAGCGTGTTAGTATGGTACATAATACTTTTCAGGAAAGAGTGGTAGTCATGTATGAGACCCTAGAACAGTTGATGGAAGAAAAAGGAATAGAGAGCAAGCGCTCAGTCGCATGGAAAAAAATCAGCGAAGAAGAACCGCTATCGGAACAATTTCTGGCTGACCAAGTACGTAATGTCCATTGGCAGGAAGTCTCCAAGCACCAGCAATTGTCTGAAGGGTTTATCCGTCAATACAGCGGTTTTCTTTACTGGGATGAAGTCCTGCTTCACCAGCAATTGTCGGAGCGCTTTTTGGAAGAGTTTTCTACTTCGGAAAAATGGCAGACTCAAGAAAATCAGTTGTCCGCTAAACAGCTGAAAGCTTTGAAAACGCACGGCCGTCCTTTTGATGAGCGGGAGTATTGGCACCTTGTCTCTACTAAACGCCTATCGCCAATGTTCATTGAGAAGCATCAGGACCGGTTGGATTGGCAATTGCTCAGCGATCGTCAGAAATTGCCGATGAGCTTGATTGACCGCCATGCGGATAAAGTCGATTGGCTTGCAGTGACTCGCGGGCAAAAGCTAACAGAACGGTTTATTGAAAAGCATCGAGGCCAAGTGGAGTGGGAGACGCTAACGTTCCACCAGGACCTATCGGAGCGGTTTATCAACCGGCATAGCGATAAAATGGCGGCCATCTCAGCGGAACAAACGCGTTCGGAAGCTTTTCTTTATATGCACCTCGATAAGATGGATCCGGAAACAGTATTGGCGTGCCAAGAGATTGGCCAAGCGGTGGAATACGAAAGTTTTAAAGTCTACAGCATTGCCCGAAACAGCCGGAAAAAATACATTGTGGAGTTTTTCCATTACGACGAACCGGAGACCCCGCGGTTTTTAAAGCTGGAAGATGAAGGACTTTATGATTTGTTGGAAGAGTATGAACTGCAAGATCGCATCGAAGCAGATTTTCCAGAACTCTTGGTCATTGAAGAAATGCGCTTTTGATGAAAACGCACCCGATTTTGGGTGCGTTTTTTTAGTTGGCGGCGCAATTCTCTTGCGGAGGGCTGGCTTGTGTTTTCCGTCATGCCGTTTATAATGGGAAGAAAAATTGAAAGTTGGGACTATGCATGGCGATGACCGATTTGACGATTGCAAAACAAGCGGCTATCCGGCCAATCCAGGAAATTGCGCAGCGCGCTGGGATTGCGGAAGAGGCTTTGGAATTATACGGAAAATACAAGGCGAAAATCGATGTGAACCAATTGCCGAAAACCACAAAAGATGGAAAAGTCGTGTTGGTGACGGCGATTAGCCCGACACCGGCTGGCGAAGGGAAATCGACGGTGACAGTTGGACTTGCGGACGCATTGAAACAAAGTGGAGAATCGGTCATGGTGGCGCTGCGTGAGCCTTCACTTGGACCCGTCATGGGCGTTAAAGGCGGTGCAACGGGCGGCGGCTTTGCTCAAGTATTGCCGATGGAAGACATCAACCTTCATTTCACAGGCGATATTCACGCCATCACTTCGGCGAATAATGCGCTCGCCGCATTGATCGACAACCACTTGCATCAGGGCAACACGCTCAAAATCGATCCGCGGCGCATCACTTGGAAACGCTCGCTGGACATGAATGACCGCGCACTGCGCCACGTGACGATCGGCCTCGGCGGCCCGGCGCAAGGCGTGCCGCGCGAAGATGGCTTCGATATCACAGTCGCCTCGGAAATTATGGCGGTGCTGTGCCTCGCTACATCGCGAGAAGACTTAAAGGAACGCTTGGCGCGCATGGTCATCGGCTATACGTATGACCGCGAGCCGGTAACGGTCAGGAATCTGGAAGCACAAGGCGCGCTTGCCTTATTATTGAAGGAAGCGTTCAAGCCGAATCTCGTACAGACGATTGAAGGAACGCCGGCGATTATTCACGGCGGCCCGTTCGCCAATATCGCTCATGGCTGCAATTCCTTGATGGCGACGAATACGGCTAGGAACCTGGCGGATGTTGTCGTCACGGAAGCAGGATTCGGAGCAGACCTCGGCGCTGAGAAATTCATGCACATCAAATCACGCAAAGGCGGCTTTCATCCCGATGCGGTCGTTATCGTTGCGACGGTGCGCGCATTGAAAATGCACGGCGGCGTCGATAAAAAAGCCTTGAGCAATGAAGATGCAGACGCGGTGCGCCGGGGGATCGTTAATTTGGCGAAGCATGTGGAAACAATCCGCCAGTTCGGCATCGAGCCAGTCGTAGCGCTCAATCGATTTACTGGAGACAGTGATGCAGAACTCGCGCAAGTGATGGCATGGGCAGAAGCGGAAGAAGTTGCCATTGCGCTGACTGAAGTGTGGGCTAAAGGTGGAGCTGGCGGACTCGAACTTGCGGAACTCGTCAAACGCCAGCTCGATCAAGGCGCAGATTTCACTTATCTATATGCAGAAGAAGACGCCGTCGAAGAAAAACTGCGGACCATTGTACAAAAAGTTTACGGCGGGGCGGATGTTCAGTTGACCGATCAAGCGCAGAAGCAATTGGCCGAATTGAAGAAATACGGCTGGGACGCGCTGCCGATTTGTATGGCGAAGACGCAGTACTCCTTATCCGACCAGCCAAAATTACTGGGCCGCCCAGAAGGCTTCACAGTGACGATCCGGGAGTTGATTCCGAAACTCGGCGCCGGCTTCATCGTCTGTTTGACCGGGGACATCATGACGATGCCAGGTCTTCCGAAATCTCCTGCGGCACTCAATATGGACGTGGCGGAAGACGGGCAAGCGCTCGGATTGTTCTAATGGCAGCGAGAGTGCAAATTATTGATTACGTAGAGCAAGGCCAATCTCTCTATATTCAATTGAAAATAATGGATACGGGAGCGGGAATCGCTGTTGAAGGCGAGGTCCGTTTTCTCGGCGAATTGCTTTACGGCGAATTGGTCCACGAAAAGAAATCGCCGCTAACAGACGCGGCGCGCTTGGAAACCATTGCGTATTTAAAAACCCATTTCGGAAGGTGAATTCCGGAGTGGGTTTTTCTTGCGAATTAATGACTGATTATTCAGTTAATAATGGTCGGTTGCCATTCAGATGTGCTAAGGTGAGAGAAAGGTCTGGCCAGGGTGAATAATCGATTCAAAAAGGAGCGTGTGCCATGAAACTGCAGTCTACACGAAGCCAGCAAAACGGTCTGTCGATTTCGGTATACACGGGAGGATTTGCGCTTATCCAGGAAAGCCGTTATGTAAAATCGGACGGCTTGGTGGAGGAAGTGCAATTCCTGGATGTTGCCGAGCGGATAGAGACGGATTCCATTATCGTGAATGGACTTGATGTCTTGGAGCAAAATTATGACTACGATTTAGTCAGTAAAGGCAAGTTGTTGGAACGTTATATCGATCGCAACGTCCATGTGCGGAACAGCGAAACCGGAGAAGCAGTGGAAATGCGTCTGCTCAGTGTAGCAGAATGCATCATCGGCGAGCGGGCCGATACGAAAGAGATCATCATCGACCCCGTCGGCGAATTGATCCTGCCAGCACTGCCTGAAGGCTTATTGCTAAAGCCGGCGCTCGTCTGGAAAATAGCGCCGGCAGCTGTCGACCAGGACATTCAAGTTTCGTATGTCACCAAAAGCTTGGAATGGCACGCCCATTACACGATGGAAATCAACGACCGTGGATTCGAGTTCAAGGCTTGGGTGAAAATCCTGAACCGCAGCGGCGCGCATTACAAAGAGGCGGATCTGAGTTTAGTGGCTGGGGAGGTTCATCGGGAAGAAGAGACGAATAATAATGATTCACCGCTTGTGTATTCGCGCATGCATGAACCGAATAAGCCGGCGCAAGCTTTGACCGATCGCTTCGTTTATGCCGTGAGTCGCCCGGTCACCATTATGAATGAACAGCTCAAGCAATTATCGCTGTTTTCGGTGCATGGAGCGGAGTTCAAAAGGGTGTACCAGATACATTCAGGTGTTACGCATGCCGACATTCAACTGGAATTCTGTAACACGCAAGTCAACGGGTTGGGCATGCCGCTCCCTGAAGGCATTGTCAAAGTATACGAAAGCGGAGAATCGGGGGGAGTGCTTTTTACAGGGGAAGATCGAATCGCGCATACGGCCCCAGGAAAAAACTTGTGCATTCATATCGGGAAAGCGTTGGACATTACGAGCGATAGTTATGAAAAGCTGCGCGAAAAGCATGGCGTCTATGAATACATCACTTATGTATATAAAATCGAAAACGGCAAGCAAGAAAGCATCCGTTTATTGGTCCAACATACGATCTACGGACAGTTTTGGGAAATGGAATCATCGAGCCATGATTATGAACGAAAAAATAGTACAGAAGTAGAATTTGTCGTCCGAATCCATCCACTGGTCAAAGTAGAACTGGAATTCACTTACAAAGTCGATATCCGGCGTGAAGGCCGGGCTTATTAGGAAAAGGAGGAGAACTTCATGGAAGTGGCATCAGTGAATGGCCGTATACATGTGAATAATTTGGCGGCAAGCATCTTGGTTCCAGTCGTTGGCGGCTCAATTGTCGGGGCGCTTGCCAATAGAAGTACCCGCGAACAATACGACCGGCTAAAAAGGCCTTCATTCGCGCCGCCGGGGTGGGTATTTCCGGTCGTCTGGACGGCGCTTTACGAAATGATGGGCGTCGCGAAATACCGTGCCCAGGAAATAGCCAAACCACAGGGGCGGGAGCGGCAAGTGATGAACCCCTACGAACTTCAACTCGGCTTGAATTTCCTGTGGTCGTTTTTGTTCTTTAAATGGGGGCAGCGTGGGACCGCGCTCATTGAAATGGCGGCTCTTCTCGGCGCCATCATCTGGGCAGCGTATGAGTTCTAACAAATCGACAAGCTGGCCGGCAGTTTGATGGTGCCTTATATCGTGTGGGTAGCGTTTGCGCTCGGCTTGAATTACTCCTTTTGGCAATTGAATAAATGATGGTTCGAAGTGCCGAAATCCCCAGCGATTCCGGCACTTTTGTCTATATTTTGACCTGCTTTTAAAAAAGTATTTCAAACACTGCAAACTGTTAAAAAATTATGATGCATAGTGGTAGAAAAACGACTACAATGAAGGAAGTTGACAACGTTCGAGGCATGGCCTTTTTGGGACTGTTGAAATCAACGCAGTTGAATGGTATCAGGAGGGAAATCAATGTTAAAAGATGTGTTTATCGGCTTGTCTCAAAACCGTCTCCTTACGGCTGCGGCCAAAAAGTACGGCTTGAAATTGGGGGCCCAAACCGTAGTGGCAGGGACCAATATCGAAGAGACCATTAAAAGTATCCGCAGTCTGAACGCGCAGGGAATCAGCGCAACGGTCGACAATTTGGGTGAATTCGTGTTCGAGAAAGAAGCCGCGCTCGAAGCGAAAGAGAACATCATGGATATGATCGAAGCGATCCATAAGAATAAAGTCGATGCCCATATTTCCTTAAAACCGACACAGCTCGGCTTGGATATCGATTATGATTTCTGCCTGGAAAACTTGAAAGACATTGTCGCACTTGCCCATAATTACCACATGCACATCAATATCGATATGGAAGATTTCGGGCATGTCCAGCCTTCGTACGACCTTTTGAATACGCTTTCGAAAGACTACGATAATGTTGGGACCGTCATTCAAGCCTACTTTTTCCGTGCCATGGACGATTTGCAGGAACATAAAGACTTCCGTCTGCGCATCGTTAAAGGCGCATACAAAGAGCCTGCGG
This sequence comes from Planococcus maritimus, assembly GCF_001687625.2. Classification (NCBI taxonomy): domain Bacteria; kingdom Bacillati; phylum Bacillota; class Bacilli; order Caryophanales; family Caryophanaceae; genus Planococcus; species Planococcus maritimus. The sequence continues at coordinate 299,657 of NZ_CP016538.2, forward strand.
ATGTAGCTTACCAGACACGTGAGGAAATTGATGAGAACTTCATCAAACTGATTGAATACCATTTGCTGAACGGCAAATTCACGTCGATCGCGACACACGACCACCACATCATCAATCATGTCGAGGCTTTCATCAAAGAACATGATATTTCATACGATAAATTTGAATTCCAGATGCTTTACGGATTCCGCAAAGAACTGCAGCGGGAACTTGCCAATAAAGGCTATAATTTCTGCACATACGTGCCATTCGGCGATGACTGGTATGCCTATTTCATGCGCCGCCTGGCAGAGCGCCCGCAAAACTTGAATTTGGTAGTCAAACAAGTTTTCACCAAAAAGAACAATATCGCTATTGGAGCTTTGGCAGGGGCATTTATCCTCGGCCGCGCGACCAAAAAACGCAAGTAAGAAAAAAGCGTCTCTTTAAGAGGCGCTTTTTTTCAATCCCTCAAACCTGAAGGAGTGTAGGCATGTACAAAACCATCATTACCCCTCGTGTCTCGGAAACAGATGCGGTCGGCCATATCAATAATACAACTTTACCGGTCTGGTTCGAGGCGGGGCGCAATCCGCTATTTGAACTGTTCACGCCGGACCATGATTTTGCCAAGTGGAAAATGGTCATCGTCAAAACAACACTCGAATTTACGGGGCAAGCGTTTTTCGGCAAAGACGCCGAAGTCCATACTTGGGTTGAGCGCATGGGCAACAGCAGCCTCGAGTTGTATGAAGAATTGTATCAAGAAGGCCGCCTGTGCGCTAAGAACCGTGCCGTCTACGTAAACTTCAACCTGACACAGCAGCAAAGCGAACCGATTCCGGACCGGATCCGCGCCGAACTGAACAAGCATATGCGTGAGGCGGACAAAAGAAACAACTGATTCTGAATAGTTTTTTAATTAATGCGACTCTTGAATGGCCATTTGGGCATGCTATAATAAATGCATTCAAAAGAATATTCACTCATATAATAGCGGGAATATGGCCCGCAAGTTTCTACCGGTCCGCCGTAAACGGACTGACTATGGGAAGCAATGGAACGAAAAGAAACCGCCTATTTTTAGTGCGGCTTCCTTTTGCGTTTCCTTTCGGGAAAGCCCGGAGGACCTTGCTCCACTCATGGTTATGATTGGATGCGCGTCCTCCGGGCTTTTTTTCGGGGGATGCGGGAAAAGGAGCGGAAAACATGAAGCAATTAGAAGAGAAAATCATAGCGGACGGCCGGGTATTATCCGAAGCGGTCCTGAAAGTCGATTCATTTTTAAACCATCAGATTGACCCGGCCTTGATGAAGGCGATTGGGGAAGAATTTGCTTCCCGCTTTAAGGCGGCGGGCATTACAAAAATTTTGACGATCGAATCGTCCGGCATCGCGCCGGCGGTCATGGCGGGGCTTTCGCTCAGCGTGCCGGTAGTATTTGCGAGAAAGCGCAAATCGCTGACGTTGACAGATGGATTATACACAGCCCCCGTCCACTCTTTTACCAAAAATGAAACGAACGATATCTCTGTGTCTCGTGATTTTCTAGGGAAAGACGATGTCGTGATGATCATTGACGATTTCCTGGCGAACGGGCAAGCAGCACTGGGCTTGCTCGATATCGTCGAACAGGCTGGCGCTGAATGTGCAGGCATCGGCATCGTCATCGAAAAAGGCTTCCAGCCAGGCGGGAAATTACTGCGTGACAAAGGCATACGGGTCGAGACCTTGGCCAACATCAAATGGATGGAACCAGGCCACGTAGAATTTTACGGGGAGGTGCCGAACTGATGAAAAAAGCTTTCGGGGAAGCGGCACTCGGACTGCAACACGTGTTGGCGATGTACGCGGGAGCGATTCTCGTGCCCTTGATTGTCGGGGCAGCACTTGGATTGACGTCTGAACAATTGACTTATCTAGTGTCGATTGATATTTTATTATGCGGTGTCGCAACGCTGCTGCAAGTATTCAACTCGCGTTATTTTGGCATCGGCTTGCCGGTAGTGCTCGGTTGTACCTTTACGGCAGTGGGTCCGATGATTGCCATTGGCGGCCAATATGGCATCTCGGCAATTTACGGGTCGATCCTCGTTTCGGGCTTGTTTGTCATTGCCGTTTCCGGCTTTTTCGGCAGCCTCGTACGCTTTTTCCCGCCAGTCGTCACAGGTTCAGTGGTCACCATTATCGGCATCACGCTCATCCCAGTCGCCATCAATAATATGGGCGGTGGGCAAGGCGCGGCAGATTTCGGTTCGCTGTCCAATATTGCTTTGTCATTCGGGACTTTGGCCTTCATCATTCTCATTTATAAGTTTTCGCGCGGCTTTATGCGTGCCGTATCGATTCTTCTTGGCCTGATTGGCGGAACGGTAGCAGCCTGGTTTATGGGAAAAGTCGATTTCAGCCCAATTGCAGAAGCGTCTTACTTCCATATGCTGCAACCTTTCTATTTCGGCATGCCGACGTTTGAATGGTCTGCTATTCTTACGATGATCCTAGTAGCGCTTGTATCGCTCGTCGAATCGACGGGGGTCTACTTCGCACTCAGCGACATCACGAAAAAAGAAATCAAAGAAAAAGATTTGGCGAAAGGCTACCGGTCAGAAGGTTTGGCCATCTTCCTTGGCGGAATATTCAACGCCTTTCCCTACACAGCTTACTCGCAAAATGTCGGTTTGATTCAAATGTCCGGTGTGAAATCACGCAAAATTATCTTTATCGCGGCGATCATGCTGATTGTGCTAGGGTTCGTTCCGAAAATCGGCGCCATGACCACGATCATTCCGACACCGGTCCTTGGTGGTGCGATGATCGCGATGTTCGGTATGGTCATTGCGCAAGGCATCAAAATGCTGAGCGGCGTCATTTCAGAGTCGCAGGAAAATTCCATGATCGTCGCTTGTTCTGTCGGCCTTGGCCTGGGCGTAACCGTGGTTCCTGAGTTGTTTGCGTTATTGCCGGCTGGTGTTCAGATCCTGACTAGCAATGGCATCGTTGCCGGAAGTTTGACGGCGATTGGTTTGAATGTGGTCTTTCATATGCTGCCGTCACGCAAAAGAAAGCGCGAGGCGCAAGCTGTCCAATCCAGCCAAACGGTCACGCCCCATTAAGCAATAGAAAAGCTGTCCCACTGCTTTATGCGGTAGGACAGCTTTTATTTTTGCACTTGGCTTTCTTCAAGCAGGAACTCTAAGGTTTTCTGGAGAGTTTCCTGGCCATCGTTCGTATCCAAGGCGTATTGATATTCGTGCTTCAGGTTTTTATCAGTGCCACGGAAGAAGACCTCAGTGACATCGACACCTTTGATGCGCAGGCTGCCGGCCAGTGCTACCGATTGTGGCTCAAGCGGATCGGCGTCACCAGCTGATATAAACACGTCCGGATAAGCAGGTGTTACGTGCTGAATGGTAGACATCTCGTGGATGCTGCCAAAAGTCTCGAAACTTTCAGCTCCCGTATAGGCGTTCAAAAAAAAGTCGATATTCGGGAAGCCCGACTCGCGGACGGTGGCCATATCGTATAATCCACAGAACAACAAGGCCCCGCGCAATTGCTCGGCAGTGACAGCCGGCGTCAAATCCATTGTCTCTGCAAGAGCCGGATTAGATTGCAGGGCGGCCAGCTGACTGGCAATTTGCGCACCAGCAGAATCACCGCCGATAAAGATCCTTTCCATGTCCCCGCCATATTGTACGGCAGTCCCGTTCAAGAAACTCAAAGCTTCATTCGCTTGGATAACGGGGCCTGGATACAACTGGGTTGGTGCCAAGGCGTAATCGATATTGGCGACCAAATAGCCGGCGTTTGCGAGGGTCATGCCATAATCTTGACGGCTGTCTTTTGATCCGCCGATAAAACCGCCACCGTGAATCCATAGGATGACAGGTAAGGGGCCAGTAGCGTCTTTTGGATAATAGAAGTCCAAAAAAGCATTATCGGATGTGTGATAACGAACGTCTTTGACCACTTCCACGTGGGCAGCGATTTCCGCAATGTTCGGAGGCGGACTGTAAATAGCCGACCCGATGACCGGCGCCGCTGTCTCATCTTCTTTTAAATGGCTGGCGAGGACAAACCCTGCGCAGGCAAGAAAGGCCACTGCAAGAAGGGCGATTAGTTTTTTGGGAACTGGTTGTTTGCGTTTCATGGCGTTCATCCTCTGCCCGGTAGAATACACCGAAATTTCAATCAAGCTTATTGCCATCCTACCACGTGCCGGGTAGCTCCTCAAAAGATTAACTGTCATGAAATTGAAATGGTTCTGTAAGGTTTTGGGGGTTCACTGAGGTTCAAATCGGGTATCTAAGTGACAGGCCGATAGGTCATTTTTTAAAGTTGAAGGAGAGGGTTTCATGTTCGGATTGAGCGATTTGATCGCATTGGTCATATCTGCGTTTATCATTTTACCGGTCGTTGTCTTTATCCGGGAAGCGGGATATTTAATCGTTAGCGCCTTGCTTGGCGCAAAGAATCCGCGTTTAACAATCGGTTCAGGTCCTCGTGCCTTCAAAATTGGTATGTTTGACGTGAGGAAGTATTATCACTTATATAGTTGGTTTGCCTATGATGATTTGAAAAGGCAAAGCAAATTCGCATATATAGTACTCTATGCCGGCCCGATTTTGGCAAATGTCATTGTGGCGATCGTTATTAATGCGCTGGTCGCTAATGGAGTTTTGGATCAATACGAGACATTCTGGAACCGGTTTGTGTTCTACGGTTTCTATTTCGTGCTGTTTGATGCCGTTCCGATGAAAACGGCAAACGGTATGCCAAACAACGGCATGATCATCTACGAAATGCTGCGCTACGGCAAACGGACGGACTTCAATGATGAACCATTCTTGCCATCAACCTCGGAAGTGGAAGAGCAGTATGAAGAAGAAATGGAGAAAGTAGAAGAGCTGAAGGAAAACCAAAAAGAGATCGTAGAAGATGACGAAGATTTCTCAGCAGAGCAGCAAGAAAAAGAACGCCGCGAGAAAGCAGACATTGAAGAAAGTAAAGAACAGGATATAGAAGAATTGAAAGAAGCTGAGAAACTCACCAAAAAACAACAGCGAGAACGAAAAAACCAGATGCCGGATTGAACTTGAACGCTTAGCATCCGCTTGATAGGATAAGGGTATCAAAAAGGAGAGAAGACAAATGGGCGAAAGAACAAAAGGCATTCATCACATTACAGCGATTGTTGGAGAAGCGCAGGAGAACACCGATTTTTACGCGGGAGTGCTCGGCATGCGTCTCGTCAAGAAGACGGTGAATTTCGACGATCCGGGTACTTACCATTTGTATTTCGGAAACGATCAGGGAGCACCTGGCACAATCATGACCTTTTTCCCGTGGGGCAAAGCTTATCAAGGGAAAATAGGCGATGGGCAAGTCGGTGTTACGGCTTTTGCAGTCCCAGAAGGCGCATTGTCTTTCTGGCGCAATCGGCTCGAAAGCTATCGTGTAAGCTTTGAAGAACATGTCCGCTTTGGTGAGACTTATTTGAAATTTGCAGATCCCCATGGCCTTCAGCTGGAGTTGGTTGAACGTGGAACCGGCCAAGCAAGCGAATGGACGGGTGGCGGGATTACAGAAGCCAATGCCATCAAAGGCTTTGCCGGGGCTGTTTTGTACACGGCCAATGCCGCCAAAACCAAAGAGTTATTAGAAAACGTAATTGGCTTTTCCCGTCAAGAAGAGCAAGGCGATTACGTCCGCTTAGTATCGGATGGGACGCTTGGCAATACATTGGACATCAAGCAGACGCGTGTTGGTGCGGGGCAAATGGGTGTCGGCACGGTCCATCACATTGCCTTCCGGGCAGATGACGACGTGGATCAATTGGAATGGAAAAACCGCATCGAAGCATATGGACTCGGTGTCACACCAATACAGGACCGCAATTACTTCCGTTCCATTTATTTCCGTGAATATGGCGACCTGTTATTTGAAATGGCCACTGACCCACCCGGCTTCGCAGTTGACGAAAGCCCACATGCGCTCGGTGAGGAACTACAATTGCCTAAGCAATACGAGCAGTACCGGAAGCGCTTATTGGCAGAATTACCGCCAGTTTACGCGCGCCCGCTTAAATAGCGAACCAAAAAAAGCAGCCCGGACATATGTCCGGGCTGCTTTCGGGTTTTAAGAAGATTTGGAAAGAGCACCTTTTAAAACCAATTGGATGTTCTGCGGCCTTTCGGCAAGGCGTCTCATGAAATAGCCATACCAGTCTTGGCCAAACGGCACATAAGATGTCACTTGGTAATCTTCCGACAGCTCTTTTAATAAATCTGTCCGGAAGCCGTAGAGCATTTGGAATTCGAAGCGGTCTTTTGGAATATCTTGTTCGTTAATATAGTCAATTGCTGCGTTGATAATATGATGATCATGTGTGGCGATCGATGTGAACACCGGCTGGTCGAGCCGCAGCTTGATGAGCTTGAGAAAATTGGCGTCGACTTCCTCTGCAGATTGGAACGCCACTTGTTCACTTTCCTGATAAGCGCCTTTCACTAGCCGTAGCCGGACGTGTTGAAGCGCTTCCAAATCTTGTTCAGAACGGAATAGATATGATTGTATAACCGTTCCTACACTGTCGAACTCCTTTTTTAAAGTATGCAATATATCGAGTGTGGGTTGAAGATGTTCGTAGTTTTCCATATCTAAGTTCACGTAAATTCCGCGCTTCTCAGCTTCGGCCGCTATTTCACGGATGTTTTCTAAACAGAACTGGTTGTCGATATCGAGCCCAATCTGGGTCAATTTAACGGACAAGTGTGCATCCACTCCAGCTTCTGTGATCGCTTCAGCTGTTTGAATAATTTCCTCTTTAGCCTGTGTGGCTTCTTTGCGGCTGGTGACAAATTCCCCGAGCCGGTCGATCGTGGCAGAGATCCCATCCTCATTCAATGCGCGGACGGACGCCATCATATTCGGAATATCGGTTCCAGCAACGACCTTTGCGGCACCCAACTGAAATCCCCATTTTTTGGCTCCGCTATTCAATAGCCGATTATTGGACAATGCGATAAAAAAACTCCTTGTGATTCCCATTACTAGCCCTCCAGTAAAATAAAATATCAATGGCAATCCAGCCTGGTGGAAATAGCGGATCTAAGCGTCAAATACCCCGTAGAATAAGCGAATGCCGAGTTCTGGCAAAGCGGGTGTTCTTCGTGTGGCTAGAGCATATCATACAAATGACTGAAAATAAAAACAACTCTTAAAATTATTTTTTTCTTATTCTTTGTCTTCCACTTATTGGCTATTGTAAACAAATTAGTTGAAAAAAATTTCAGAACAATGAAAATGTGGCCTTTCTCAGAAAAAGCAAGCCTCTATTCCCGCAGCGACAAAGCAAAACGTGTAAAATGGTCGGTATGTGTTTTAAACAATTTACCAACTACGGAAGGAGGGCTTGCAGATGAAGGCATTAGCGAAACAAGGATTTACTTTATCTGTACTGATATACGCCGTTCTTCATTTTCTTCATTATTTTCTGGCTGATCCGTGGACGGAGACCTTGTTGCCGATTGCTGGATTTTTCAGTTTGGCGTTTGCTTTCGGCGTACTGCCGCTTCGCAAACTGCAGCTTCAGACGTTTCTGACCATTACAGCGCTCGCGGTGTTGTGGTCGACGAGCGCTGATTTTTGGCAAAATTTCCAGTTGGCGCTCGTCCAGATGGAAAGTCTCATCGCGCTTTTGTTGATCGTTCCGATGATCAGCTGGGTGCTCCGGGAAGAGCCATATATCGAGGAGATTATGAGCTTCGGCAATAAATGGCTGAACAAAAGCCAGACCTTTTATGGCGGGTTGATGGGCATGACGCAGATCATTTCGCATTTCCTGTTGTTCGGGGTTGTGCCGATGATGTACAAGTTCATCGATTCCTTCCTCAAAGATCATAAAGACGAAGCGTGGGAAAATTACAAAGGCACGGCAATCCTTCGCGGTTTCGCGTTATCGACGATGTGGGTCATTAGCATTCCAAGTTTTATCTTTGCGGTCGGCGCGATGGATGCGGTGCTATGGAAGTCGATGCTGCTCGGACTCGGCGCAGCCATTGCCGGCACTTTGCTGTCGGTTGCCTTTGCAACGGCCGATGAGAAACGCTACGGCAAAGACTTCTCGGCCGTGCTGACGAATGAAATCGATAAAGCGGTGGCGAACTCTCGCAACGCTGGCAAGTGGAACAAAGACGTCGCCGAATTTTGTTTTCTATTCATCTCGTTGTTCGGCACGATTTTCATCATTCACGAATGGACAGGTGCTGACTTTCTCGTCGTCATTCCGCTAGTCATTCTTGTCTGGACCTTCCTGTACTTCCTGATCAAAAAACGACCAGGGAATTATGCACGCGAAGCAGCGATTTATTATCGGGAAGGCGTCTCGAGGCAAGCCCAGCAGTTCAGTATCTTGCTTGCTGCCGGCTTGCTTATCTATGCGCTCAACCAATCTGCAGTCGGTGACTATGTCATCGGTGCGATGAATTATTTGACCGGTCATGTGCCATTTTTGAACTTGCTATTTCTGATTCCGTTCATCGTCATCTTCCTGGGTTTTATCGGGCTTGGGCCGCTGCCGGTCATCGTCCTTGTGACAGGGGTATTGGAATCGGCCGTGCTGCCGTTTCCACCGGAGTTGGTCGTGCTGGCGGTGACCTCGGGCAGTGTCATTTCGATTATCTTGTCACCTTTTGTTATGCCGGTGATCATCTTGAGCAGCGTGAATGGCTTGAGCGGCATTCGCAATGGCTTACGCTTTAATTTGAAATTCGCGATTGCTTTTTATGTGATGATGCAACTATTCGTACAGACCTTATTGTATTTCTGGAGTTGAAAAAATGCCCGAAGAACTTAATTGTTCTTCGGGCATTTTTGAATCTTCATTGAATATAAAGTCCTTTTGTCATATAATTTAGAAAATATAGAAAAGGGAGGCTGTCGAATGTCTGAGAATGCTGTCGATACTTTATTGGTCAACCGTTATGTCAACGGGGTGCTCGACCCTGATAAAGAAATGCTTGGCCCGGTGAAAGACGGCGGGCATATCATTGCCCATACTGCACCGGGATGCTGGGGCCCGATGATCACGCCGTGCATCCGGGGCGGCCATGAAGTGACGCAGCCGGTTCACGTTGAAGGAGCAGAACCGGGAGATGCGATCGTCATCCGCATCAAGTCGGTGGAAGTGACATCGCTTGCGACGGCTTCTGGCAATGACAAGCCAATCGAAGGACGCTTCCTAGGCGATCCGTTTGTAGCTGTGAAGTGCCCGGGATGTGGAACCTTGTATCCCGAAACCATTATCCAAGGCGTCGGCAGCGGGGCAATTCGCTGTGCCAATTGCGGAGAAGATGTCAGCCCGTTCGAATTTACGCACGGTTACACCATGACGTTCAGCGACAAAGGCGATGTGGGCATTACGGTGTCGAAACAAGCGGCCGAAACCATTGCACAAGATGGCAAGGAATACATGAAAACGCCCGAACATTCGGTGCAAAATCCCGTAGTCACCTTTGCGCCACACGATTTGGTCGGCACAATCGCACGCATGCGCCCGTTTCTTGGCCAACTCGGTACGACGCCTTCCCGACCAACACCCGATTCACATAATGCGGGCGATTTCGGCTCGTTTCTTGTTGGCGCACCCCATGAATACACGAGCACGCAAGAAGAACTTGAAACTCACCGGACAGATGGCCATATGGATATCAGCCGCGTGCGGGCTGGGGCAGTGCTTGTATGTCCCGTCAAAGTGAAAGGTGGCGGCGTCTATTTGGGGGATATGCACGCCATGCAAGGCGACGGCGAAATTGCGGGGCATACTTCCGATGTGTCGGGCATCAGCCATTTGCAAGTACATGTGTTAAAGGGGCTTGGGAATGCCGGGCCGATTCTGTTCCCGAATGTTGAAGATTTGCCCTATACGGCAAAGCCGTTCACAGAAGCTGAAAAAGCCTCCGCCCAAAAACTGGCTGAACGTTTTGGGTTGGAACAGCTGGAAGATTCATGGCCGATTTCCTTTGTCGGTTCGGGGCCGACCTTAAACGATGCGACAGAAAATGGCCTGCAACGCGCTGCGGATTTGTTTGGCGTTACCGTGCCAGAAATCATGAACCGCGCCACGGTAACAGGGTCGATCGAAATCGGCCGCCACCCAGGCGTCGTCACCGTGACGTTCTTGGCACCGGAAAGTTATTTGAAAGCAGCGGGCTTATTCGACCTTGCGAAAGCGCAATATGGATAATAAAAAACCCGCCATTCAAAAGTTGAATGGCGGGTTTTTGCACACCTGTCATGGCTGTGGCGCGTGGATATCCCAGGACATTTTCAATGAGTCAGCCAAATAATCAGCAGCGTCCATCGCTTCAAAATCGTCGACTCGGAATTCGGAGTGGTTGGCTGCATAAATCGATTGACGCTCGCGGAAAAGCTGTTCCATCTCCTGAAGGGTTTTATCTTTCAACAGCGGCCGTGTTTCCGTCAGGATGTGAATGCGTTCTTTCCAGGAATCCCAGGAAATATCGAAATATAGGACGGTGCAATTGGCTAGGCAATTACGGCGGTTTTCTTCTTGAAGAAACGCGCCTCCCCCAACAGAAATCACAAGCAGAGGTTGGCTGCCAAAAGCTTTGATCAATTCCCGTTCTTTGTCGCGAAATGTCTGTTCACCGTAAATGTTAAAAATTTCTGGTATCGGCATGCCGAATACCTTTTCAATTTCTTCATCGATGTCGATGAAATCGCGGTAAAGGCGGCGGGCCAAAAGCTTGCCGACTGTCGTTTTTCCAGCTCCCATAAACCCTGTGCAGACGATGCTTTTCTCGCGGACGGACAAAGGAAAATTCAACGCAACCACTCTCTTTCTAATTAAAATATCTAATTCACTCCACCACTTTACCGCACTGCATGGATGAATTGAAGAGGGAAAGTGAAAATCTAGCGAAACTTTACATTGCAGGCGGATGAATGATTGATGCGAGAGCGACGGCAAAACCAAAAGGAGGGATAGGATGAGCAGTACATACATAGTTAGTGGGTCTTATGCATCCGCCGAACAGGCAGGCATCACGCTTTGGGAATTAGAGCCTGTTACGGGGAAGTTGGCGAAAAAAGCTGAAATTCCTGGAGTGGAACGCCCTTCATTTCTCGCGGTTCATCCGAACGGCACGAGTTTTACAGCCGTCAGCGAAACGGGAGACGGGGAGGTCGTAGCCTATTGGCTAAACCCTCAAAAAGGCCTGATCCAAGAGCTGAATCGCCAGCCTGCTGGGGGCGACCATCCTGCCCACATTACAATCGATGAAGATGGGCAATGGGTGGTTTCCGTCACGTATTCCGGAGCGAACGTTACGGTTCATCCCCTGCGGTCAGATGGGTCGATCGGTGAAATGGCCGATTCGAAACACCATGAAGGGAGTGGGGCAGTTGCAGACCGGCAAGACGCCGCCCATCCGCATTCAGCGCTTCAACTGCCAGGAACGAATCGTTTTTTTGTTTCCGACCTCGGAATGGATGCAATTGTCCGCTACCGTCTCGATTTGCATTCCGGAAAACTGGAGCAAGAAGCTGTGACCAAGACAGCACCCGGCGCAGGGCCGAGGCATCTGGCGGTTCATCCGTCCGAAGCCTATGTATACGGCGTCAATGAACTCAATTCGACGGTTTCGGTATATGCGCTCGAAGGTCGTAACCTGAAAGAAAGGCAGAATATCTCGGCGTTGCCAGAACAGTTCACAGGAGACAATACGGCTGCTGAAATCGCTGTATCGACAGATGGGCGATTCGTCTATGTGTCAAACCGGGGCCATGACAGCATAGCGGTGTTCCGGGTCGCACAAGGCTTACTCGAAGCGGTTGGCCATGCGGATGCCGGCGGAGCGGGGCCAAGGCATTTTACGCTGGTGCCAAATAGCCCATGGATCGTCATCGCCCATGAAGGCTCGGGGACGATCGCCGTCAAACGCATCGGCGAAGACGGCATGCCAGGCGAAACAGTCGATAGTGTCGAGACGGTTACGCCTGTCTGCGTGCGCTTGCTGAAATAGCAAAAGGCAGAGCCGCAGCCCTGCCTTGTCACCAATCGGTTTGTGTTTTTTCCATCAGCCCTAGTTCTTTCAATAGCCGGATGGCCGGGCTGTCCTGATTGCTTTGGAATGCTTTTTCCGTACATTCGGAATGCGGGGGGTAATTCAATTCCTGTGCTTGGCCGAGCGTCGATTCTTCCAAGAAATTTGTTGGATCGGATTGTTCAAAACAAGACGGCGCAATAAACGTACGATGCGTATGTTCAAGCACAATGCGGCTTTGTGCGGAAGGCTCATTTTCCTGAGGTATGAAAAACCAGGTAGCCGCAGCAACCAAGAGCAAGAGTACGGCAGCTATGACCAGCGGCTTTCGTTTCATCCTTCTGCCTCCTCGACGAGGATCTCCGCATCGCGCACGATGTCTTCAACCGGCGGGTTCAGTCCATCGTAGTCTTTCATGATGACGCCTTCGTGATTCACCAAGTAAAAAGAAGTGCCGTGGATTACTTGCGTATCATCTTGAGGCTTCTGGGCAATGGCCTTGAAGTTCTCGAGTGCAAAGTCAGCAATTTGCTCTTGGGAATAGCCGGTCAGTAAATGCCAGCTGGTCAAATCGACATCGTAGTTTTCCGCATATGATTTCAAGATTTCCGGTGTGTCGACAGTCGGGTCTACGCTGAATGACACGATCTCGACATCAAGTCCTTGCGCCTGAAGTTCTTCCTGGACGCCTTTCATATTCGCCATCATTGGTAGGCAGACCGTTGTGCAGCTAGTGAAGACAAAATCGGCCAGCCAGACTTTTCCTTCGAGGTCGCTGGATCCGAAGTCTTCATCATTATGGTCGGTGAATGTGAATTCTTCTGTTTCCCAATTCAATGGGTTATCAATGCCTTGGCCGCAGGCAGTCAAAAACAACATGCCAATCAGCATACAGCTCAGTAAATAAGTTTGGGCTCGCAATTATTTCGCGTCCTTTCTGTATTGAAGCTAGTCTTTCTTTAGCCTATTCCAAACCAGACCTGACGACAAGCCGGTTATCACGTAAAAATATGAAGACATTGCGACATTCCCACTATTTATGGAAAATTTTAGCACATAACGGCATCTTAACAAGGACTTTACATTCCAAATGTAGAATAGAAACTAAACTTGGTTTCGGCCAAAAGGAGGCGCTGCATGGAATTTTTGTTGAATACATGGACGACAGAACGGCTACAAGCTTTTCATGAAGGGCAAATGGTTGATGGCTATTTGTATTTCGGAGCGCATGCACTTGGGAAAGAAACCACCTTTTCGGTTTGGGCCCCTGAAATCGACGGCATTGATGTCGTCTGTGTCGATCCCGAGACAGAACGCGTCTCCACTTACGCGCTGGAGCGGCATCCGCATGATTCAAGCATATGGGGAGTGAGTATCCCTGAAAACCTGGAAGGCCAGCTCTATGAATATGCGCTTCGGACACCGAGTGGCGAAGTGCTATGGAAATCGGATCCGTATGCGAGGCAAAGCGAGAAGCGCCCGTTCACCAAATCGATTGTTTCCGGTTCTAGCGAATACACGTGGCCATTGGATGTGCTCAAGCATAAGCAAACGATCAACGACCGGCATCTGGAACGCCCGATGGCTATTTACGAAGTGCATATCGGCACTTGGCGGCGCAAGGCAGACGGCGAGTTTTACACGTATCGCGAAATTGCGGACCAGCTGATCCCCTACGTCATCGATATGGGCTTCACACATATCGAGATTCTGCCGATTACCGAGCATCCGCTCGATGAATCTTGGGGCTACCAGACAACTGGGTATTTTTCACCGACTGGCCGCTATGGCACGGCTGATGAATTGAAGTATTTCGTTACAGCTTGCGCAGAACATGGACTAGGTTTGATCTTGGACTGGGTCCCGGGCCATTTTTGCGTGGACCAGCACGGGTTGGCGAATTTCAATGGCCAATTGCTTTACGAAGAAGCGCGGGAAGAACGCCGCATGAACCCGGATTGGGGAACCTTGAACTTTGATATCAATAAAGGCGAAGTGGTGAGCTTTATCTTATCGAGTGCCCATTACTGGCTCGAGGAATTTAAGTTTGACGGTTACCGGATGGATGCGCTCGTCAATCTCTTGTTCATCCCGAACATTAAGGAACGACCCCATAACGAAGAAGGGGCGGAGTTTCTCAGGAAGTTGACCGCTAGCCTGAAACGCCATTATCCGGAGAAATTACTGATTGCCGAAGATGCCTGGCATTACCCGAAAGTGACGCATCCGGTCGAATTCGGCGGTGTTGGCTTTGATTACAAATGGAATTTCGGCTGGATGCATGACACGCTCGAGTATATGAAAACGCCGCCGGCAGAGCGCTCAAAAGCGCATGGGAAAATGAATTTCTCAATGGTGTATCAATACGAAGAGCGTTACCAGGTGATTTTTTCCCACGACACTGTAGCGGATGGCCGGAAATCCTTGCTCAACAAACTGCCGGGCACGAGGGAAGAACGCTTCCTTCAATTGCGGTTGCTGTTTGGGTTTTGGATGGCGCATCCGGGTAAGAAACTATTGTTCATGGGACAGGAGTTCGGCCATTTCGAGGAATGGGAATTCCAGCCGGAACTCGACTGGGCGTCGCTCGAAGATCCACAGCATAAGAGAATCCATGAATTCATGAAAGAATTGCTGGCGTTCTACCGAAGCGAAAAAGCGTTTTTTGAACTCGATGATGAGCGCGATGGCTTTTTGTGGCTCGATGCCGATAACCATGAACAAAGCGTAGCGAGCTTTATCCGCAGAGGGTTTTTGCCAGAAGACGAATGCCTTGTGTTATGCAATTTCTCTGAACATCGTTATGAAGAGTTTCAAGTGGGCGCACCACAAAAAGGGCTTTACGAAGAGATATTTTCCACCAACGCAGCACAATTTGGTGGTTCTGCAGCAGAGTTGCAGCAGGCGGTGGAAACACTTGATATCATGTGCGACGATCAGCCTTTTTCATTAACACTTGATTTGCCGCCGTTCACGGTGAGTATTTGGAAAAAAAGACAGGATGGGAGTGGTTTGTTGTGAATGAAAAAGTAGTTGCGATGCTTCTCGCGGGTGGCCAAGGGAGCCGCTTGAAATCATTAACATATGATATTGCGAAACCAGCCATTCCTTATGGCGGGAAATACCGGATCATTGATTTTCCTTTATCGAATTGCACCAATTCCGGCATCACGACAGTCGGCGTCTTAACGCAGTATCAGCCGCATGCGCTCCATCGCTATATCGGGCTTGGTACGCCTTGGGATTTGGATCGCCATAAAGGCGGGGTGACCATGTTGCCGCCATATGCTGAAATCGATGGCATTAAATGGTATGCGGGAACGGCCAGTGCCATTTACCAGAACATCAATTACCTGACCAGTTGCGAGCCAGAATATGTATTGATTTTATCAGGAGATCATATTTACAAAATGGATTATGAAAAACTCGTAGAATACCACAAAGAAAAACAAGCCGACGTCACGGTTTCTGTTTTAGAAGTGCCGTGGGAAGAGGCAAGCCGCTTCGGTATCGTCAACACTGACGACGATATGCACATTGTAGAATTTGACGAAAAACCGGAAAAGCCGAAAAGTAATCTCGCTTCTATGGGCGTTTATGTATTCGATTGGAAAAAGTTAGAGCATTACTTGGAAGAAGATAATAGCAATGAACAATCCAGCCATGATTTCGGGAAAGACATTCTGCCGAAAATGCTGGCAGAGCAAAAGAAAATGGTAGCCTACCCGTTCAAGGGGTATTGGAAAGATGTCGGAACGGTCGACAGCCTATGGGAAGCGAATATGGATTTGCTTGACCCGTCAGAAGGGCTCGTCTTGCACGATCCTGCGTGGCGAATTTACTCATCGAACCCCCAATTGCCGCCACAAGTGATTACCGATACTGGTCGCGTGCAAGGTTCCATGGTCAACGAAGGCTGCGTCATTAGCGGAACAGTCAATCATTCAGTCATTTTCCAAAATGTCCTGGTTGAGCAGGAAGCGGTCGTAGAAGACAGTGTCGTCATGAGCGGAACAAAAATCGGGCGTGGAGCCCAGTTGAGCCGCGTCATCGTTCCGCCAGATGTCACGGTTCCGGAAAATTATCAATTGCTTGAACCGGCAGCAGGCATCACGCTATTGACGCAAGACTTAATCGATTCATGGAAGGAGAGTGGACAGCAATGACTTTGATGGCTGCAGTGGACGCTTCTGTAAAAGTAGCAGGGCTCCAAGACCTGACCATTCATCGATCGGTTTCTTCGATTCCGTTCGCGGGGAGATACCGCCTGATCGATTTCGCTTTATCGAATTTAGTGAATGCAGATGTCAATTCAGTCGGCATTTTCGCTTCGCAACCCTTTGGTTCGCTGATTGATCATATCGGAGTTGGGAAAAGCTGGGATTTAGACCGACGCAAAGAAGGCTTGTTCTTTCTCCCAACCACTCATCAAAACGGAGGCATCGCCACAGTTGGATCCTTCCGCGACTTTGAAGAAAATCTTCAGTTTTTTGAAAAAAGCCGTCAAACGCATGTCGTGGTGACAAGCAGTTTTGTCGCGGGGCAATTGGATTATAAAGAAATGCTTGCCAGTCATTTAGCGTCTGGCAATGACATTACGGAAGCCATCGGCGCAAGCGGCTCCTTAAAATCATACATTCTATCGCGCAGGTTGATTCTTGAATTGATTCACTCTTATCGGGAAAAGCGCATTCTCAGTGTCGAAGACTTAGTAAACTTGAAAAAAGCTCCGTATACATACGGAGTATATGAATACAAAGGGTATTTCGCAATCATCGATTCGATTCAGCAGTATTTTAAAGAGTCGCTTGGGCTATTGGACGAGAACAACCGCCGATTGCTGTTTTTGCCTCAAGCTCCCATCTATACAAAAGTGAAAGACGAGCCGCCGACGCGTTACTTGGATGGATCAGACGTATCGAATTCGATGATGGCCAATGGCAGCACCATTATGGGCAATGTCAAGAACAGTATCATCAGCCGTGCAGTCACAATCGGCCGCAACGCAAATCTTGACAGCTGCATCATCATGCAAAAATGCACCATCGAAGAAAATTGCGAACTTGCTTATGTAGTTGCCGATAAAGACGTCTATATTGAAAAAGGTGTCAAGCTGACCGGCACAGCTGACCGGCCAATTGTCCTTCGAAAAGGCGAGCGGGTCACAAAGGAGGATGCCCAATGAAGATTGTCATGGCCGCTGCGGAATGCGCGCCTTTTGCGAAAGCGGGGGGGTTGGCCGATGTCATCGGTGCGCTGCCGCTGGAATTGGTCAAGCTTGGACATGAGGTACAAGTCATTATCCCGAAATACAGTTTGATTCACGAACGCTACCAGGAGCAGTTTCGCAAAGTGGAAGTACATTCTTTTGAATTTAAAGAAGAAACGGCCCATTACGCCATACACGAACTCGCCAAGCATGGTGTCCAGTTCTTGTTTTTGGAAAACGATTCTTATTTTGAACGCGACAGCATTTACGGGCCAGACGATGCCGAGCGCTATGCTTTTTTCACCAGAGCGGTACTGGATTTCCTGGCGCGTTCCGAGACGGCACCGGATGTTGTCCATGTCCATGATTGGCACACGGCAGTATTGCCGTTCCTCTTGAAAGAAGATCCGCAATATCAGCAATTGTCCAGCCGTGTAAAAACGGTACTGACGATTCACAATATCCAGTTCCAAGGGAATTTTTCGAAATCCGTATTCTTGGAGCAATACCGAATGGATGAAAGTTTTTATGATAACGGGCAAGTCGAATGGCACGGAAACTTCAATTCTTTGAAAACCGGTATCTTGTATGCCGATAAATTAACAACTGTCAGCCCGAATTACCGAGATGAGATTTTGACGGAGGCTTATGGGGAGGGCTTGCAACACTTGCTTGGCGAAAGAGAAACCGATTTACAAGGCATATTGAACGGCATCGACACCGACGCCTACGACCCGCAAGGTGATGAACACATCGCGCAGACTTTCAGTGCAGAGGATTTACAAGGGAAACAGGCGAATAAACGCGCCATCCAAAAACGCTGCGGGCTGCCGGAACAGCCGGATGTGCCTTTGTTGACGATGGTATCGCGTTTGTCGGGACAAAAAGGAATCGATGTGCTCGAACAAACCCTCCTTGAATTTCTAGAAGGCGACGTCCAGTTTGTGCTGCTCGGTTCAGGAGAAGCGCGTTTTGAAGAATTTTTCCAGCGCCTTGAAGTGGACTATGCCGGAAAGGTCTCGGTCCATCTTGGGTTTGATGAGTCATTTGCCCACCAATTATACGCAGGCGCGGATATTTTCCTGATGCCCTCACATTTTGAACCGTGCGGCTTGAGCCAATTAATTTCGATGCGCTACGGGACGATCCCTGTAGCGAACCGGACGGGCGGTTTGCGCGATACGGTGGAAGAGTATAACGAAGTACAAACTACGGGAACAGGGTTCTTGAGCGATTTTAAAGCTGGCGTTCATTTTGATGAAGCCTTGTCGCGCGCATTGTCGTTTTATCATCAGCCGGAACATTGGAAGGCGTTGATCCGTAACGGCATGAAAAGAGATTCGTCCTGGTCGCGTTCGGCAAAAGACTACGAACAGTTATATGCGAGCTTAAACTGAAGGGTGTGTTGAAAATGTTTTACTCCAAAGAACAATTCAAAGAAGAATTCAACAGGCGATTGGCAGTGGAAAATGGGGATAAAACAGAAAGCACAGCCTATCATGTGTTAGGAAAAATGGTTTGTGAAGAAGTCATGCTGGAATGGGATAAACAACAGATTGCCAACCAGAACAGCGGCGATAAGCAATTGTATTATCTATCGATTGAGTTCCTGCTGGGCCGTTTGCTCGGACAGAACCTGCATAATCTAGGCGCCTATAATCTGGTAGAAGAAGCGCTTGGGGAACTCGGCTATAAACTAGCAGAAATCGAAGAGCTCGAGCAAGAACCAGGACTAGGAAACGGCGGGCTGGGCCGTTTGGCGGCGTGTTTCTTGGATTCACTCGCTTCACTCGGCTTGCCTGGCCATGGTTGTGGAATCCGTTACCGCGGGGGGTTGTTCACCCAGCATTTTGTCAAAGGCTTCCAAGTGGAGACACCGACGGATTGGATTAAGGAAGGACAAAGCCTCGAAGTGCGTCGTGATGACCTGGCGCTCGACATCCCGTTTTTTGGG
Organism: Planococcus maritimus; assembly: GCF_001687625.2. NCBI lineage: Bacteria > Bacillati > Bacillota > Bacilli > Caryophanales > Caryophanaceae > Planococcus > Planococcus maritimus. The sequence continues at coordinate 318,867 of NZ_CP016538.2, forward strand.
GAAACTCATATGACTGTCGAGGAAGAAGGCGTCCGCACCGAACTGAAAAAAGCAGTATGGGTCAAAGCTGTGCCGTACGATATGCCGATTGTGGGGGCACAGGGCGGCACGATTAATACGCTCAGGCTATGGCAGGCGGAAATGTCTGAACAGCCGCAGCCTGCTGAACTGGGGCATTTGATGAACGAACTCGAGACAGCGAAAATTTCTGACCGGCTGTACCCAGATGATGCACTCGATAGCGGCAAATTACTGCGTTTGAAACAACAATACTTTTTATGCAGCGCCTCCATTCGCACCATCCTGGCGACGCGTAATTTTGATATTGAGGAATTGCCTGAAAAAGTAGCCATCCAGATCAACGATACGCATCCGGCTTTATCGGTGCCGGAGTTGATGCGGATATTGATGGACGACTATGAGCTGGATTGGGATAAGGCATGGTCGCTGACAACGCGGACTATTTCTTATACGAACCATACGATTTTGGAAGAAGCGATGGAAAAATGGGAGAGCCGGCTGCTGCGACAGCTATTGCCGCGCGTCTACCAAATCATCGAAGAAATTGACCGACGCTTCAGAGCGGAATGGGAATCGAAAGAATTGGACGAACAAGCTGTCCACAAACTATCGATCATCGACGAAGGCGTCGTGAAGATGGCTGTATTGGCGGTCGTGGGCAGCTACAAAGTGAACGGAGTGGCAAAACTCCATACCGAAATTCTCAAAAAACGGGAGATGAAAGAACTGAATGAATACTTCCCGCATAAATTCCATAACAAGACCAACGGCATTACCCATCGCCGTTGGTTGCTGGGGGCCAATCCGGAATTGAGTACGCTCATTACGGAAAACATTGGGAAGGAATGGATTCAGCAGCCTGCCCAATTAAGTGAACTCGGTTATTTGGCGGACAGCCGGCCGTTTCTGGAATCTTTTCAAGCCATTAAAAAGCTGAAAAAAGAGCAGCTGATTCATCACCTCGAAAGAGCGCATAATACCATTGTTGACCCCGATTCGATTTTTGATATCCACATCAAACGAATCCACGGTTATAAACGCCAGCTGATGAACATCCTGCATGTCCAGCAATTATACAAGCGCATCAAAAGCGATGCGAACTACCGGCCGTATCCACGGACTTTCTTGTTCGGCGGGAAATCCGCGCCTAGCTATCATTTCGCTAAACAAGTCATTAAGCTGATCAACACGGTTGCCGAACGCGTCAATAACGATCCAGTCGCAAGGCGCCATCTCCACGTCGTTTTCGTCGAAGACTATAACGTCAGCCATGCGGAGTATATGATTCCAGCGGCGGATATCAGCGAACAGATCTCCACTGCCTCGAAAGAAGCGTCAGGAACCGGCAACATGAAATTCATGATGAACGGCGCACTGACACTCGGCACATATGACGGAGCGAACGTCGAGATTTTCGATGCCGTGGGCGAAGAAAATGCCTTTGTTTTCGGTATGAGTTCGGAGGAAGTCATGCGCTTTGAGCATGATGGCAGCTATAATCCGAAAGACATTATCGACCGGGACCCACATATTCGTGAAGCAATTGAAGAACTGTCGAGCGGAGAATGGTCGGACGGCCCGCATCATGCCGATTTTATCGTGCGTCAATTGACAGAAGGGGGAGACCCGTTTTTTGTCTTGAAAGACTTGGGGGATTACGCAAGAACGCATGAGCGTGTACTGGCGGCATATGAGCACCCTGTTGAATGGGCGGGCATGTGCGTGAGGAATATCGCCGCTTCCGGCATTTTCTCAAGCGACCGAACGATCCAGCAATATTCGGAGGATGTCTGGGGATTATCGAAAGTTCCGACTAACTGAAACCGGCGGGAGGCATAGCCATGGGACAAGCAAGTTTTGACAATACTGATTTGGTTGATTATAAAGCGAGCGGTGCTCTAGAAGGCAAAGTGGCGATCGTCACCGGTGCAAGCAGCGGGATTGGCCAAGCAGTCGCCATCGCTTATGCAAAAGAAGGAGCACGTGTCGTCATTGGTTATCTCGATGACGAGGAAGGCGCAGAAAAAACCTTGAGCATCATCCAATCTTACGGGGGCGAGGCACGGGCTCTTGCTGGCGACCTTGGCCAGTCCAAGAATTGCGATGCGCTCGTGAAGTATGCGCTTGAGGAGTTTGGTGCGGTGGATATTGTCGTCAACAATGCGGGGTTTCAATACCCGCAGACTTCGCCGCTCGATATCAGTGATGAACAAATGCTGAAAACTTTCGAGATCAAAGCCTTCGCCATGTTTTATTTAGTACGTGCGGCTTTGCCGCATTTGAAAAAGGGATCACGTATCATCAATACCGCTTCCATCAATGCTTACCGGGGCCATTCCGATTTGATCGATTATTCCGGAGCTAACGGGGCGATGGTGGCGATGACCCGTTCTTTGGCCAGACGTCTCGTCCGGGAAGAAATTGCGGTCAATGGCATTGCGCCAGGCCCGATCTGGACGCCGCTCATCACGAAAACTTTCGGGGATTTAAACCCGGACGTCGAAAGTGATTTTGGAGAAGATGTACCGGCAGGGCGACCGGGGCAGCCATATGAACTTGTGAAGGCTTATGTGTTTTTAGCCGATCCTCAGAATTCCTATATGACCGGGCAATTTTTGCATATGAACGGCGGCGACTATATGTCGACTTAAAAGCACGGGGAACTCCCGTGCTTTTTTGTGTGGAATTTCCGCGTTTTTTCAAGGCTGTGGTAAAATTCGGGTAAGAGGTGGAAAACATGAAAAAGATACTGGGACTCGCCGTTTTGTTGATGGGGCTAACGGGGTGCGTGCCGCTCGGTGAACCGGCCAACCCGAAACCACAAGATCCAGTGCAGCCGGAACAGGGCGCCGATATCGATGCGATGAGTGGCCTTGCTGTCCATTACATCGATGTCGGACAAGGTTCTGCTGCATATTTGGAATGGGACGGCTATTCCATGCTGATGGATGCCGGAGATTGGAATGCGAGTGACACGCTGGCGTATTTGGATAAGCTGGAAGTGGAAACGATCGATATCGCTGTTGGAACCCACCCAGACGCTGACCATATCGGCCAATTGTCGCGAGTCATCGAGAATTACGAAGTCGGAGAAGTGTGGATGTCAGGGAACCTGAGTTCTTCCAATACGTTTATCCGAACACTAGAAGCAGTAGAAGAAGCGGGAATTCCATATGAAGAGCCGCGTCGTGGCGATGAATACGAGATCGGTTCGTTGAAAATCACCGTGCTTCATCCAGAACAACTGAGCGGCGACACAAACGGTGATTCACTATCGTTTCATATCCGTTACGGAGAAACCGCGTTCATTTTCACAGGGGATGCGGATATCCAGGCAGAACAGGAAATGGTCGCGAGCGGCTTGCCGCTTGAAGCGGATGTCTTGTTAATGGGCCATCACGGCTCGAATACATCGACAAGCCGTGAATTTTTGCAGGCTGTGGCACCTGATGTGGCCATTTACAGTGCCGGACTTGATAATCCTTATGGCCATCCATATGCAGAAGTACTGGCAACTGTGGAAAATGAAGGCGCGGACGTCTATGGTACAGACGTCAATGGCACCATCATCGTTGAGACAGATGGCCAGGAATACAATGTGGAAACGGAACGCGAAGGCGTCGCTAAAGAAGGCGGCAATCGGTGTGTAGACATCAACGGGGCGTCCACTGCAGAACTCTCGGAACTGCGTGGTATCGGAGAAGCACTGGCCAAAGTAATCGTCGACGAGCGGCCTTTTGACACGCTGGATGAGCTCACGCGTGTTAATGGCATCGGGGCAGGAAAGCTCGCTGGATTGAAAGAACAAGGATTAGCTTGTATAGGGGAGTGAGCAGATGAGAGGGGTATTGGATCGTTTTGAAGATGGCGGTGTGGCCGTCATTATCGCAGAACAAGCCGGACGCGAATTTCGTGTGCCGCTTCGCTATTTGCCGGAAGGTAGCAGGCAGGGCATGTGGTTTACGCTGAGTATCGAAGCGGGACAAGTTGTAGACATCGAAGCAGATCTTACGCAGACAGCTGAACGCACCGATAAAGCCGAACAGCTGATGGCACGATTGCGCAGTAAAAGCACAGGAAGCCGGTTTAAACGTAAATGAAAAGCGTAGGGAGTTCGTTCTCCCTACGCTTTTTCTGTGGTTGTTTTTAAGTTGAAACGACTTCAGTCAGCTCCAGGTGATAATCTGCGACTTTATTGCCTTCATAAAGATTGGTTGTGTCGGTGAAGTAATTGGAGATAGCAGCGTCGAATTCCTGGCCGTTCGCCGGTATGTTCACACGGAAATTCATCTCATAAAGCAAGACGGCAATGTCGTGATAAGCGTCGCTTGTCACTTTGAAGTCGCAGGAGATCTGTCTGCGGCCATCTTCTAAAGATTGCAGTTCAAGCCGCTCTGTTTTGATTGGGCGTCCGTTCAATTGAATAATTTCACTCATCGTCTATTCCTCCGTTCCGTTTGTAGCAAGTTTGCGAGCATCCTGATGCGCCTATTTTAACAATACCGCAACGTTACCACGAAAAAACACCAAAGCACATTTATGTGCTTTGGTGTGGGATGTTTTCAGTACGGACCACTTCTTTTTTGGATTTCCGGAGATTATTGTAAATCAAGGCGCCGACTAGGAACAATCCGAGATAGCCAACAACCGGGTAGAACCAGCTGACGAGTTCCGTGAAGCCGACAAAGCTCAGGATGTAAGCAACGACTCCGACAATGATAACGAACAGGCGGAATTTCGCGGTTCCCATTTCGACAAAACGTGCGGAAAACGAAAACAGCATGCTGACGCCAGTGTTGTAGATCATGCCGAATAAAATGACGGACATGAAAACGCCGAGTACAGGCGATAAGTCGTCTGCAATTTGCAACATCGGCATTTCGGCGGTGCCGACCACATCGACTTTGGAGAAAATAGCCAAATGGCTCAAAATAATCAAGACCCCAAGCCCCAGCCCGCCGATCAATCCACCGCGTGCGGCAATTTTTTCATCTTTTTCCGTACCGCCCATAACGATCGCCATCGACGCGCCGACCGCGATGTTGAAGGATACGTAGTTGATAGCCGACAGCCACCAATTGGCGACCGCAGACTCTTGCTCCTTAGCGATGGATTCAAGCGCTGAAAACGAACTGTCCATAGTGATCAAACTATAGGCAGCTAGTGCGATTACCGAAAGAATTAAGAATGGCGTGATGCTACCAATGATGTTGATGACTTTTTGAACGTTCAGCATGATCGTCAAGATGATCAAAACTGCCATAACGGTGCTGCCAAGAGTCGCTGACCATCCGAATTGCTGGGAAAAAATCGAACCGGCACCGGCGATCATGACGACCCCAACACCGAATAAAGTCAAGATGATGATCCAATCGACAATGGTGCCAATCAACCGGCCGCTAATGCCGAAAATCGCTTCTTTATGGGAAGTAGTCCGCATGCGGCTGCCGAGACGCGTTAAGCTCATGCCGAGATAGGCAAACAGGACGGTGGCGATAAAGGCTGCGACAGTGCCCATGATGCCAAAGCTAGTGAAATATTGGAGAATCTCCTGGCCGGAAGCGAAACCGGCACCGACGATGATCCCGATAAAGGCGCTCCCCATTTTAATACTTTTAAACATCTTGCTCCCCCTCGTTAAGCGTGCAAATTTACTTATTTGAAAATTAACCTTTTTCAAATATAGCAAAATTAAAGCGTTTTCACAAACCGCATTCAAAAAACAAGAGTATTTTACTAGTATTCATAGAAGGTTTATATACCTAAATAGTATTCGTTGCATAGTATTAGGCAGAGTTTGCTAGCTAAAAGTCGACACGAAAAAACCCCTCGCAGTGGGTAGCTGCAAGGGGTTGATGATCAATGGTCTTTATTGGCGACGATGACTAATTTCCCGGTATCGAGCACTTCTTCGTACTCATCCGCTTCTTCCTTAGTGAGGCCAGCTGCATGAAGTTTCGCGCGCAATTCATCGCCTCGTGAAGACGTCATGTTTTTCATGCTGTCGAGGAAGCCTTGTTCTTTCATGCCGACTGCTTCTGTGTCGAGTGCTTTCGTAATGTCTTTTGTCCGTTTTGGGTCATGGGCGAAAATGTAGATATCGTCATGTGTGAACCCTTGCGACTCAAGTTTTTCGATTTCTGCTTTTGCCTGTACTGCGTTTTCAACTGATAATTTAATTACCAAAACGAATCCCTCCAATATTTTCTTCTTGCTTCCTATATACCACATGAAAAAACTCTTAAACTTTGTGACATGGGTTGAGATGATATACTGGAGAAAAACTGGAAGGGTGAAGAGCATGAAGATTACACCAATCGGGATTTGGGGCGGCTACCCAAATAAAAATGAAGCCACTTGCGCTTATCTGATCGAACAAGACGGCTATCGTTGCCTTCTTGACTGCGGCAGTGGGGTGGTCGCGGCGGTTCAGAATTACACAGAGTTGAAAGATATCGATGCCGTCATCATCAGCCATTACCATCCGGACCACGTGGCGGACATCGGCGTTCTGCAGCATGCTGCGATGGTCGGGATGCAATTGAAAGAATGGGAGGTGCCCTTGCCGATCTATGCGCATGACCGAGACGAGCAAGGCTTCGCTCAGTTGTCGTATAAAGGCGTGACGGAAGGGCGGGCTATTCATGTAGATGACAGCTTAGCGTTGGGTCCGTTTCAAGTGACATTCTGCGAAACGGATCATCCGGTTTACTGCCTGGCAATGCGTTTTACAAACGGAGAACAATCAGCAGTCTTTACGGCGGATACGGCGTGGAAAGACGAACTCGTGCCATTCGCTGAATCAGCGGATCTGCTTGTTGCAGAGTCGAACCTGTACGAAAAATACCTCGGCATCATCCAAGGGCATATGAGTGGCAGCCAAGCTGGAAAACTCGCAGCACAATCTTCAGCCAAACGGCTCTTGTTGACTCATTTGCCGCAGTACGGGGAGTTATCCGAAATTCTCGAGGAAGCGAAAAAAACCTATAGCGGCAATGTCTCATTCGCTGAAATCGGCAAAAGCTATCAATTATAGCTAAGGCAGATAGTTTGAGTTTGAAGGAATTTCCTCCTATCCTTATATCATCCGATTGGATGAAAGGAAGTTGACAGATGACACAACAAACACAAGAGCTTGCGGTTTCCATCTTGGACCTTGTACCAGTACGCCAAGGCTATCCGATGGGGCAAGCATTCGAAGATATGAAAAATCTCGCACGCCATGCCGAGCAGTTCGGCTATAAACGGTTCTGGTTGTCCGAGCATCACAATACACCAACGCTCGCAAGTTCTGCGACGTCAATTCTCATTTCCAAAGTGCTTGAAGCGACACAAACGATCGAAGTCGGTTCCGGTGGCATCATGCTGCCAAACCATACGCCGCTCGTCGTCGCTGAACAATTTGGCACACTCGAAACGATGCATCCAGGACGCGTCAACTTAGGACTTGGCCGCGCGCCGGGCACCGATATGCAAACAGCCCGGGCGCTTCGCCGGACGACACAAGAAACTGCGTTTCAATTTCCTGAAGATGTCGAAGAGCTGCAGCGTTATTTAGGTCCGCTTGAAGCGCAGGAATCTGTGAAAGCTTATCCGGGCGTCGACACGGAAGTTCCGCTATTCATCCTTGGCTCGAGTACTTCGAGCGCGGTGCTCGCGGCAAAACTCGGCTTGCCTTATGCATTTGCGGCGCATTTCGCACCGCAACAGCTGGAGTCGGCAGTGGCCATCTACCGCAGTCGCTTCGAGCCTTCTGAATCATTGGCCGAGCCGTATGTTATTGCTTGCGTCAATGTGGTCGGCGCCGACAGTGCAGAAGAAGCGGAGCGGCTTTCGACATCGAGTGACCAGTTTTACTTGAACGTTGTCCGCGGTACGAAAAATCCATTGATGCCGCCTGTCGAGACGATGGATGGCCGCTGGAGTTATGCGGAAGAAGCGATGGTCAGATCGATGGGACGCTATACCTTCAAAGGGAATGCTGAGCAATTGGGCGAACAAATCGGCCGCTTTGCCGGTTCGCTGCCGATCGATGAATTGATGGCTGTCTCCTATATTTATGACCAAGACAAGCGAGTGCGTTCATACGAAATCCTGAAAGATGCGGTCTCGCACGCTGTCCGATTGCCATGAAATGTTCACCTTACAAGCGTCAATAACCGCTTCACTTCGTGTATAATACAATGGAAACTTGAAGTTTAAAGGTGGTAGTCATTTATGGATTTTCTCTATTTTCCTGAAGATAAATCAGAATATATTCCGGGAATCATCTCGGTCGTCATCATTTTTATCTTGTCGATCCTGATCGTCCGTTTGTTGACGAAAGCGTCGCGCAAGCAAGTCAAGAAGTTGAATGAGCAAGGATACCCGGTGATTTATGACCGCGGCGAGATGCAGAAAGATTCCGATGAATCAGCACCGACAAAACAACAAGCAAATCCGGATGCATCGGAGGAGCCACAAAATACAAATGGCTCGCCAACGAAAAAGCCCTGACGTTTCAGGGCCTTTTTCTATTTTGTAGGACGTGTATACTGGAACAATACTTTAAATGAAAAGAGTTGCCTCATGACAAAAAATTTAGCGGGCGGCTTTCAATGGGCGATTTTCCTGATCGCATCCTCCATTGCAGCCCCCATCGCCATCGCAAACATTTTCGGCATGGACACAGCCGATACTGCGCTATTCTTGCAGCGCACCATCTTCGTCCTCGGCATCGCCTGCCTAATCCAGGCCTTTGTCGGTCACCGCTTACCCATCAATGAAGGGCCCGCCGGATTATGGTGGGGCGTGTTTATCGTCTATGCCGGACTTGTCGGCGTGTTGTATTCAACTGCTGAGGAATCCTTGCAAGTGTTGCAAAGCGGCTTGTTCTACAGCGGTATTTTATTTATTGTTTTTGCTGTGACAGGCATAGTGGACAAGCTAAAACAGTTTTTCACTCCAACCGTCACCTTTATCTATTTGCTGTTGCTGGTATTGCAAATCAGTGAATCGATCATGAAAGGCTTGTTCGGCATTTCGTCGGAAGGGGAGTTAATGGACGTCAAGGTACTGCTGGCAGCAGTTGCCGTCATTTTGATCACGTTCTACTTCATGTTCCATCGCTCCGCGTTCATCAGCCGTTATTCCGTGCTCTTGTCCATCGCTTTTGGTTGGCTATTGTTTTGGGCAATCGGCAAAGCGCCAAGTATTCCAAAGGCTGAGGGGGCATTGTTGACGTTCCCGGATATGTTGGTCTTTGGCCCGCTCGTCTTTGACGGGGGAATGCTTGTCACGACCTTATTCCTGACTGTCTTGCTCATCGCCAATATGATGGCTTCGGTGCGCGTCATGGAAAGCTTGCTGAAAAACGCCTTTTCCATCCACGCAGAAGACCGCATGAAACAGGCATCGGTCGCTTCAGGATTGAACCATTTGCTCGCGGGGCTGTTTTCTTCTGTTGGCCCTGTGCCGATTTCTGGTGCTGCTGGATTTGTTAGTGCGACCAGAACACCAGGCATCCGCCCGTTCATCTTCGGTGGGGTTATTGTGGCCGGCATCAGTTTGTTTCCACAATTAATGGCCGTGCTCGCTTCTTTACCAGCACCGGTCGCGTATGCTGTCATTTTTGCGATTTTCTCTAAAATGGTCGAGATGGCGTTTAACGAATTGGAAGAAGAGCCTAACCGCAAGCGATCTTATAAAGTGGCCGCATTTGGCCTTATGACAGGTGTGGGCTTAATGTTCATCCCGACAGAAAGTATGGCTGGCTTGCCATCCGCTGTTGCTGCCATTTTATCGAATGGCTTGATTTCAGGGACCATTATCGCTATTATTCTCGAACAATTAATGATGCGCGTCGTACGTGTAAAATAAAAACAGGCGGCATAAAGGAGTTTCCTTTATGCCGCCTATTTTTTATACTTTTTGTTGTTCGATTTCTTCGGTCAAACGTTCCATTTCGTCGATCAGTTCACCGATATAAGCGATGGTATCGCGCAGTGGCTGTTCGGTCGTGATGTCGACGCCTGCCATTTTGGATAATTCCACAGGGGTTTTTGTGCCGCCTGCGTTCAAGACGTCGATCCATTCGTCGACGGCAGGCTGGCCTTCTGACAAGATCCGCTTTGATACTTGCGTGGAGATCGTCAGCCCAGCGCTATAAGTATACGGGTAAAGCCCCATATAATAATGCGGCTGGCGCATCCACGTCAATTCCGCGCCTTCTGTAACTTCTACATCGTCGCCCCAGAATTCTTCGAGCACGCCGCGTTTCAGCGCATTGAGCACGCCGGCATTGACGTTTTCTCCCGAATCAACTTTTTTATACACTTCGCGCTGATAAGCTGCTTCGAGCAAATGAGTGACAAAGTTATGGTAATAAGTTCTGGCGACGATCGATGAAATGACCCAGCGTTTGAATTTCGGGTCTTCGGAATTCTTCAGCAAATGATTGGCTACCAGCATTTCATTCATTGTTGAGGGCGCTTCGATAAAGTAGAGAGACGGGCGCGCATTGAAGAGGTTCTGTTCACGGTTGGCGTGATAGAAATGCCCCGCGTGGCCCAGTTCATGCGCTAGCACAAACACTTCGTTCATGCGGCCGGTCCAGGAAATAAGGATATATGGATGGTCGCCGTAAGGGCTTGCGCAAAATGCGCCTGTCGATTTGCCTTTGTTTTGGGCAAAATCGATCCAGCGTTCATTGTACGAGCGCTCCACCATATCCAAATAATCCGTTCCCATGATGCCGAGTGCTTCGTTGATGTATTGTTTAGATTCCTCGACAGTAATTTCTGGATCATATTCCGGGTCCAAAGAAATCTTCAAATCGGCAAAGGTCATTTTATCCAAGCCGTGCGTTTTTTGCAGCAAACGCGCGTATTTGCGCATATGCGGCGCGAGTTCCGTTTGAATCAAATCGATTTGGCGGTCGTACAGCGTCCGGTCGACTTCTTGATTAGATAACAGGTACTCGAAGATATCGCTATAACCGCGCAGATCGGCTGTTGTTTTTTCCGTCTGCAATTGCATGTCATATGTTTTAGCAGTCGTGTGTTGATAGTCGCGGAGTTTGTCGGAAAACGCTTTGAACGCAGCGCGCCGCAGTTCGGTATCGGTTTCCGCTTCCCAATCGCCTTCGAACGAGACGTAGCTAAGGGGATGGGATTTGCCGCCAGCTTCGAAATCAGGAAAGTCCATATCGACCATTTTCGTTGTATTGTACAATCCATAAGGGGACTGAAAGACAGAAGAGTAGGAAGCCAATGCTTTCTCTGCAGCTGGGTGCAATTGATGCGGTTTTTTCCGCAGCAATTTCTTCAAATAGCCTTCGAACTCTTGCGATTGCGACATCGCTTGTTTTAAGACGGGTTCGGGCAATTCCAATAACTCACTTGCTACAAAAGCGAGTCGGCTGCTAATTTTAGCTGAAAATGCGCTGAATTTCCCGGCGCGCATCTGGGCTGCCGTATCGGTTTGGTCGGTGCTGTAGGAGAGGCTGGCGTAAGTGCCCGGTGCTACCAATTTCTCAGCAATTTCAAGATACGCTTCAAGGGCTTGGAGGGCTGACTCGGCGTCAGTGATACGGCCTTGGAATTTCTCCGCATAGGCGGCCGTTTCTTGATCAAGTTCCTCTAAGGCAGTGTCGAATGCTTCAGGACTTGCCATAAGACTCTCTAAATTCCATGTTTCTTCTATTGATACTTCTGAACGTGTCGGTAAACTTTTAACCAATGATTTTCTCTCCCTTTGTATTCCGGATGTCGAACTAATTCTAAGTATACGGTCCAAACCTAGAAAAGTAAAAAAAGTTTTAAAATTAATTAGAAAATTACGAAAAATAGGTTTAATCCTGAAATGACGGGGTATCCACTTAGTACAAGGCGGAATGACCATCAGAAGACACGAGCGGTTTTTACCGGAATCGCCTTTTGATGAGAATATGCACAGCCTTGGCGGAAAATTTGCTTTACTGGCGATATAGCTCTTGTCGGGAACCAGATGAAAATGGTTCAGCCTAAAGAAATTTCGTTTTAACAGTAACAGGTAGGTTTTTTGTGTAAGTGCAACTGAACGCCTGGCTGCAAAGTCTATTGATCACTGAGAAGTATATGTGAAAAATCCAAAGACGGCCAGCGCCATTAAACTGCATAGGCGGGAGTTTTGTTTCACATCGCCAACATGTACGTTTGTAGAAGAATCGAATTGAATAGAATTTTCCGCGTGCGAAAATCCTCCAGGGACGAATCGGAGGATAAGGTAAGGAAGAGCATGATCCGAGTTTATCGGGTCATGCTTTTTCTATGTCTGCACTTTTTCTGGCATTCAATTGGCAGGCATCTCTCAAACCGATGTGGAATAGAGCAGAGGAAGACTTTTGCAAAGGGAGTGGGAGAGATTGAGTCAAACAGTTGTACATGCAATTCAAGATGAATACGGAAAAGAGTTCGCCTGGTGCTACGGATGTGGTCGTTTGAATGAACATGGGCTGCATCTCCGGACGGGATGGGACGGAGAAGAAACTATCACTTTTTATGAACCGCGAAAAGAACATACGGCCATACCGGGTTTTGTCTACGGCGGCTTACTGGCATCGCTGGTAGATTGCCACGGAACGGGTTCGGCGTCGCTCGCTCTTCACCGAAAAAATGGCCATGAGCCTGGCAGCGGGGAAGAGCCGCCGCGCTTTGTAACAGGGTCTTTGCACGTCGATTACTTGAAGCCGACGCCTCAAGGAAAAACCTTGAAAGCGGTAGGGAAAGTTGAAGAAATCCATCCCAAAAAATTTAAAGTGAATGTAGAAGTATTTGCAGGAGAAGTAAAAGTCGCAAACGGCGAAGTAGTGGCCGTGCTGATGCCGTCAACTTTCACTTCGTAAACTGGGCGCCGGAGCAATCCGGCGTTTTTTTATGGCTATAGATCTTTAAAGCCTATAAGACTTGTAGGGATTAGGGTGTATGCGGTATGCTCAATGTATTCAAAGCTCTATTTCTGAGGAGGAACCCGAATGACGGAGAAAGTGTATGTGATTCATGAAAATGAAGAATGGACGGTGCATTTATTGCGGCGCTTAGAAGAGCTCGAGGTGCCGTATGAAGACTGGTTTACCAACACCGGATCGGTCGATTTGACGAAAGAACCGCCGCATGGAGTGTTTTATAACCGCATGAGCGCATCTTCTCATACGAGAGGGCACCGTTTTGCGCCCGAAATGGCTGAAGCGACCATCGCCTGGCTCGAACGCCACGGTCGGCGTGTCGTCAATGGCAGCCGCGCATTACGGCTCGAAGTCAGCAAAGTGAACCAGTACATGGCGCTTGATGCAGCTGGCATCCAGACGCCGAAAACGATAGCTGTCAATGGAAAAGAGCAGCTCCTTGCAGCAGCATCCGCTTTCGATGGCGAGTCGTTCATCACAAAGCATAACCGTGCCGGCAAGGGACTAGGCGTCCGCTTGTTTCATTCGCTAGAAGCACTGGAGGAATATGTGAGTGGTGATGAGTTCGATGAATCGGTGGATGGCATTACCTTATTGCAACAATACATCCAAGCCCCTGAACCATTTATCACGCGCTGTGAATTTGTCGGCGGAAAGTTCGTCTACGCAGTCCGTGTGGATACATCGGAAGGCTTCGAATTATGCCCAGCGGATGCGTGCCGTCTTGAAGACATTTCATGCCCGGCAGACGGGGCAACAGAGACGCGGCCAAAATTTCAGGTCGTCGAAGGCTTCGATGATCCGATCATCGCCAAATACGAACGCTTTCTTAAGGACAACGGCATCGAAGTGGCGGGTATTGAATTTATCCAAAATGCTAGCGGCGAGCTGTTTACTTACGACGTCAACACCAACACGAACTACAATGCCGATGCAGAAGCCCAAAGCGGCACTTATGGCATGCTGGAACTGGCAAAGTATCTGGAACGGCAACGGCAAGCCATTACCACTGTCACAAAATAAAAGAAGAACAGTATAAAAGAACGGCCAAATATCCGGCCGTTCTTTTTGTCGGTCTTATGGGCTAGACGTTTACCTCCCCTCATTCAAGGGAACGGTTGAAAAAAGGGTTTTGTTTGCGGAAGGGAGTGAACTCGCGATGGATAAGGAAACTCAGGAAGTGGAAGAGCGGACGCCTTCAGAACCGGAAGACGTGGCGGACGTGGACAGCAAGGAATTAAAAACAGCGTCGAAATTCGATGGCATCTATAGCCGCGTCTCTTCGAACCGTATTGAAAACTTGCGCACGACCCATATTGAAAACAGGGCCAAAGAACTGGCGCGCAAAGGACGCCGCTAAGAGCTACTCCTCGCGCGGCAATTTTTCCATGGCGCTTGCGACTTCAAAGGCCAAATCGTCGTTGCCGAATGATTGCAGTACTTCGAGCAGGACGTCGCCCTCAATATCGTATTCGAAGGCTTCGGTTTCTTCCATTGCGGTTTTCAGCAACTGGTTTTCAGCCTGTGTCGGATAGGCCGCTGTATAAAGTGCAAGTGGATCGATTTTATGGTTGACGCACCATTGCACAAACACGCGGACCATTGTTTCTTCGTCTTGCTGATATTTTTTGATGATGAAATCTTCACGGCTTTCGTATTCCATGCGAGTCACTCCTTTTACAGAATCTTGGGATGTTTTCACAATAGCAGATAAATCGTTCGGTTGCATGGACTTCCTGCATGGTTTGCTCTAAAATGGTCCATAGCACTGATAGTATCGGAGGGGAAAGAATGAAATTACTTCAAGTTCGAAAAGGCCAATTTGTTTACTACAAAAACGAATTGCACAAAGTTTATTCCGTCAAGCCACTCGCTAAAAAATCGGTTTTGATGTTCCGTGTCAAGGACATGGAACAAGTGGCAAGCCGCGCTGATGAAGTGTCGCTTTACAAACCGAAACATATGGATTCGTTCATGTTTTTCGGAGAGCGTTACACCTTGCGTGAAGACGTATCCGCTGAAGAAGGCGGCTACATTCTGATCGCTAAGCCGGACCCAGATTATATGGACCATTATTCCTTGAACGAGTTTGAGAAAATCGAAACAGTTGAAGGCAAGAATGTCATCACGAGCCGACAGAATACGGTCAAATCAAGAGAATTCTTAGTGATGGTTCCAGGACAAGAGCAAGGCAGCAACGATATCGCTTATTACGACAAAGGGAAAGTATCGGAAGAGCAGCTTCAGCAAGACGCCCAACTGGCGGAAGACCTGCGCGACAGAAGCTCGATCCGTCCATCGATCGGTGACGTTTACTTGAACCTGGACAACACAGGAACGGCAATGGTTGTCGCAATTATGGGAGAAGAAGTGACGCTTGGCACAGGCGATAAGCTCACATTCCACGATTTGCATAAAGCGGACAACTGGAGCTATCTCTACAACGTAGCAGACGGCGATTTCCGTTAATAAAACCTGCTTCTCGCAAAAAAAGACAACTTCATAGTTGTCTTTTTTTTCAGGCTATCGAGAAAGGTAGGAAGTCGTATTTTCCGAAGCTTATCGCTCGCTTTCCGTGGGCTCGCGCCCAAGCCACCTCAGTCGCCCTGCTCCTTGCGGGGTCTCGGTCGTCTCGCTGATCCACTGGAGTCGAGCGAACGCTTCTCCAAATACTAAGACATTTCGTTAATTTGTTCATTGTGGAATAGTGTCACATTCTTTTTATTAATAGATGATTATAGACTTCTTCAACACTCATAAAAAAGACAACTTCATAGTTGTCTTTTTTATTTTGCTTATTCTTTTATTTCACCAGCACATCCTGAAATTCTTCGGTGTCGTCGATGACTTTTTTGGCGTATGGGCATTGGGGATCTATTGATTTGCCTTCGTTTCGTGCATGCTCTACCATTTTACCGACCAATTCTTTGCCCATGCCTTGCCCACTAATTTCCGGGGATACTTCAGTATGGTCAACGGTCAGCACATCGCCGTTTTCGACATAGCTGATAAACCCAGCTTCTTCAGAGCCATCGAACATGGCAATCCGGTTGTCTTGATGTTGAAAGTCCATTCCAATTTCCTCCTTTTTGAAAAAGCAATTTATCTAAAAGGTATTCCCGTTCTGTTCAATAATATGCACAGCGGGTATAAAAGAAAAAAGGAGGGATGGCATGGAGACCAGTTCAAAAGAACAACAGGCGGTCAATCAAATAGAAGAAATCTTTGGCGAGTATGAAGGCTATCGGCGTGCACATGCCAGAGGAGCGGCTTATAAAGGGCTGTTCGAGGGGAGCGGAGAGGCGAGTGAATTGACCGATGCGGCGCATTTTCAAAAAACAGAAGTGCCAGTACTGGTGCGCTTTTCGCATTTTTCGCCAGACCCCACGTGGGCGGATGCCATGTCGCCAGTCAAAGGCATGGCGGTTCAATTCCAACTAGGACCGGAAGAGGTAACGAATATTGTGTCGGTGACATCCCCAGTGTTCTTTACCCGTTCGCCGGAACGCTTCGTCGAGATGCTTAGGGTATCTCGCTCATTTCAAAAAGGGCGACCGAAATTGGCAGAGCTGGCAGAGTTGCTGACGGTTTTTCCCGAAGTGAGGGCGATGTTCTCAAGTATGAAAAAAATGACGGTGCCTGAAAGTTTCGCGACAGGCGTTTATCATTCTATCCACGCGTTTTATTTTGAAAAGGAAGGCAACAAACAAGCCGTCAAATACGTATTCGAGCCGGATGCAGGGGAAGACCGTCGTGCCTTGAAGGATATGAAGGATTTGCCTTTTGGCTATTACGAAGGAGAATTGGCTGAACGAACCTCGCGCAGCCCTGTATCTTTTCGGTTGTATGCTGTCATCGGCGAAGCGGACGACCCAACAGATGACCCGACGCGCGATTGGCCAAAAGACCGTGAACGCGTTTTTCTCGGACGATTGGCAATCGAAACGCCTGCTGCTGAAGCCGAACAGGCTCTATACGATCCAACCGTCATGACAAAAGGGATAATTTGTTCGGAAGACCCGATTCTGAGGTTTCGCCGAGAAGCTTACCGCACTTCCCATGAGAGACGCACAACAGAACAGCAAAAAAGCGGCCCATCAACTTGAGGGCCGCCTTTTTTATGGTTCTTCTAGATACCCAAAAGCGTAAAAAACCCCGCCTAATATGGCGGGGAGAAGATTATTTTTTGCGCTGCATCAATTGATGTTCCGTATTCAACGCTTTGAACAGTGCAATGACCATCAGGATCATGACAAACGAGAACGGCAAAGCCGCGATAATGATGGTGTTCTGGACAGCCGTCAAGCCACCGACAGAAAGCAAGATCGCGGCGACGAGCGACTGGGCGATACCCCAAAGAATTTTGATCTGGTTGCTTGGAAGCAGCGAGCCTTTGGTCGATTGCATGCCGAGCACGAATGTCGCTGAGTCAGCGGATGTGATGAAGAACGTGCTGACAAGCAAAATGGCGATGATCGACATAACGATGCCAAGCGGCAATTGGCTGAACGTCGCAAACAAAGTTTGTTCCGTTGGGAAAGCGGTCAAGTCGATGCCGCTTTTTTGGATATCGATGGCAGTGGTACCGAACGCACCGAACCATAACGAACCGAAAATGGTCGGAGCCAGGACGACACCAATCAGAAATTCGCGGATCGTTCGGCCTTTAGAGACACGGGCGATGAACATGCTGACAAACGGTGCCCAGGAAATCCACCATGCCCAGTAAAAGATTGTCCAGCCATCGAGCCAGCTGCGGTTTTCTGCATCAAGCGGCGCAGATTGGAAGCTTAAGCTGATCAGATTTTGAACATAAGCTCCGAAGGTTTCTGTGAACAAATTCAAAATCAAGATGGTTGGCCCTAAAATGAGAATCAACACAAGCAAAACGATAGCCAGAACCATATTGGTATTGGACAAATACTTAATTCCTTTGTTCAAGCCCGACCATGCCGAAATGATGAACAATAGCGTGACGACACCAATGATGACCATCTGCACCCAATATTCCTGAGGAGCGCCGAAGAGGTAAGCAAGTCCGCCGTTAATTTGAGCAGCACCGAAGCCGAGCGATGTGGCGACGCCGAACACAGTAGCAAACACAGCCAGTACGTCGACCAATGTGCCAAGCGGGCCATTCATACGGTCTCCGAACAAAGGTCTCAAGGTCGTCGAAATCAAAGCCGGCTGTCCTTTACGGAATTGGAAAAATGCGAGGGACAGAGCGACCATGCCGTACATAGCCCAGACGTGAATGCCCCAGTGGTAATAAGTGCGCTGCAAAGATTCCTTGAACGCTTCATCGGTGCCAGGTTCAGCTGTTGCTGGCTGGATGGCGAAATGCGATAGTGGTTCGGAAGCGCCGTAGAACACGAGCCCGATGCCCATCCCGGCTGAAAACAGCATAGCGAGCCAGGTGAACGTGGAAAATTCCGGACGGTCCGAGTCGCGGCCGAGACGGATTTTGCCGTAAGGGCTCACCACGATGACGATGACGAAGATTAAGAGAAGCGCCATGATCATCAAGTAATACCAGCCGAAAGCTGCATTGATATAAGTGCGGATCGTGCCGGTTGCTTGTTCGAAAGCTTCCGGTGCGATAACCCCGAAACCGACAGTTAAAATGACGAGTGCGAATGCGATATAGAAAACTTTGGTTGCTTTATTCATGATTCCTCCTATGATGTCTTTTTAGCATAACTATTAAAGGTATACGAGTGCCGCAGAATAGTCAAATACTTAGCTGATATTAAAAAGCTGCTGTTTAAGATAAAAAATACCAGGATCATAGAAAAATGCTCCGCCTATTCTGCGCGGAGCATCTATTCACCAGCCGTTCCATTCGTTTTGCTGTTCTTCTTCGGCCACAATACGCAAGTCATCGGCGGAGATGAGCAAGATTTCATACTCCTGCTTGTCGGCATAGCGCTCGGCTTCTTGCTTGATGAATTTTGGTGAGCCTTCTGTTTCCTCGTCGTAAATCAGCAGGATGCCATCGGAATTTCTGAGGAAGAATTTGTTTTTCTCGACAAATTGCCAGGGCGCTTCATAAGGCTTATTCGTCAAGCTGCGGTGGAAATCGGCTTGCGATAACAGGAATTCGTATTTTTCCTGTTTTGCTTCGTTCCAGTTTTTCTCCTGGTCCTCGAAAGGCGTAAGAATGGCGAAATGCAGCTGGGGAAATTCTTCCTGCAAATCGATGACCACTTCGGCGGCCCAAGTTTCGACGCCGAGCTGGCCGCTCAGGATAATCCATTCGAGCCCTTCGTCGACTAGGGCGCGCAGGCGGTTTTCGAGCGCTTTCTTGATAAAGCGGACGCCTTCGTGCTTGTCGTCAAATATGCCAAGCTCATGCGGTTTATAGCCGGTGATGACTAAGCGTTTGAGCATAATGTCTCCTCCTTTATGCAAATCGGTGTTACCAGTTTAACGCATTTCCTTCCATCATGGAGAAAACGCGTTATTTCTTGTCGTTGTCATGAACCGGGAATTCTCCAGTGAAACGCCGATGACCCGCGCATTTCCTGATGGATGAATGCTAATGAAACCTAATAAAAGTGAGTCAATTTGACCCGGGACCTGAGGCAATCGGTCCGGGGTTTTTGGATAGGAAGGCAATTGCAAATTATGGATGAAAACGGTAACATGAAGTTCAAGTATTCTGAACATACAGACTAGCGTGCATATAAGCGGAGGGGGAACTGATATGTCAGTGATGGATTTATTCGATTTAACAGGCAAGACGGCAATCGTAACGGGGGCGGTCGAGGTCTTGGGGCGCAAATTGCGGAAGGGTTCGCAGAAGCGGGCGCCAACGTGGTGCTGTGTTCGCGCAAAGTGGAAGCTTGCGAGGAAGTGGCAAATAAACTGGCGGCGAAGGGCGTGAAAACCTTGGCGCTGGCATGTGACGTTACCAATCCACAAGATGTCAAAAACGTCGTTGAAAAAACGCTGGAGGCTTTCGGAACGATCGATATTCTCGTGAATAATTCCGGAGCTTCGTGGGGAGCCACAGTGTCCGAGATGCCGCTGGAAGCATGGAATAAGGTGATGGCGGTCAATGTTACTGGCACGTTCCTCATGAGTCAGGCGGTGGGAGAAGTGATGATTCAAAAAAACAGCGGCAAGATCATTAATATCGCTTCCGTCGCAGGACTCGGAGGAATTGATCCGAAGCTGATGGATGCCATCGGCTACAATACGAGCAAAGGAGCAGTTATCACATTCACGAAAGATTTGGCGGCGAAATGGGGGAGTCATCATATCAACGTCAACGCCATCGCACCTGGCTTTTTCCCGACAAAAATGTCGAAAGACGTCATGAAGAACGGCGAAGAAGGCTTGCTTGCGAGAACGCCGTTAAAGCGTTTTGGGACAGACGAAGACTTGAAAGGCGCTGCGTTATTCCTGGCAGCAAAAGCATCGGATTATGTCACGGGCGACGTCATCATGGTCGACGGTGGCATGCACGCCATGTAAAGGCTATAGGATGTCTATACATATTGAACAAGCAAAGGGGACAGAGACGATGAAAGCTGAAGCCAATGTATACCGTGGTGCTGATTTTTTGATGAAAGCCTCGGGTCCAATCTTTTCACCTGAACAGTTTACCGATGAACACAAGATGATTGCAAAAACAGCCAAGCAATTTCTCGAAAAAGAAGTGCATCCGAACAATAGACGATTGGAAAAGCAGGAATTCGAACTCGTTCGAGAACTTTTTCATAAAGCGGGTGAACTTGGCCTTCTTGCGCACAGCATTCCAGAAGCTTATGGCGGGCTTGGCCTCGATAAAATCAGCAAAGGACTAGTCGGAGAATCGCTCGGCCCAGCCGGCGGATACGGCGTAGCGCATTCCAACCATACGTGCATCGCCACTTTGCCGATCACATATTTCGGAACGCCTGAACAGAAGGCGTATTATTTGCCCAAACTCGCAAGCGGCGAATTTATCGGGGCGTATTGCCTGACAGAACCAGGAGCGGGGTCGGATGCCTTGGCTGCCCAAACGACAGCGGTGCTGAATGAGCAAGGAACGCATTATCTATTGAATGGGACCAAAATGTACATCACCAATGCGGCTTTCTCCGATACCTTCATTACATATGCAAAAGTTGATGGCAAAGCGTTCACGGCATTTATCGTTGAAAAAAACCATCCCGGCTTATCGCTTGGACCTGAAGAAAAGAAAATGGGCATCAAAGGCTCATCGACACGTCCGGTCATATTCGAAGATTGTGAAGTGCCAATTGAAAATGTGCTTGGCGAAGTGGGAAAAGGCCATCTTGTGGCGCTCAATGTCTTGAATCTTGGCCGCTTCAATTTGGGGTCCGCCTGCATGGGTGCTGCTAAATTTAGCTTATCGCTGGCGCTTGGCTACACACAGGAGCGCCAGCAATTTGGGCGCGCCATCTCCGAGTTTGCGGCGACGAAAGAAAAAGTTGCATCGATGGCTGTGCGCATTTTTGCGTTGGAATCGCTGCAATACCGGACTGCCGGTTACTTAGAAGATGCGCTCGGGGATTGTATGATTCACAGGATCACGGATTGATTGCCAAACGAATGATGGAATATGCCACCGAATGTGCCATCTGCAAAGTTTATGGTTCTGAGACATTGGATATTGTCGCGGATGAAAGCCTGCAGTTGTTCGGCGGCTATGGCTATATCGAAGAGTACAAAATTGAGCAAATATATAGGGATTCACGCATCAACCGTATTTTTGAAGGAACAAATGAAGTAAATCGCCTGCTCATCCCTGGAAATGCATTAAAAGCTGCGGCAAAAGGCGCCTTTGATTTGGAAGCTGCAGCCACTCAAGCCGTTGAAGAAATGCAGACGCCAGAAGTGCCATATATCGGGACGCTTGCACGCGAAACGGAAGCGGTGCGGGCGATGCGCCGCGTATTCCTCAGTACGCTCGGGCTTGCGGCAAAATCCTGCGGAGCTGGAATCGGCGAGGAGCAAGAGGCGCTCTTGAAGCTCGCAGATCTCGCCATTGCTTTGTACGCCGCTGAATCCGTAGTCTCGCGGGCACAGCAAATGCTCGAACAGGACGAGGCAAAAGCGCAGCATAAAGTGGGAATGGCGCAAGTATTCATTGACGATGCGTTGCTCGAAACCGAAATGATCGCGCGTAAGCTCATTCAAGGCTTTACAGAAGGAGAAGAGTTGGCACGCTTTACCCAAATGGTGACTGCAGAACTTAGCCGCCTGCAGCGCGGCGGCACAGCAACAGCGAAACGCCGAGTGGCCGAAACAATTTATCAGGCAGGGCAATACATCAGTTGAGGGGGAAAAGACATGAAAGTAGTTAAATTCGAGGAGTACGGCGGACCGGAAGTGCTTCAGTATACAGAATCAGAGCAACCGAAACCAAAAGCCCATGAAGTGTTGATCGAAGTGAAGGCAGTAGGCGTCAATTACGCGGATACGGCAAGGCGCGAAGGGAAATACGTCGTCCCGACTGAATTGCCTTATATCCCGGGTTCTGAAGCAGCGGGTGTAGTCGTGGAAACAGGATCTGAGGTCACGCGTTTCAAAGCAGGCGACCGCGTCGTTGCCTTGATCGAATCAGCTGCATACGCCGAATATGCCGCCATTCCTGAACAGGTGCTGACGCCGGTGCCAGAAGGTGTCAGCTTTGAAGAAGCCGTCGCCTTGCCGCTGCAAGGATTGAGCGCTTACCATATTTTAAAAACAATGGGGCGTTTGGAGCCAGGGGAAACAGTGTTGATCCATGCGGCTGCCGGGGGCGTCGGCACAATTGCCGTGCAGCTCGCAAAACTATTCGGGGCCGGCAAAATCATTGCGACAGCGAGCACGGAAGAAAAATTATTCCATGCCGAGAAAATGGGCGCGACTCATTTAGTGAATTACAGTGAAGAAGGCTGGGTACAGCGCGTTAAAGAAATCACCGAAGGCAAAGGCGTTGATGTCGCACTTGAAATGGTTGGCGGCAGTGTCTTCAATGAAACCTTGAAAACCTTGGCGCCATTCGGACGCTTGGTTATTTTTGGTGCGGCAAGTGGGGAGCAAGCCGTTTTTGCTCCCGGCCAATTGATGAAGCGCAATCAGTCGGTTATCGGCTTTTTCCTGCCTCAGATTATGCGCAATCAAGAATTATTCCAAAAAAGTTTTCAGGAACTGCTCGAATATATGAACAATGGCCAATTAAAATTGACGATCGGCGGTGCTTATCCGCTCGAACAAGCGGCGGACGTGCATAAATTGCTGCAAAGCCGCAAAACGATCGGCAAGCTGGTGCTGAAGCCATGAATGAAGTCGAACAAACCGAATCCCAAGCGGTGCTGGACAAACTCGGATTGATCGCCGTAAGACATCCCTTGCCGTTCAGGTTAAATCACGTCAATTGCTTTATGGCGAAAGGCGAGGAGACTTGGACGATTATCGATGCTGGATTGAACAATGAGGTGTCGAGAACGTTGTGGGACAAGGTGATCGGCGATAAACCAGTGGGGCAGATTTTTTTGACGCATTATCATCCCGATCATTTCGGCTATGCGGGCGGCTTGCAGCAAAAGACGGGTGCGCAGTTATCGATGAGCAAGATTGATGCAGATGCTGGAATGAAATCCTGGAATGATGCATTTTTAGAGGCGTTGCCTGGTTACTACAAGGCAGCGGGGATCCCGCAGGAAGCGGCGCAGGAAATGGTCGACAATACGCGGGCCTTTCAACCGCTTGTTACCCCGTTTCCCCAAGTGGGCCATTATTTCGAAGAAGGTGAGATCATCCACATCGGCTGCTTGAAATACGAAGTGCTGTTCGTGCCAGGACATTCGGATGGCATGGTGTGTTTTTATCAACGCGAGCACAATGTGCTCTTGTCAGCGGATCACATTTTGCCGCGCATTTCGCCGAATATTTCCTATTGGTTCCACGGCGATCCCAATCCGCTTCAAACCTATATGAATTCATTGGAGAAAATCCGCAAGCTCGATGTGGACTGGGTGATCCCATCGCATGGCGAGCCGTTTCAAGGCGCCAACAAACGCATCGATGAATTACTGGCCCATCATGACGAGCGCCTGGATGCGACGTGGCAAATGCTGGATCGGCCATTGACCATCTTTGAAGTGCGCGAGCGCCTATTCGACCGGGCGCTAACGGTTCACGAAATGCGCTTTGCGGTTGGGGAAACCTTGGCGCATCTTGAATATTTACGGGCAAATGGCAGATGCGAGCGAACGATGGAAGCAGATCGCTGGGTCTATAAACAAACTTAAAAAGGACGTGTCACAATGAGAATGTTAATGGTAGGAGCAGGGGGCATCGGAGGTTATTTCGGTGCGCGTTTACTGGAAAAAGGAGAAGACGTCACCTTTCTGGTTAGGGAAGGACGCAAACAAAAGATTGAAGAAGAAGGTTTGCGCGTCAATAGCCGGCACGGAGATCTCCATCTCCAGCCGGCTCTATTAACGAAAACGATGCAAGCCGAGCCGTTCGACCTGATTCTTTTATCAACCAAAGCGTATCAGCTGGAACAAGCCATCGAAGACATCCGCCCATTTGTCGGCGAGCAGACAATGGTGTTGCCGCTATTAAATGGCATCGCGCATATTGAACAACTCGTTTCTGCATTCGGCGAAGAAGCAGTGATCGGCGGCTTATGCTTTATTGAAACGACCATCGGGGAAGACGGGTCGATTGTCCAGACGAGCCCGATTCACCAATTGGTCTACGGGGAACGCAGCGGCGAGCGGACAGCGCGCATCGACAAACTTAAGTCGCATTTTGACGGCACGAAAGCGGAATTTGTCTTGAGCGATAACATTGATCAAGACATGTGGCATAAATACATGTTCATCACGGCGATGTCTGGCATCACTTCTCTTATGGAATCGCCAATCGGCCCGATCCGTAAGCTTTCATCGGGGCAAATGGCGATCCGGTCGCTGCTCGACGAACTCGAAGCGGTGATGACCGCGATTGATGCTCCTATCAAAACAGGCATCTCGTCTATCCAGTTCGACAAAATGAACAGCATGGACGATAGCATGAAATCATCGATGCAGCGAGATATGGAAAAAGGCCAGGGCATCGAAGCAGACCATCTGCAAGGACATCTCATCGACAAAGCACAGCAAGTCGAAATCCCAGTACCCGTGCTGGAGACGGTATATACAAAATTGAAGTTATATGAAGCAAATAAAGACAAGCAAGAATAAAAAAACAGGACATTTGCAATAGCGTGGCAAAATCTTTTGTTCAACAAGATATGCAGGATTTTCAAAAAACAAAGGGAGTTGGGGAATGTGAATGCAATTGCTTTAGCTGCTATCGGGTTGTTTATATTCGTTCTCGGATACCGCTTTTATTCCAAGTACATAGCAGAAAAAATTTTCAAGCTGGACCCGAATTACGTCACGCCGGCCCACCGTTACAAAGATGGTGTCGACTTTGTCCCGACCAATAAGTTCGTCCTGTGGGGACATCATTTCACATCCGTTGCAGGAGCTGCGCCGATTCTAGGCCCGGCCATCGCTGTTTATTGGGGCTGGCTGCCGGCCGTCCTGTGGGTTGTTTTCGGTACAGTTTTTGCAGCGGGCGTCCATGATTTCGGAACACTGGCACTGTCAGTCCGTAACAAAGGGCAATCTGTCGGTACGCTTGCTCACCGTTTGATCGGCCAGCGCGGGAAGGTTTTGTTCTTATTCATCATCTTAATCCTAGTGCTCATGGTCAATGCGGTATTTGCCTGGGTCATTGCGAATTTGTTCATCTCGTACCCTGCAAGCGTCATTCCGGTGTTCATCCAGATTCCATTGGCGATTTGGATCGGCTATGCAGCTTATAAACGAAACATGAAAATGTTGATCCCTTCTGTGATAGCGCTTGCAATCATGTACGGGACAGCGGTTATTTCCAGCCAAGTGAATTTCCTGCAAATTGACCTGGTCCGCTATATGGGCGGGGAAGAAGGCGCTGGGCTGTTCGGTCTTGGGGCGATTTCCAGCGCATTCTTCATCTGGATCGTCGTATTGATGATTTATGTCTATATCGCTTCTACCTTGCCGGTTTGGAAACTTCTCCAGCCGCGTGATTTCATCAACTCGCACCAATTGATCGTCGGTCTGGCGATCTTGTATTTGGGTCTCTTGTTCACCAATCCTGAAATTACCGCACCGGCGACCAACCCGGGGGCGGATGTTTCCTGGTTCCCACTGCTTTTCATCACCATTGCTTGTGGGGCAATTTCCGGTTTCCATGGCCTCGTGTCATCAGGTACGTCTTCGAAGCAATTGGATAAAGAAACCGATGCCCGCTTTGTCGGGTACTTGGGAGCGGTTGGTGAAGGCGTGCTCGCCTTGATTTCGATCATCGCCGTCATCACTTTGTTCCCTGACCGTGCAGCATTCAGTGCTTCTTACAGCAGTTTTGCCGACGCAAGCGGCGCTGGCCTCGGAAACTTTATCGAAGGAGCAACGGTTCTTGCATCCGGATTGATGATTCCGGGATCGGTCGCTTCGACGATCGTGTCGATCATCGTCGTTTCTTTCGCTGCTACGACTCTTGATACTTCGGTTCGCCTTATGCGCTACATCATTTCGGAGCTCGGTGTCGAATACAAAGTGCCGCAGCTCGAGAAAAAGCATGTCGCGACTTCGATTGCGGTGCTTTCAAGTATGGCGCTCGTTATTTTGCCGGAAGGGCCGAACGGATTCGGATCGGGTGGCTACCTCTTATGGCCACTGTTCGGGACCTCGAACCAGTTATTAGCTGGCATCAGCTTGCTGCTGATTTCGATCTGGCTGCGCAAGCTCGGAAGAAATTACATGATTACCATTATTCCAATGGTGTTCTTGATGTTCATGACCTTATGGGCGATGTTCCAGCAAGTGTTCTTGCAATGGGCTTGGTACAACGAAGGATCGAATACCTTGCTGTTCGTCTTCGGGGCCATTATTTTCGTCTTTACCTTGTGGATCATCTTGACCGCTGCACAGGCGCTCATGAGCAAATCAAATCCTGGATTTTCAGACGAAGATTTGAAATAATGAATTGACAGAAAGTTTCATGAAATTTGCTGCTAATGAAACGTTTATTGCTCATAGTAGGAAATGCCAAGGGATCATCTCGATGATCCCTTGTACTTTTTTCAGGAAGAGGTGTCACTATGCCGATCGGCGACAAACTGAAAAAACTAATCGACTGGTACGAGGCTGTCTTGGAACATCCGCACCGAACGGAAATTGCCCGTGAGCTTCGCAGTGAAGACGATCTCTTCTTGTTAATGTTGTACTCGGAAATGCTTGGCATCCCAAATCCCGCCTATTATTACACGCTCGAGCTTTATCCGTATATGATTGAAGAATTTCACGATTGGCATTTACGCATGGGCATGGAAAAATCGCCGCTGTCTGGAATTCGCTGCTGTTAAATTTCAAGGAAACGAGGGAATGCCATGGACGTCTTATCGAAAAGCATCATTTTCGTCGGGGGCAAGGGCGGCGTCGGCAAATCGACATCGGCTGCCGCCATTGCCTGGCAATCCGCCCAAGCGGGATACAAGACGCTGCTTGTCTCGACAGACCCGGCGCACAATGTCGGGGACATCTTCAACGAACATATCGGCGGCCGTACAAAAGAAATCGCCGACAATCTATACGCACTTGAAATCGACCCTGAAATCGAGACGGACAAGTACATTAAAGGCGTCAAAAACAACATCCGCGGTACGGTCCACACCAGTATGATGGAAGAAGTGAACCGTCAGCTCGACACGGCAAAAGCTTCTCCTGGTGCAGACGAAGCGGCATTGTTCGATAAATTGATCCACATCATCCTCGAAGAACGCCAGCATTTCGATAAGCTAGTGTTCGACACGGCACCCACCGGCCATACGATTCGATTATTGTCGCTGCCGGAATTGATGGGGGTATGGATTGAAGGTTTGCTTGATAAACGCCGCAAGACCAATGAAAACTACACGGCGTTATTAAATGACGGCGAACCGAGAGAAGACCCAATTTATGAGGTCTTGCGTGAACGCCAGGAGCGCTTTTCAAAAGCGCGTGAGATTTTACTTGATGCTAAGCAAACCGGTTTTGTCTTCGTCTTGAACCCGGAGCGTTTGCCGATTTTAGAGACGAAAAAAGCCTTGGAACTACTGGATAAATACCATCTCCACGTGAAAACCTTGATCATCAACAAAGTGCTTCCGGAACAAGTGGAAGGGGCGTTTTTTCAGGAACGCAAAAAGCACGAAACGAAGTATATGGACATGATCCAAGAAACATTTCCAAAACAGCAGCTCTTATACATCCCGCTGTTTTCGCAAGACATCATCAGCAAGCGGCAGCTTGAACAATTCAGCCAACATTTTCAGGAGGAGGACTCAATTTGAAAGCATTTGTGATGGAAGCAGGCCAATATAAATTAAAAGACATGCCAGAACCAACAGCGCAACAAGGAGAAGTCGTCGTGAAAATTCGTGACGCCGGCATCAACCGCCGTGACCTCGGACTATTGAAACGTTACGGGGACAACCCGGAAGCCCTGATCATCGGATCCGACGGGGCAGGCGTTGTTGAATCGCTTGGTGAAGGCGTGACCGATTTTGAAGTGGGGGATGAAGTCATCATCAACCCTGGGCTCCGCTGGGAACAAAACAGCGACGCACCGCCGGAAGGCTTCGATATTCTGGGTATGCCGGACCACGGAACCTTCGCGGAAAAAATCGCGATTTCCGCCGAGCAACTGGAGAAAAAAACGAAGCACTTGTCATGGCCAGAAGCAGGAGGTCTTGGCTTGCCGGCTTTGACTGGATACCGCGCATTGTTCACGAAAGGCCAATTGAAAAAAGGCGATACCTTATTTATCCCCGGTGCAGGAAGCGGAGTGGCGACTTTCTTGAT
This sequence comes from Planococcus maritimus, assembly GCF_001687625.2. Lineage (NCBI taxonomy): Bacteria > Bacillati > Bacillota > Bacilli > Caryophanales > Caryophanaceae > Planococcus > Planococcus maritimus. The sequence continues at coordinate 347,691 of NZ_CP016538.2, forward strand.
CCAGTTCGCGAAAAATATCGGTGCCACAGTCATCGTTACGTCGAGAAGTGAAGACAAGCTCGCGCATGCAAAAGAAATCGGGGCAGACATCGCCATCCCAACCGACAGCGATTGGGTAAAAGAACTGGAAGGCCAGACAATAGATCTCGTGATTGATAGCGTTGGCGGCGCCACGTTCAACCGCTCGCTCGAGGTATTGAAAAAAGGCGGGCGCATCGTCATTTTCGGCGCAACAACTTCCGACACGGTCGATTTCAATTTGCGCAGCTTTTTCTATGGGCAATATCAATTATTCGGCTCAACGATGGGCAGCCGCGAGGAATTGCGCGACATGGTCAAGCATATCGAACAATACGATACACACCCTGTCGTCGATCGTGTCTTTCCATTAGACGAGGCGCAAGAAGCATTTGACTATTTGGCACAAGGCAAGCAATTCGGCAAAGTCATTTTGCGAGTTTCCGAGTGAAATAATGAAACCTTCCACAAGTTCAGGCGTATACTAGAGTAAGAAAGTAATTTGGGAGGTCATGTAAATGGAGAAAATCGGGTTAAAAGTACTCGTCCACGCCAGTGCGTTTTTTGCCCCGTTTCTTGTCCCGGTCATCGTCTTTTTCGTCGCGATGTTGGTCACAGACGATCAAGAGTTGAAGAAATTGTCGATTCAAGCCTTGCTGTTCCAATTGGTTATGGGTGCCTTGATATTCGCGTCGACTTTATTGACGGCCGTATTGATCGGGTTCCCGCTCTTGCTCTTGTTCGGCGCTATCGGAATCATCGTGCCGATCATGGCGATCATCAAAGCTTTGCAAAACGAGCCATACGATTATCCGATCGTCGGTTCATGGTACCAATAATGGAATAAGGCCAGCATCACAAAACCCGCCGAGAGTTTCTCCGGCGGGTTTTTGTTATGAAAATTGACGTTTAAAGAGGTGGGTAGAAAAGCTTCGGCTTTTCGACTGCGCTTCAGGGGCACGCTTTCCGGAGGGCTCGCATTGAGCCGCTTCGTCGCTACGCTCCTGCAGGGTCTCAATTGTCTCGTTAATCCTCCCGGAGTCGGCCACTTTCACTCCGTCTCTAGTTTTAGAGTAGGGCATAGTTTCTTCAGTTTACTTGAAATGAAGTTTGGAAATGCATCATATTTTGTAATTCAAATCACTTTTACTAAGGAGAGGCTAATTGGTTCCGCTTTTAACTTAAACGCCAGTGTGCCCGATATTACACTTTAGGAAGCGATCCCCCCACAAGCCGGCAACTGGGTACAGAAGCTGAGCGATTTTAACAGTCCATATACAACGAAATCTCAAAGCCGCCGAGCGCCAAGGGTGAGCCGACGCCTTAAGACAAGTGTTCTTCTTGGCTTAAGGCAAGAGGCCAACCCAAAGCCCGGCGGCGACTAACACGCCGAAGCTCAACCAAAATGCCAAAACTCTTCCGCAAGCAAACCCTCGCTATCTCATTTCACTATCACCCGGGAAGCGATTCCCCACTAGCCGGCAACTGGGTACAGAAGTGAACTCACCTAAACACATCCGACGCTATCAAGTCCAACTAAACGAGACTGCCAAGCGATTTAGGTTTTCCATCATTCCAATATTCAAATTCACTAACAAAAAAGTGCAACGGCTCGGCCGTTGCACTTTTCGTTACTCGAAAATATAAGACAAAGCCTTGATCGCCTGGTCGCAAGTTTCGACCGTGGCATTGGCTTTTTGGGACAACTCTTTTAACGGATGGTGCAATTTCTCAGGACGGATCACAATGAGCGGCTTATGGCTTGCCAATGCAGCACTTGCATCCATCGCCGTGTTCCACTGCTTGTACTGTTCGCCGAAAAGGGCGATGACGAGGTCCGATTTTTCCATCAAGACACTCGTCCGCAAATTATTGAAACTTGAAGCCGCCGCGTCTTTAAAAACAGCGCCCGGCTGTTCGCCAAGGATTTCTTCACCGATATTGTCAGAGCGGTCATGGTCTTCCATTGGGCCGACAAAATCGATCGGCAAATCGAGTGCCAAGGATTTCTTTTTGATTTCATCACGCCACGAACTGTGGATTTCGCCTGCAAGGTAAACGGTTAATCTCATGAGTCTCATCCTCCATTTTCCATTTCCTCTTAGTGTAGCATAAAGGAAGATCCGCCGGAAAAGGATTCAGACAATTTGGCGTTCTTTTACTTGGACAGGGATGCATGAAAGCACGTGGTCAATTTTGAAGTGGCGTTTCTCGCGGCGCAAAAAACAATATGCCTGGAAGGAATCTCCGCTAACTTTTAGAATTTTGACCCGCCGCTTACTGATGGTGCCGTCGTTGGCGATATACATCATGTCGATTAATTGCTGATATTTGAATGCCTTTAGAAGCTGTGCTTTCATGATAACCCTCCCCAGTTAAGAACGTTTGTTCTCATTATATACCGAACGGAGGAGTGAAACAAGTAGAATGAATCGTGTATAATGGAACGAACGTATATTCTTTTATATAGAAGAAAGGGGATTTTTTCATGAAATTTATCCATACTGCTGACTGGCATTTGGGCAAGCTGGTACAGGGCGTACATATGACAGAAGACCAGCGATTGGTGCTGGCACAATTGATTGAAACCATCGAACAAGAGCGGCCGGACGCGCTCGTGATTGCCGGTGACTTGTATGATCGAGCCGTGCCGCCGACAGAAGCGGTCCGTTTGCTGGACGATACACTCACGAAAATCGTACTGGATATGAAAGTGCCGGTTATTGCCGTGGCAGGCAACCATGACAGCCCCAGCCGCTTGGATTTCGGGAGCCGTGCATTGAAAAGCAACGGTCTTCATATCGCAGGGCCGATCCGCTCTGAGTTCGAGCCGGTCGTGCTGAAGGATGAATCAGGAGAAATCCATTTCCACCTAGTGCCGTACACAGATCCATCGATGGTGCGCCACGTCTTTGAAGAGCCCGATATTAAGACGCATGATGACGCGATGAAGGCGATCACGGGGCGTATTGCCGAGCATATGGATCCAGCGGCGCGCCATGTGTTTGTCGGCCATGCTTTCGTGACGCCGCGCGGGGAACAAGAAGACAATACGAGTGATTCCGAACGGCCGCTTGCCATCGGCGGTGCTGAACATGTCAGCGCGCAGCATTTCGAGCCGTTCGATTACACGGCGCTTGGCCATTTGCATAAAGCGCATTACGTATTGAACGAAACGATCCGCTATTCGGGGTCACCGATGAAGTATTCGATATCGGAAGAGCATCATCAAAAAGGATTCCTCATCGTCGACTTGGCGGCAGACGGTTCGGCCACAGTAGAAAAGCGCTTGTTCGCTGCCAAACGCGATATGCGTTCTGTTGAAGGGACCATCGCAGAAATTACGGCGCATGATAGAAGTGAAGATTATGTCTTCGTTACTTTGCTCGACGAAACGCCTGTTTTATACCCGATGGAAAAAGTGCGTTCGGTGTACCCGAATGCGATGCATGTACAACGCAAAACGTTCGCGAAAGAAGCGGGAGAGTCGACCATTGGCAACCGCCGGAAAATGGACCCGATGCAATTATTCAATGCTTTTTATGAAGAAGTAAAAGGCGATGCGCCTTCTGCGGAGACTACAGAACTATTCGGCGAAGTGTTGCAGGAGTTTTTGCACGCCGACTCTGAGCGGGAAGAGGTGAAATCATGAGACCGGTCAAATTAAAACTGACGGCATTCGGCCCGTACCGTGATAGCGAAGAAATCAATTTCGAAGACTTAGAAGGCAATCGCCTCTTCGTCATTTCTGGCAGCACCGGTTCCGGAAAGACGAGTATTTTCGACGGCATTTGTTTTGCACTTTACGGCTCAGCAAGCGGAACAGATAGAAGCGAACCGAAAAACCTGCGCAGCGATTTCGCCAAGGATTCGGTTCATACTTCAGCTGAGTTGACCTTTGAAGTTCACGGCACCACTTACCGTATCTTGCGCCAAATGAGCCACGTGAAACAAGGCAATAAAAGCGCGACCGGTGAGCGCTATGAATTTTTCGAGATTACCCCCACAGGCGAAAAGCCGTGTGTCGAGCGGCAAATCGTCTCGGAGCTCAATCGCCGTATCGAAGAGATTCTGGGACTGACTTTTTCACAGTTCAACCAAATCGTCATGCTGCCGCAAGGGGAGTTCCGAAAGCTCCTGACGTCTGAGACGGACAATAAAGAAGCAATCTTACGGAAGATTTTCCGCACCGAACCTTACCGGCTGATGGCTGAGCGGCTTAAACACAAAAAAGACGAGGCGCAGGAACGCTTTAAAGCGCAGCAAATACGCTACAAAGAGCAAGTGCAGGCAATAATGGGTTCTTTGCCACAGCGAGATTCGGTTCTTTTTGAGGTGTTTGCGCAAAGTGAGTTTCAGCGCAACCAATTGCTCACGGGGCTAGAAGGGGAAATCAGCCATTACCGGTCAGAGAGCGCAAACCTGCAAGAGCGCTACCGGAAATCCTACGATGTTCACAATCAAAAAATGGCCGAATTCCATGAAGCAAAAGGCTGGAATGAGCGCTTCGATGAATTGGAATTGAAACAGCGCCATTTGCGGGAGTTGGACCAACAAGCTCCTGCGGTCAAAGAATGGGAACTGAAAATCACAGCAGCTGACCAGGCGAGCATGATCACTGGCTTGGAAGAGCAGGTAATGGAACTTGCGGCCAACGAGCACCGAAAACGTGAAGAGTTGCTTCGCGCGGAAACAGCTGAACAGCAAGCCCAAGAAAAGAAGCGGCAGGCACAACAAGTAAAAGATGTGGAAGAGAGCCGTCAAGAAGAGCGGCAAACTGCGCAGCAAGCGTTGATCCGATTGCACGATATGGAGTCTGGTGTATCGGAACTCGAACAGCAACGCTTGATGGTACAACAATTTGAGCGGGCAGCGATTCAGGCAAAGACCGTTTTACAGCAAACAGATGAACAAGCAGCAACGCTTGAAGCACAAGTATCGAAAACAAGGTCACTGATTCAGCAATTGGAAGAAAAACTTGAGCATGCCGATAGCAAGCGTGACCAAAAAGATCGCTTGGCGGAGCAGCAACGCGTCGTGTCAGAGTATCTTCGCTTGGAGCAAAAACTCGAAAGCTTGTCACAACAAGCGCTTGTAGATAAAGCCAAGTTCGAACAGGCACAACAAGCTTACCAATCGATGGAGCATGATTGGTTCGCCAACCAGGCGGCCCTGCTGGCATCGACTTTGCATGACGGGGAAGCGTGCCCGGTTTGTGGAAGCTTTGACCATCCGGCAAAACAGCAAGATGGTTCTGCCACCGTGAACCAGGAAGCGATGGAGCAGGCCAAACAAGAGTTGTCACAACGTGAGCAGAAATTCCGTAGAACAGAAGCGGAAGAAGCCACGGTGTGGGATCAGGCGGCAGCGAAGCGTCAAGAGTTGGATTCGATGTCGATTCCTGCACAACAAGCCATCGCTCAACTAGAGTCAATCCAGGCGCAGCAACAATCGCTCAATGAAGAGCTTGCCCACCTGCAGTCTGATAAAGAACAGCTGCGCAAGCAGAAAATGCATAGCCAGGAACTAGAAGAGAAGCTTTCGACATTAAAGAAACAGCAGATAGAAGTGCAGCAGAACGCGCAGGAGAAACGTTCGGCTTACGAATCGAGCGATGCTGTATTTCGCAGCAAGCGTGAGGCGATTCCAGAAGCGCTCCGTGAACCCGGCTCTCTTCAAGCGGAAATCGCCAAAGCGCAGCAAACAAAAGACCGCTTAGAAACCGTTTGGCAACAAGCGCAGGAAGCCTTGCAAATAGCCGAGCGGCAAGTATCAGAAGCGGTCGTGTCACTTCGCCATAGCAAGCAATCCGTACAAGAAGTACAGGAAAAGAGTAGGGATGCCGAAAGCCGTTTCGAGGAAGCGTTGGCGAAATCTGCCTTTGTCTCAAAATCCGCTTATGAGCAAGCCAAGCTCGACGCCGCTCGCTACGAGGAATTGAAAAAGAAAATTGAGCAGTACAAACAAGACCGCCACACGACCGAACGTCAATTGGCAGAGCTTGAAAGTCTGCTCAATGGCCGTGAACGCATCGACGTATCGAATGCGGAACAGACACTTGATGAGTTGAAGGCTGATTACGAACGGGCGCTTTCCGAATTCAATACATCCAAAGAATACAACAAAAAAGCGCAAGCGTTCTTCGATGAAGTGTCTGAAGCGTCTGCAAAAGAAGCTGCGGCCGAGGCAGCGTTTGTTCGCATCGTCGACCTCTACGATACGATTCGCGGGCAGAACGATGTGAAGCTGTCCTTTGAGCGCTATTTGCAAATTGAGTATTTGGAACAAATACTTGAAGCGGCCAATGAACGGCTCAAGCACTTATCAAACGGGCAATTCCATTTGACGAGAAGCGACAGGCAGGAAGCGCGCGGGAAGCAAAGCGGGCTCGGCCTGGATGTGTACGATGCCTATACGGGGCAGGCGCGCGACGTCAAAACGATGTCCGGCGGCGAGAAGTTCAACGCCTCACTATGTCTCGCGCTCGGAATGGCCGATGTCATCCAGAGCTTTGAAGGCAATGTGTCAATCGACACGATGTTTATCGACGAAGGCTTCGGTTCGTTGGATGAAGAGTCGCTGAATAAAGCCATTGAAACCTTGGTGGACTTGCAAAAGTCTGGTCGGATGATCGGCGTCATTTCCCACGTGCAAGAATTGAAAGCAGCGATTCCGGCAATTTTGGAAGTGGAAAAGACGAAAGAAGGCATTAGCCGGACCCGTTTCCAATTGAAATAACCAGCAGCGTTTACAATATAAGCGGAACGTGAATGATAAGAGCAAAGCTTGTTTTGGAAAAGGGGGTTTGACCATGAAGAACTTCAGTTTCAATGCCAGATTGATTTATTTCGGAGCGATTGTATTGTTCAGCCTTGGGTTCTTTTTCCTTCAGCTGTCATCCGTCATGGACGGCGGCGCCGGCATCGGCTCAATCATCCTTCTTATTTTATGGGGAGTGATGGCCGCATTTGGCATTGGCGGCATCATCGCGAGCTTCGCTGTCAGAAAACGCAGCAAGCAATAACATAGAAGCCGCAGAATGAGTATGGATTCTGCGGCTTCTATTGTTTTGGGATAGCCGTTCCCCTCTTTTTCTGGTGCACATTTGTGCATCCGGAGAAGGTAAATTTGCTTTTCGATTGTCGCATCTTATAAGATGAGAGGGACAAGCTAGAAAAAGGAGCGGCATATCTTATGGGAGAAATTAGCAGAGAACTACATGATTTCATTCTGAAAAATAAAAACTCCATGGTGGAAGAGTGGCTAGCCACTCGCGGCAATCATGCGAATACCGTTTACTCCGCCAGTGCATCTGAAGAGACGATCGAGAAGCTGAAAACAGAATCACTTGGCTTTATTGAAGCGGTAACGGCGATTTTTATCCACGATAAAGAAGAATCCCTTGCTTATGTAGAAGATTGGTCCTCAACCATCGCAAAAGAACGTGCCCAGCAATCCGTACCTCTGTACGAAGTGATGGAGCACCTTGGCCAATTGCGCAAAATCTATTGGAATTATGTCCGTAAGTTTTTCGAGGAAGTCGAAAAAGCGGGCAGCCGGGATGCTCTGCGCTGGAGTGAGATGTTGAATGATGTGTTCGACTTCATTGTCGAAAGTTTCGCGCGCCATCATCATGAAGCCCATCAGCGCTTGTTGGCGAGCCAGCAGGAAGTCATCGATGAGTTGAGCAGCCCGGTCATTCCGATCCGCAACGGGGTTGGGATTTTGCCACTGGTCGGCGGCATCGATACTTATCGCGCCAAAGTGATTTTGGAGACGGCGTTAGAAGAAAGCGCTAAGCAAAAACTGACGATCTTATACATCGACTTGTCTGCAGTTCCGATCGTCGACACGATGGTAGCCCATCAATTGTTCCAGCTGATGGACTCACTGAGAATCATCGGCGTGGAATCTGTGTTATCGGGAATTCGCCCTGAAATTGCACAGACCGCGGTCACGCTCGGTATCGATTTCAAAAATATCAAGGTCTATGCTAACCTCATGCAGGCGCTCGACGCGCTTGAATAAAAAAGAGCCGTTCTCATTAGAGAGCGGCTCTTTTTGCATTACAACACATATAAGTAAACAGCTAGGAAATGGCAAGTGCTTCCGAGCAAGATGAAAATATGGAAAATTTCGTGGAAGCCTAGATAACGGGAAGAAAGGAAATCAGGCTTGAGCCAATAGATGACGCCGCCGATTGTGTACAAAAGACCTCCGGCAATGAGCAGCCACAATCCAGCAGCGGAAATGCTTGCGGCTAGCGGAGCCGCTGCAAAGACGATGATCCATCCCATGAGGATATAGATGGCGGTCGATAGCCAGCGAGGGGAATGGAACCAGATCATCTTGAAGAGGATGCCGCTAATGCCAAGCAAGGCCACAATAGCGAAGATTGACCAGCCAAGCGTACCTTCAAGCGCAATTAGGCAAAATGGTGCGTAGGAACCAGCAATCAGCAAGAAAATCATGGAATGATCCAATTTGCGGAAAAAGGCGATGACCGCAGGGCGCGCTTTAACAGAATGGTAAACGGTCGAAGCGGTATATAGCAGGATCAAGCTGAGGCCGAAGATGACGACCGCTGTCACGTGTGCCGCAGGTGCTTGCGAATAGGCGGCTTTGATGGCCATTGCGAGCAAAGCGGAAAAGGACAAAAGGGCTCCTGCCAAATGGGACAAAGCATTGAAAGGTTCTCGGATAAATGCAGTCATGGATATATGCCTCCTGTTACGTAGTTATTGAAACTACATATAATAATATACGCATTAATTTCACCGGTCAAGTTTGTCGGCTTTTCCATCATAGGGTAAAATGAAGAAACAGAAGTTGAGGTGAAGCGAATGGAAAGCATCGATCGGCTCATTAGCCAATTGGCTCTCGATAGCCAAATCCGCACAAGCGATATCCCAAAAATCGATTTGTATGTGGATCAAGTCATTCAATTATTCGAAACGGCTTTTCATGAGACGAAAAGGTATCCGGACGATAAAGTATTGACGAAAACGATGATCAATAACTACGCCAAAGGCAAGCTGTTCTATCCGGTGCAGCAAAAAAAATACACACCTGACCACATCATGCTCATCAGCTTGATTTATCAGATGAAAAGCACATTGTCCATTAACGACGTGAAAAAAGTGCTGGAAAAAGTGAACGAACAAGCACAAGCGCGAGAACTGGATTTATCTGCATTTTATGAAATATACCTGGCGCTTCAGCAGGGTAATCATGCTGCCTTTAAAGAAGAACTGGAGCGGCAGGCTGAAGCCGTCGCGAACACGCAAAGCGATGAGGGCGGGGAGCTTTCGAAAGTGCTGTTCATCGCATCGCTTGTCCATAAAAGCAATCTGTACCGGAGAGCGGCCGAAAAACTAGCCGATGAACTGGTGAGGGAGGAAGCCGATGGCAAAAATTCTTATTGATGCAGACGGCTGTCCGGTAGTCGATATGACGATTGCGCTGGCCAAGCGTTTCGAGTGGCCGGTGCTGCTTATTTGCGATACGTCCCATGAAATGCACCGCGACGGGGCGGAGACGTTGACGGTATCGAAGGGAGCGGACGCAGTCGATTTTGTTTTGGTGAACCGTGTAAAACCTGACGATATTGTCGTCACGCAGGATTATGGGCTTGCTGCGATGGTGCTTGCAAAACGCGGAGTGCCGATCGACCAGAATGGGCGCATTTATGATGAAAATAATATTGAGCAATTGCTTCACGGGCGCCATGTCGCGAAAAAAATCCGCCAAGGTGGAGGGCGTATGAAAGGTCCGAAAAAGCGCCAACAGGCGGATAACGATCAATTTCGCGACAGTTTGATAGGTCTCTTGCAAACCGGGAAAGATCCGCTATGATGCGGGTCTTTTTTTATATTCTGCACATCGAGCCCATTGCCGTGAGTAATTTTTAGACGATAGGGAATATAAAAGGATATGACTGGATGGGGAGGAATACGCCATGAATAAAATAGCCATTATCGTGACAAATCACCAGACACTGGGAAATCGCGGCAAAAAAACCGGCTTGTGGCTGCGGGAACTGACAGATTTCTACCACGAAGTGAAAGACGAATTTGAAGTGGACATCATCAGCCCGAAAGCCGAAAAAGTACCGATCGACCCGAGAAGCCTGCCGGCAGCCTTGATCAATGGCCGGACGCGGCATTATTATTTGGACAAAAATATTCAGCGCCAACTAGACCAGCCGCTGACGCCGGGGCAAGTGAAAGCAGCCGACTACGCCGCCATTTACTTTACCGGCGGACACGGGACGATGTGGGATTTCCCGGACAATGAGGAATTGCAGCGGATGACGGCGAATATTTACGAAAAAGGCGGCGTAGTGGGAGCTGTTTGCCACGGACCCAGCGGTTTATTGAACGTTCGTCTGTCCGATGGCAGCCCGTTATTAGCCGGCCATCTGGCTACCGGCTTTTCGGATTTGGAAGAAAAGCTCCTTGGCCTCTATAAAGACATCCCGTTTTCTTTGCAGCATGAAATGAAAGAGCGAGGGGCACATGTTCAAATCGCTCAGCTTCCGCTCGAGTCTTGCGTCATTGAATCAGGACGTTTGATTACTGGACAAAATCCAGCTTCTGCAGCTGGTGTCGGTGAGAAGATGCGGGAACAGTTAAACGATATAGAGCGTTATGCGTAACTCGCCCCAAAAAAACTCATAAGAAAATTTAGGGTGAAAAATTTCAGCCTGCTTAATAATAAGGATTCGGGGTATACAGAGGAAGAGCAATAGAAAGACGCATTATTTTGGAGGGATTCTGATGAAAAAATCAACGATGAATACAGTAGTAGGCAGTGCGCTTGCAGCGGCTGCAGGAGTTTTCGTCTATAAAGCCTATCAAGAAAAAAATACAGTCCAGGTACAAGAAGACATCGATATGCACAATAGCAAGGAAATCGATGAACGCGAAAGTGTCTACGCTATCGAAGATTCAAGTGAACAAGGACTCTCGCAATTGGATTCAGCTTACCGCGAAGAGTGGCAAGCGAACGGATTTCCGCAAACCCAGAAGGAATTACGCGAACTCGAAGAAGACAAATAAATTACTGAACGAGCGAAGGCAGAAAATCATCTGCTTTCGCTTTTTCTTCGTGTATGATTTGAGTGTGGAACTAAATTTGAAAGGAGTGTCAGTACATGTGGATCCGAAAGCCATTTTTTGAATACACCGCCGGCATCTTATTGCTTGCCCTTACTTTATACGTACTTAGCAAATTGGATTATATTTGGGAACCGATCCGCATCGTTATTGCGACGCTATTTGCGCCAATCGTCATCGCCGGTATTTTATACTACCTGCTCCGTCCTTTGGTACGGGTGCTTGCCCGCCACATGCCGAAGATCGCAGGAATCGGAATTGTTTTTGCGGTCATTGCTCTGGCCTTGGGAAGTCTTGTCTATTTTTTCGGGCCGACCTTGATTGAACAAGGCAAAAGCTTGGTGGATTTGGCGCCTGAGAAAGTGGAGGAAGTCAGTTCGGAGTCGAACAATTTATTGGAAGGATTTGAGTTTGGGGGTATTTCCGGGCAGGAGATCAGCGACCGAATTTATAGTTATATCCAAAGCCTTTCGAGTAATTTGTTTGAGAACGTCATTGGTCTCCTCAGTATGTTGGTCAGCGCAGCCATTGTTTTGGTTGTAGTGCCATTTATTTTGTTCTTCCTATTGAAAGATGATGATAAATTCATCCCTTATTCAGTGAAACGGCTTCCGGAGGATCATAAGCCGGAAGGGAAGAAATTGCTGAAAGATTTGGATGAAACTTTATCCACCTTCGTAGTAGGGCAGGCCATCGTCGCGGCGGTAATCGGCGTCTTGATGTATATCGGTTATTTGATCATCGGGCTTGAATACGCGTTTACCTTGGCTGTGTTCGCAATGTTTTTAGTAGTCGTCCCGTTTCTCGGGCCGATTATCGGGATTATCCCGGCGATATTAGTGGCGCTGTTGAACGAAGGCTTGTTTATGGCATTTAAAGTCGTGCTGGTGCTATTGGTCGTTCAGCAGCTCGAAGGAAATCTCGTCACGCCGAATGTTATGGGCAATCGTCTCCACGTACATCCCTTGACGATTATTTTGTTATTGATGGTGGCAGGTTCCTTATACGGATTTATCGGAATCTTGATTGCGATTCCGACCTATGCAGTCTTGAAGACGCTCACGCATAATTTTCGCTTGTTTTACCGGCTCCATAAAAAACGCGCCATCAGCCATTAAGGCTAGTCATTAAGGCGCAAGTACACATCCTCCTTCCTAGTAAACTTCATTCGAAAGGTTCTGAATTTGAGAATAATGTGATATATTAGTCAATAGAATGACCAATACAGAACAGAGGGGGATGTGTATTAATGAAGAAATGGACTTTATTAGCATTATTGCTGGCAGTTCTCATGGTACTTGCCGCGTGCGGCGATTCGGAAGAAGAAGCTGGTGGTGGCGAATCCGGTGAAGGGGAATCCTACCGCGTTGGCATCGACACGACTTATCCACCATTTGAATTTGAAGATGCGGGAGAATACACAGGAATCGATATTGATTTGATCAATGCGATTGCTGAAAACCAAGGCTTTGAAATTGAATTCAACCCAATGGATTTCGGAGGCATCATTCCAGCGCTGCAAGCTGATCAATTGGATGTAGCGATTGCGGGCATGAGTATTACTGATGAACGCAAAGAAATTGTGGATTTCTCGGATCCGTATTTCGATGCCGGTCTTTCCCTGGTTGTAGCGGAAGACAATAGCGACATTACTTCACTCGAAGACTTAGAAGGCAAGACGGTTGCTGTCAAGAGTGGAACCACTGGCGCTCAATTTGCGCGTGACAACGAAGCTGAATACGGTTATGAAATTTCCCAGTTCGAAGACAGCCCATCGATGTTCCAGGAAGTATCAAACGGCAATGCCGATGTGCTTCTTGAAGATTACCCAGTCATCGCTTATGCCATCGCAGAAAGCGAACTCGCTTTGAAAACGGTCGGCGAACGCTTGACAGGCGACCAATACGGCATCGCTGTGCTAAAAGGCGAAAATGCGGAACTGCTTGAGAAAATCAATGCAGGCTTGCAGGAGTTGCGCGATAGCGGCGAATATGACGAAATCTTAAACAAATACATCGCAGAATAACATTATGTAGCGCGCATTCGCGCGCTGCATTTTTTTATGCAAGGGGGGGAACTGAGGGTGCAGACAATCATCAATGCTTTTCCGTATTTAATGGAAGGCCTGCAAGTCACACTATACATTTTCAGCATTGCCATCGTCTTGGGCTTCTTGATCGGCCTAGTGGTCGCTTTGCTGCGCTTGGCACCGTTCAAAATCTTGAACTGGATCGCCAAAATCTTTGTGGATGCAATCCGCGGGACGCCGTTTATCGTCCAACTGTTCTTCATCTACTTCGGTTTGAACTCACTTGGGTTCTTTTCGCTCGATAACACGACCGCGGGAATTGTGACCGTCGCGATCAATGCCGGTGCGTACTTCTCGGAAATTATCCGGGCAGGCATTCAGTCGATCGACAAAGGGCAAACAGAAGCGGCCCGTTCGCTTGGGTTAGGCTCGACGCAGACGATGCGCCATATCATTTTGCCTCAGGCGTTCCGCCGCATGCTCCCAACTATTACTAACCAGGCGATCATTTCCTTGAAGGATACTTCGCTTTTATCGGTTATCGGGGTAGCGGATTTGACGCAGGAAGGGCGCATTCAGGCAAGTGCCACATTCGATGCGTTTAATGTGTATTTGATCCTCGGCATCATTTACTTTATCGTCATTTACTTGCTCTCGATGCTCGCGAGCTTTGTGGAAAGGAAGTTTGTATTGCGATGAGTATGATCAGAGTCGAAAACCTCAAAAAATCATTCGGAGATTTGGAAGTTATCAAAGATATGAGTACCGTTGTCGAAGAGAAAGAGGTCATTTGCGTCATCGGCCCTTCCGGTTCCGGCAAAAGTACGTTTCTTCGTTGCTTAAACCGTTTGGAAGACATCAGTGGAGGCCATGTTTATATTGAAGGGACAGACATCACCAACCCGAAAGTGGACATTAATAAAGTGCGCCAAGACGTGGGTATGGTGTTCCAGCAATTTAACTTGTTCCCGCACAAAACGGTTCTTCAGAACGTGACGTTAGCACCGATCAAATTGAAAAAAGGCGATCAGAAAGCAGCCGAGAAGAAAGCTTATGAGTTGCTGGAGAAAGTCGGATTGGGCGAAAAAGCGAAAGCTTATCCCGGCGAGTTGTCCGGTGGCCAGAAACAGCGTGTGGCGATTGCGCGGGCGCTCGCGATGGATCCGAAAATCATGTTATTCGATGAGCCGACTTCGGCGCTTGACCCGGAAATGGTCGGGGATGTGCTGGATGTCATGAAGCAATTGGCGAGAGAAGGGATGACCATGGTCGTTGTGACTCACGAAATGGGCTTTGCGGCAGAGATGGGCGATCGCGTGCTGTTCATCGACGGCGGCTATATTGTGGAAGAGAATGTGCCGAAGGAATTGTTCGGCAATCCGCAGCACGAACGGACGAAAGCGTTCTTGAGTAAAGTGTTGTAACGATAGATGGGAGAGCGTGCCTTTTGGGCGCGCTTTTTTAATTTGTTCGAAGTTGGGATTAGATAGCGAGGGTTTTTGAACGGAATTATTCTTGAGCGTTGGATTGAGCTTCATTTGGGCAGTCGCCGCCGTGCTTTGGGATGGCCTTTTGCCATAAGCCAGGAAGAACACCTGTCTTATGGCATCGGCTCACCCTTGGCGCTTGGCGGCTTGGAGATTTCGTTGTACAGGGTTGTTTAAACCGATCTGCTTTTATATAAAGTTGCCGGCTAGTGGGGTAATCGCTTCCCAGGTGATGGTTGAAATAAGATAGCGAGGGTTTGCTTGCGGAAGAGTTTTGGCGTTTTGGTTGAGCTTCGGTGTGTTAGTCGCCGCCGTGCTTTGGGATGGCCTTTTGCCATAAGCCAGGAAGAACACCTGTCTTATGGCGTCGGCTCACCCTTGGCGCTTGCGGCTTGGAGATTTCGTTGTACAGGGTTGTTTAAACCGATCTGCTTTTATATAAAGTTGCCGGCTAGTGGGGAAATCGCTTCCCGGGATGCGGCATCTGACTAGTAAATATTTGAACCGAATATCTTGTTGGAGAAAGAGGACTGAAAATCGCATTCTCTTTGATCCAAATGATACGAGTTACAAAATATGATGCATTTAGACATTTTTCATCAAGCAGATAGAAGAAGTTTGTTTCCCTTCTAAAACTAGAGACGGAGTGGAGGGGGGGCTGACGCCTGTGGGACCGCGCGGGCTGGCGAGACAAACGTGGCGCGTTCTTTGCGGCACGTTGGCTCAACACCCGCCCCACGGCAAGCAGCCCCCCTGAAACGAAGTCGAAAAGCGGAAGATTTTTTAATCTTTAATCTTTAATCTTTAATCTTTAATCTCTAATTATCGAACCCCTTAAATCCCACCAAAACAAAAAAACGTGCCGCAGGGGCACGTTTTTTACAAGGGATTATTCAGCGTCAAAGACGTGAACTTTCTCCATTTTGTCGCCGTTTTTCATAGCTTTTGCAGTTTCAAGGCCTTTTGTTACTTGGCCAAAAACTGTGTGGACGCCATCAAGATGCGGCTGTGAATCGTGAACGATAAAGAACTGGCTTGATCCAGTGTCTTTGCCGGCGTGAGCCATAGAAAGGCTGCCTGGCTGATGTTTATGCGGGTTGCCTTCAGTTTCGCATTTGATCGTTTTGCCGCTGCCGCCCATGCCAGTTCCGGTTGGGTCGCCGCCTTGGGAAACGAAACCTGGAATGACGCGGTGGAAAACAACGCCGTTATAGAATCCAGAGTTTGCAAGCTCCTCGAAGTTTGCAACTGTGTTTGGTGCTTCATTTGGGAAAAGGTCGAATTCGATTACTTCGCCGTTTTCCATGTGCATGTGGCCTTTTTTCGCCATATCTAACATCTCCTTTTCATTTGGTTCATTCTTTAGTATATCGGCTTTTGGTGCCACTGCCTACTGAAAAGGGGCTTATAGCGCCTTCAGGAATCCACCATCGACAACGATTGATTGTCCAGTGACATAGGAATTGGCAGCGGAAGCCAAAAAGACGACGGTACGGGCGAATTCAGCGGGCTCGCCTAGACGGCCGCTAGGAATCTGCGCTTCGGTATGTTTCAAAACTTCTTCTGGAGAAAGGCCTTGTTTATCCGCGGTTGCTTGAGTCAATTCGGCAACACGATCGGTTGAGATTTTGCCGGGGCCAACGGTGTTGACCAAAATATTATCTCCTGCCACTTCCCGAGAAAGTGTTTTTGCAAAGCCGACCATGCCGGCACGCATCGTATTTGATAAGATCAAGCCGTCAATCACTTCCTTTGTGGAAGAAGAGGAGATGTTGATGATGCGGCCGAATTGTTGCGCTTTCATATAAGGAAGCACTTCGCGGCATGTGCGGATATAACTCAATAAGTTTTGATCGAATGCGGCATACCAGTCGGCATCGCTCATATCGCCGAATCCGCCCGCTTTTGGGCCGCCGGTGTTGTTGACGAGCACATCGATGCGCCCAAATTGTTCGTCAACTTTGTGGAATAATTGCTGGATATCGTCAGCTTGTGACATATCGCATGTAAATGCATAGACATGTTCATTGCCGCTTTCTGTGCGAATTTCTTCGGCAGCTGTATTGACCGATTCTTGGCGTCGGCTTGAGAGGACGACGATTGCCCCTTCTTTGGCAAACTCTAAAGCGCATGCTTTGCCGAGTCCTTTACTGGAAGCCATGACGACTACTACTTTTTCTTTTAATCCAAGATCCACATTTATCATCCTTTCCATTTGGTTCCTTGTTTCAGTTTACGATAGAATAAAAGGGATGGAAATGCTGGTTTCGGATTTCCGCCATAAGTCCAATGGCGGAGACCCTATATAGATGTGGTAGGATGGATATATTGATTAGATTAGGAGTGTTGGAAATGGAAGAACGTGAAATCTTCGATATTACAATCATCGGCGGCGGCCCGACCGGCTTGTTCGCTTCGTTTTATGGCGGCATGCGCAAAATGAAAGTGAAAGTATTGGATAGCCTTCCGCAGCTCGGCGGCCAATTGATGGAATTGTACCCGGACAAATTCATTTATGACATTGGCGGTTTCCCGAAAGTGTTGGCGAAAGATTTGGTGGACAACCTTGTCGAGCAAGCAAAATACGGCGACCCTGAAATTTGCTTGGAAGAAACGGTCGCGTCAGTCGAACGCGAAGACGAACATTTTGCCATTACAACAGATAAAGGGACGCATTACTCGAAAGCGATCCTGTTGACGGCTGGCGTCGGGGCTTTCCACCCGCGTAAATTGGCAGTAGATGGTGCTGAACAATTTGAAGGCAAAACTTTGCATTACGGTGTAAGAGACTTAACCTTGTTTAGCGATAAAAAAGTTGTAGTTCTCGGCGGAGGCGACTCTGCGGTTGACTGGGCGATGATGCTTGAGAATGTGGCGTCGCAAGTAACTTTGAGCCATCGCCGCGAGAAAATGACGGCACACGAAGCGAATATCGATACGATGATGCAGTCGACCGTGGAAGTCAAGAAGCCTTTCAACGTCAAGGAACTGGTTGGCGAGAACGGTGAAATCCGTGAGCTTGTGCTGGAAGACAAAGAAGGAAACGAAGAACGCCTTGAAGTCGACCATGTTGTCGTCAACTACGGCAACATCACATCCCTTGGACCGATCAAAGAGTGGGGCCTTGAGATGGAGAAGAACTCGGTTATCGTCAATTCCAAAATGGAAACGAATATCCCGGGTATCTATGCAGCAGGTGACATTGCCACCTACGAAGGGAAAGTGAAATTGATCGCGGTCGGCTTCGGTGAAGCACCAACCGCCATCAACAATGCAAAATCTTACTTGGATCCGAAATCCAGAGTACAGCCTTTGCATAGCACAAGCGTATTCAAATAAAAAAGAGAAATGCCCAGCAAGCGATGTAGCTTGCCGGGCATTTTTTTGTTGTTGCGTCACATTGGATTTTTTTTGCGCTTTACAGCTACCGGGTCTTGGCTAGCCGCTTTCAAGAACGCGGCTCCCATCAGCAAAACCACAACCGAGAACGGCAAGGCGGCAATAATCAATGAGTTTTGCAAACCTTGTGTACCGCCGCTGTAGACGACGATGGCCGCAACGGCTGACTGGATCAAGCCCCAAGTGATTTTTACCAAGTTTGGGGGATTCAATAAGCCGCCGGTTGTCTGCATGCCGAGCACGAATGTTGCGGAGTCGGCAGAAGTGATGAAGAAGATCGCGACGACGAATAATGTCAGGATAGACATTACGGTGCCAAGCGGATAATGCTGCAGCACGCCGAATGTGGCTGTTTCCAAACTATAATCGGAAATCGTATCGATGCCTTTTTGCTGGAGGTCCAAAGCCGAAACCCCAAACACGGCAAAGAAAATAAAGCAGACGAGAGACGGGACAACGAGAACACCGAGCATGAATTCCCGAACAGTGCGCCCTCGTGAAATACGGGCAATGAAAATACCGACAAATGGCGCCCAAGATATCCACCAAGCCCAGTAAAAGACAGTCCAGCCATCTACCCAGGCGCGGCGGTCGCTGTTCAATGGCTCTAAATTGAAACTCATTGATAGGAAGTTGGAAAAATAGCCGCCGAGTGAATCGGCAAACATGTTCATAATGTATAGCGTCGGGCCGACAACAAGCAGCATGCCAAGCAGGATGAAAGCGAGCACCATATTGATATTACTTAAATACTTAATGCCTCGGCCGATTCCGGACCAAGCCGAAATGATAAATAACAAAGTAGCGACGGCAAGGATCAATAATTGAAAGGCGAACGTATTCGGTGTACCGAACAGGAAAGACAATCCTTCATTGATTTGTGCAGAGCCAAAGCCGAGTGTGGAAGCGACACCGATAACCGTTGCAAAGACGGCGAGCGTATCGATCAGCTTGCCAAGCCAGCCGCTCATGCGCTTTTGGCCAAACAGTGGAATGAGTGTCGCACTGATCAGTCCTGGTGAACCGTTATGGAATTTCGCGTAGGCAAGCGACAAAGCGACAAGACCATAAATTGCCCAAGCATGGATGCCCCAATGGAAAAACGAGAATTGCATTGCTTCCCTCACAGCTTCGTTAGAACCCAGTTCAGAACGGGGGGCACTGATAAAAGCATGGGAAATCGGCTCAGCAGTTGTCCAGAACACGAGCCCCATGCCCATTCCAGCGGAAAATAACATCGCGAACCAAGAAATAAGGCTGAATTCTGGGTCGTCGCCAGGTTTGCCGAGTTTGATGTCGGCAAACCTGGAAAAAATCAAATAAAGGCAAAAAACAAGAATAATGAAGACTGATGCCAAGTAATACCAACCAAATGTGGATGAGATCCACGAAGTAAGCGAGCCGGTCTGCGCTTGGAAGTTTTCAGGGCCGACAACTCCCCAAGTAACCATGGCTAGGCAGATGGCCAGCGAAATCCAAAAAACGATTGTGACATTTTTCAAATGAGTTCCTCCTAAACTAAAAGCTAGATTGAATGAAATGTATCGAGTGCTGTAATTATTTATTCCCCCAACAAAAGGCAGCTAATCCAATCTATCGCTATTAATAATAGAAAAAAGAGCTGTAGGGTAGAAAAACTTGATAGCAACTAAGAAGAAAGAATGTTCAGTTTTATTACAAGCTGTCATATTTAAAAGATTGACGTAATGTAATTGTTAAATTTCATCTGTCGTTCTGTCATGTTCTTGCAATGCGCACATGTTAAGCTGTGTCTTGTGTTAGTGAAAAGGAGGAATTTCAATTATGAAAAAGCAAATCGTTACACTAACGGCAATTGCGGCATTAAGTGTAGGCGCAGCGACAACAGCAAGCGCTAATTCATCGTATACAGTCCAATCGGGTGACACTCTTTGGGGTATCTCACAAGAAAAAAATGTTTCAGTACAAAACCTTAAAAACTGGAATGACTTGTCATCTGACTTGATCTTCCCGAACGACACGCTTTCTGTCGAAGGTAAAGAACAGGCATCTACGAAATCAACGAACTCATCATCAACCTATACAGTTAAAAGCGGCGACACATTGTTCAAGATCGCTTCCGCTCACGGAATTTCATTGGATCAATTGATGAGCTGGAACAACATTTCTGGCCACATGATCTACCCTGGACAAGAATTCGCAGTAAAAGGTGCAGCAGCTAAAGCAACAGCGACAGCAACTGCTCCAGCTAAACAAGAAGCACCAAAATCAACTCAAGCAGCACCAACACCTGCGAGTGCACCAGCAGCGGCTAAACCAGCAGCGGCTTCTACACAATCAGGTAAAGAAATGACAGTATCTGCAACAGCATACACAGCTTACTGTGCAGGATGCTCAGGCATCACACGTACTGGCATTGACTTGCGTTCGAACCCGAACCAAAAAGTCATCGCCGTTGATCCATCCGTCATCCCACTCGGTTCAAAAGTATGGGTTGAAGGCTACGGAACAGCTATCGCTGGCGATACTGGCGGAGCAATCAAAGGCAACAAAATCGACGTCTTCATCCCAACACAAAGCGAAGCTTTGAAATGGGGACGCAAAAACATCACAATCAAAATTCTAGACTAATATCTTTATAAGCTACAAAGCCGAGGTGACCATTCCCTCGGCCTTTTTTATGTCATCCTTTGCTCCTATGCAAAGGATTTTTTTTTGTTAAATTCGCATTTTTTTAGTGAATAGTCGGAAAACTATTGAATTCGAAGTTAAGAGGCCTATAATGTGGGGTATAGTTATTGAGTATTTATAATTTTTATACTTATTAAAAGGAGGCGCATGAGATGGCAGAGAAGAAAAATGTTTCTAGACGCGATTTCCTGAAAACGTCGGGGATTGCGGCAGGCGCTCTCGTCGGTGGAGGAATCATTGGTGGAGTAATCGGTGCAAATACACGTCAGGACACGGCATCCACAAGCGGTGGAGAGGCTGGGCACAGTGGCGGCGGTGGAACAACCGAAGCGGTACGCGGCTTGCAGTTTTTCAAAAACCAACAGGAGTTTGCCGTATTGCAGCAAGCGACCGAGCGGATTTTCCCGGAGGATGATCTAGGACCAGGCGCAATCGGTCTTGGAGTGCCATTCTTTATCGATCATCAACTTGCCGGAAGCTATGGCGAGAACTCAAAAGAATACATGCAGGCACCCTTTGAGGAAGGTGAAGCCACTCAAGGCTATCAAAGCCGTTTGAAACGCAATGAATTGTTCAGACAAGGCTTGCAAAAAATGCAGCAAGAAGCACAAAGCCGTTTTGAAGCGAATTTTGTCGACTTAGAAGGCGAGCAAATGGATGAAATCCTGACAGCTTTCCAAGATGACGAAGTGGACATGCAAGGGGCCAACGCCCAATTCTTTTTCCGCCTGCTTCGCCAGGCAACATTGAACGGCGCTTATGCCGATCCAATCTACGGAGGTAACCAAAACATGGAAGCTTGGCGCATGAAAGGATTCCCTGGACACCAGGCAGCTTACATCAATGACATCGAAAGTGAAGACTTTGCGGAAATCGAACCGCACTCAGTAGGAGATATGCTGAGCTAACATAAAAAGGGGGAGTACGTATGGCAACAACACTGGATAAAGTGGATGTAGTGACGGTTGGCGTCGGTTGGACTGGCGGCATTATCGCTGCGGAATGTGCGAAAGAAGGACTGAAAGTCATGGGGCTTGAACGCGGGAAAGAGCGGTCGACCGAAGATTATTCAATGGTCCATGATGAATACCGCTATGCAATTCGCTACGAATTGATGCAGGATTTATCAAAAGAAACGATTACATTCCGCAACTCTAGAAACCAGAAGGCCTTGCCAATGCGGCAATTGGGCTCTTTCCTTTTAGGAGAAGGCCTGGGTGGTGCAGGGACGCACTGGAATGGGCAAACTTGGCGATTCTTGCCGTATGATTTTGAAATTAAGTCCATGACGGACGCAAAATACGGTGCCAATAAATTATCTGCAGAGTATACGCTGCAGGATTGGGGCATCACGTATGATGAACTGGAGCCATACTTCGACAAATTCGAAAAAACAGCAGGCATTTCGGGTGAAGACAAAAACCCATTCTGGGGCAAGCGTTCTTCTGAGTACCCGACGCCAGCCATGAAAAAAACGCCATTGCTCTCCAAATTCGAAACAGCTACTAGCAATCTCGGCTATACACCGTTCATGATGCCTTCCGCCAACTTGTCGGAAGCTTATGAAAATCCGGATGGCCAACAAATTGGCGCTTGCCAATATTGCGGGTTCTGTGAGCGTTTCGGCTGTGAATACGGGGCGAAGACGTCACCTGAAATCACCGTTGTACCCGCTGCACGTGAAACAGGGAATTACGACATCCGCTTTAACTCAAACGTAGTGGAAGTGATGAAAGAAGGCGATCGTGTAACGGGCGTGCGCTTTATTGACACGGTAACGTTTGAAGAGTTTATCCAACCGGCGGAAGTGGTTGTACTGACAAGCTACGTCATGAATAACGCCAAGCTCCTAATGGTTTCGGAAATTGGCCAAATGTACGATCCTGAAACCGGTCAAGGGTCGCTTGGGAAAAACTATGCCTACCAGATTCTTCCGGGAGCTTCTGGCTTCTTCGAAGACCAGATGAATGTCTTTATGGGAGCTGGCGCACTCGGTATGACCATTGATGATTTCAATGGCGACGCTTTCGACCATAGCGACCTTGACTTCATTCACGGCGGCAGTATTTCCATGACGCAGACCGGGGCTCGCCCGATTGCAACCAACCCGCTGCCACCGGATACACCGGCATGGGGTGCAGAGTTCAAGAAAGCATCCATCGAGAACTACACTCGCACATTGTCCGTAGGTTCACAAGGGGCATCGATCCCGCACCGCGACAATTATTTGACGCTCGATGGCACCTACAAAGATATTTATGGAATGCCTCTATTGCAATTGACGTATAACTTTACCGACCAAGACCGGGCATTGCACAAATACATTACGGAAAGAACTTCTGAAATCATGCAGGAAATGGGAGCGAAAACGGTCGTCGGCAGATCGCCGATTTCTGATTACGACATTGTTCCTTACCAAACGACACATAATACAGGCGGTACCATTATGGGTGGCGACCCAGCTACGAGCGTCGTCAATAATTACTTGCAGCATTGGGATATGGAAAACCTGTTTGTTGTAGGCGCTGGGAATTTCGCGCACAATGGCGGCTATAACCCGACCGGTACTGTAGGGGCATTGGCCTATCGTTGTGCAGAAGGCATCATTAAATACAGCAAAGATGGCGGTTCTTTAGTTTAATTCGTGAGGAGGAAAAGATATGGGTGGAATAGCTTCGATCGGTGTACCCGGCTTAATCATTATTTTGGTCATCGTGCTGATCATTTTCGGGCCTAAAAAATTGCCGGAAATCGGCGGAGCCGTTGGCAAAACTTTCGCGGAGTTCAAGCGTTCGACGAAAGGGCTAATGGACGACGATGAGGAAGACGACAAAGATAAGAAAGACAAAAAAGAAACAACCGAAACGAATAAAACCGAAAGTTTGTGAAGGTGGTTAAATGGATCCGTACGGAGAAAACAAGCTGATTAGTCCCTTGCATAAAAAAAAGGCGAGCAAAGATCCGGCGGGACAGGAGCAGCAGAAAACCGACTCCGAAACGGAACATGAAACCGGCGAGGTGTCGAAAAAGCCGAATTCAAGCGGAGGAGGGCAAAAACCTCCTGAAGAACCCGAAGACCGGATAGAGACCTTGGTCGATCATTTGGGGGATTTGCGAAAACAATTGATCAAAAGCGCTATTGTTTTCTTGTTTTTCCTGCTGCTCGTCTTTTCCACATTGAACTTCTGGTTCCCATATGTGGTGAAAGGCAATGAGTTGGTGATTCTTGGGCCTCTTGAAGTCGTGAAATTCTATACATCGATTTCGGCCACCATGGCGCTTGGTTTGTCACTGCCGTTTTTGGTCCATTTTATCTGGCAGTTTGTTAAACCAGGGCTAGAGGAAACTGAAGCTAAATTTCTTGGCGTGTATTCGCCAGTCATGCTGCTATTGTTCTTATTCGGCGTCGCTTTCGGCTATTTTATCGTCAACCCGCTAAGCTATCAATTCCTGATTGGCCTAGGCGCTGCGAATTTTGATGTGATGATTTCGGCAAACGAATACGTCCATTTCTTGATCATGACCACGATCCCGCTCGGTTTATTGTTCGAAATGCCTATCTTGGCTTTGTTTTTATCGTCAATCGGCGTCTTGACGTCTGTTTCGATGAAAAAAGTCCGGAAATGGTCCTATCTTGGATTGGCGATTGTTTCTGCCTTGATCACGCCACCAGATTTTCTCAGCCAGCTGCTGGTATTGGTTCCGATGGCTGGGCTTTACGAAGCCAGCATCTATATCGTGAAGAAAATGGAAGCACGTAACGAACGCATGGAAGATACGACTGTCTAATGGAAAGAAAAAGGGCTGCCCAAAACGTTATGACACGATTTGGTCCAGCCCTTTTCCTGTAATGCTTACTTTAAAGGAGGAAGCGGATATGCCAATGGAGATCAGAGAAATCGAAGACTTGCGTGAAGTGGATGCGATGGGCCTTGTGGAAGAAAGTGAAGCGGAAGGATATCGTTTCTTGAGGAGACTCGTCGATCAATACGAAGACGGCAGCAATCGCTTTGGCGAGCAAGGGGAAGTGTTGTATGGCGTATTTGATCCCCATGGAAAATTAGTCGCCATCGGTGGATTGAACCGGGATCCTTACTCCACAAAAGAAGGGATTGGCAGGCTGAGACGCCTTTATATCGCGGACGCCGCAAGAAGAGAGGGACTTGGGACAAAGTTATTGCAAGCGATCATTGACTTTGCCAAAGGACAATTCAGTGAGCTGGTGGTGCGGACAGATTCCGCTTCAGCAGACGCTTTTTACCGTGCAAATGGCTTTTCGGGAGATGTCGGTTTACCGGATGTTACGCATCGGCTCGTATTGGAGCAACACGCGACAAACAAATAGGCAGAGTTTGCAGTTTTCCGATTTTGACATCATTCTGCAGTAATTGATGGGCGAAAAGTCCGTTTTCTGAATCATCTTTTCTTGTACAATGGGAGTCGAGGGGCTGCCATGTCAGAGAAGGTGATTTTTTTAATTGGACAAGGGGAGGAAGACGATGCGTAAAGTAATTGTCACGGCTTATGATGAAAGGTGGCAAGCAGCGTTTGAAGAAGCCGCTGCAGAAATCTGTGGAGTGCTCGAAGCCGGCTGCCTAGATGTGCAGCATATCGGCAGCACCGCAGTACCGGGACTTGCCGCTAAGCCAGTGATTGATGTGCTCATAGAAGTTGTGGATATAATGGCTGTCGATCGCTTTGAAGCAGAATTTCGAAAGCTTGGGTATCAAGCGAAAGGGGAGAATGGGCTGCCGGGCAGGCGCTATTTTGAACGAGGTGGCAACGAACGTACGCATCACGTCCATTGTTATGAACAAGGCAATCCGGAAATTGTTCGCCATCTCGCCTTCCGGGATTTCTTGAAGGCCAATCCGCAAACTGCTGCAGCTTATGGGGAGTTGAAGATGGAGTTAGCGAAACAATACCCGTTGAACATCGAACAATACATAAAAGGAAAACAAATGATGGTCGAGGAAATTGAGAAAAAAGCGATAGGAGCGATTTGATGGAAATGGCGAATTGGAAAGGCGCAGCTGGCGTCTGTGTAAATGAGCGTGATGAAATTTTATTGGTGCTGATGAAAGCACCGGAAGAAGACAGCAAATGGTCGGTTCCGGCAAGCGGCATAGAAGCTGGCGAAACACTCGAACAATGTTGTGAACGGGAATTTGAGGAAGTAACGGGACTGACGGTCAAAGCAGGCGAACTCTTGAAAACACGGGATGGCAATTACGAAGATGCTGCCGTGTCCTTTGATTTGCATTATTTCCAGGTCGCTGTAGCAGGCGGTGAATTGGTGATTCCAAAAGGTGATTTTTTGATTGAGGACATTGCTTGGAAATCGGTGGAAGACATCGAAAAATTGGAACTGGCTTATCCGGATGATTTGGAGCTTTTCAAAAAACTTGTGGGCGCACGGCCTTAGCAGGATTCAAAAACTGGGCCTGGGGTAAAGTAGAGAAAACGAAGCTTTCGGGAGGGCGATGGCATGGACAAAGAACGAAAAGGGCAAGAAGGCGAGAAACTGCTGCCAGATATGGAAACGGTCCGTCATCAGCCGCGAGAGAAAGACGTGGATCCGATGCCAGACAGGGAGTTGGAATACGAAGAAAATTCCAATGAAAAGTACCGTGACCGGACCCCTGACAACCATAACGATGACTAGTACCAACGGCCGCTTGCAATAGAGCGGCATTTTTTGCGTGGTCGGTGAATGGAATATCGTTTGAAGGCGATTCGTCAGAAAGATAGGGGGAGGCATATGACGAGACATCAATTTAAAGATGCAGTGTGGCAAGAAGAAAACGTGCTGGAGGCAGCGGATTTCCGCCAATTGCTCACAGAAAATCCGCGGCTGCAGCAATGGATCGATCAATCGAATAAATTGACCGTCAATCTACTGCATGCCGACACTTCTCAGCTCGGCAAGGAAATCTTATGGGGTTCATTGATTTACAAGCAAAGCCGCCTGGCCCGGGATGCCCAGGACGTCTTTCATTTTTATGTATCGGCAGAGCTATTGGTGACCAGCACGCTTGATTTCGAAGAAGACTCAGACATGCCAAGGCATTTGATGATCCAACAGATGGACACTGCAGAATCGCCAATCGAAGTGATGATGATTTTACTTGGAGGCATGGTGGGTTCGGTGTTGCATAAAATTGACCGTTTTGAGGAGCGGCTCCATCACTTGCTATGGAATATCAAAGAACATAACAACCGCAAAACCTTGGAAAGCATCGAAGAAGTGCGCCATGAAATCTTATTATGGAAGCATTTGATCATGGGATTTCGTGAAATTATCATGGCAGTAGAGGAAACTTTTGGTGAAAACGTCTGGGATCGAAGAGAATACAAGCGGACATCCAAACGAATCGATCGCTGTGTCATGCTTGTTGAATCCTACGAAGACGAAATTAACAATATGGTCGATATGGAAAATGTCGTCGCTAATTACCGGGGCAATGAAATCGTCAAAACACTCACCGTTTTGACCACTTTGTTTACACCGGTCATGGCGTGGGGCGCTTTATGGGGGATGAATTTCCAGGCCATGCCAGAGCTCGATTGGAGTTTTGGCTATGTGGCAGCTATATTGGTTATTGTCGCCTCTACGTTCTTATTGTATTTGTATTTCAAGCAAAAAGGATGGACAGGCGATATTCTCCGGTCTGCCGTTAGCAAGGATAAACGAAAACAAAGGCAGGACTGATGCCAGTCCTGCCTTTGTCAGGTTGTCGAGAAAAGTGAAAAGTCGTATTTTCCGAAGCTTATCGCTCGCTTTCCGTGGGGCGGGTATCGAGCCTCCTCGTTACTTCGTTCCTGTGGGGTCTCTCAAACCCGCTAGGTCCCACAGGAAAGATAAGGTCGACCTACGGGAGACATTATCTTTGCGAAAGTAATGCGCAGCATTATTGAGCAGAAGGTTTTACGAGCGAACGCTTCTACAAATACTTAGAGAGTTCGTTGATTTTTCATTGTGGAATAGTCTCACGCTCTTTTCATTAATAGAGGATAATAGATTTTTTCTCATTTAGGTTTATCTTTTTTCAATTCTTCTAGCAGTTCGGTGTAGCGATGCAAGTCGCGGTCATCGTATTTGCCGATATAATTGATTAACATCTCCTCCACGTCCCGCCGTTGCCGTTCGGCTGCGATGAGTTTTTCTTTCATCGACTGCTGTTTCCACAGGATGGTATCTTCCACGTCTTCCATTTTATTGAGCATATCGATTTCTGCGAGCAGTACCAATGCGGCATTCTTTTTTTCTTCATACTTCTTCAATGCCTTGTCAATTTTCCGTGTATCGTTCTCGTAGGTCATATTGGAATAGATCGACATATGCAAGCTCCTCCTCTGCCGTTTGTGCTTTTAGATTAACAGATATTAGAATATTCTGTCTATAAAATGTGGCAAAAAAGATGGCGCAAGCCTTTCTTCGCAATGGTTCACGAAGTGCTTTCCGCCGTCTCTGCAGGTTCTATCCAATTTTGGGACCAGCGCTCGATTTCCTTCATGACCGGCTGCAGCGAGGCGCCTTTTTCAGTCAGGGAATATTCGATCCGGACGGGAGTCTCGGGATAGACGGTACGTTCGACCAACCCGTCTCCTTCTAGGTTTTTCAGCCGTTCAGAAAGGAGGCGGCCACTGATTCCGATTTCTTCAGTTAATTGGCCGAAGCGCTTGGGATCATCCATCAATTGGTGGATGATTAACCCTGTCCAGCGTTGTCCTAATAAGGAGATAGCTGCTTCAAACCGTGGGCAAATTTCCGAGCTTTTCATGTTCACCGCTCCTTTTTCTTCATAATAGCATATCTGCATGGGAATGAAAAAACAGTTGACTTGACGTAACTTGGTTATTAAAATATAATCAGTTACAAATAGTAAGTGGTTGGAGGGGTTATCATGAATTTTCATCAAAAGCCTGTAAGTTATGTAGAGAGCTTAACCTTGAAAGTATTAGATTTACCGGGAATGAGCCGTTTTTACGCAGAGGTATTAGGATTCGAAACGATTGAAGAAACAGGCCGTGAAACCATTCTCGGCGTAAACGGGGAAGCAATCTTGACTCTCCAATATGCACCGGAGTTCAAGGCAAAAGCAAGGCGTTTTGCGGGACTGTATCATTTTGCGGTGCTACTGCCTAACCGAAAAGAACTCGGCAAAATATTGCTGCATCTCCATGAGCAGAAAATTCCAGTCGGTTCTTCGGATCATCAAGTGAGCGAAGCTTTGTATCTGTCGGATCCTGAAGGCAATGGCATCGAAATCTACCGCGACCGCGAACCCGATGAATGGCAATGGCGCGGAGACCAAGTGCATATGACGGTTGATCCACTCGATGTACAGGAAGTTGTACAAGCTTCAAATGACGAGAAGTGGAGCGGCATGCCGGCGGGTACGGTGCTGGGGCATATCCATCTTCATGTCTCAGACCTGCAAGCTGCGCACGACTTTTATACCGGCGCGATCGGCTTCGGTGCAGTCGCGAACCTCGGCAATCAAGCATTATTTGTCTCGGACGGTGATTACCATCACCATATTGGCTTGAATATTTGGAACGGCATAGGCATTCCTGCTTTGCCGGATCAAACGGCCGGGCTCGCGCATTATGTTATCCGTGTCGCAGATGAGCTAGCGCAACAAGCTATGCGCGAACGTCTGGAAACTTACGGCGCTGAGGTTCAAATGGATGGCGAAGTATTGAAAACGGCTGACCCATCCGGCAACCGTATCCGCATTTTAACTGCATAAGAAAATCCCCGGGACTTGTGTCTCGGGGATTTTTGCATTAGGGTGCTGGGCACGAAGCGGATGCATCCGCATATAATAAGTTTTGTGTAGAGCGCCCAGACGCAATAGCTTGCTGGACAGTACTTGTTTGTTTGGGCACTAGATGATCTCTTGTTTCTGTATAAGCCTGGAGTCGCTCCTGGTTTTGCCAGTCTTCAAAAGGTTCATTATAAATACCCAACAGGATTGTTCCGCACAATACGGCAATCAAGGTGACGCCAAGTAACGAAAGGAAGCCTTTCATGATCGAATCCCGCCTTCTCATAGATGCTGATATTAAGAACGCGAACCGTCCCAAAAGGTTCCCAGTTGAAGAAATATGAAAGACTGGGATACTGATAAGTAAGAACATCAAGAGGAGGGAGAAGATGATTTCATTGAAAACTGATATTTGTGGATTGCTCGGAATCGACTACCCGATTATCCAAGCAGGAATGGCAGGCGGCCCGACCACTGCCGAATTGGTCGCAGAAGTTTCCGCAGCGGGTGGTTTGGGAACGCTCGGCGCAGCTTATCTGACTCCCGACAAGCTGAGGCAAGACATTGAGGACATACGCCAAAAAACGGATAAGCCTTTTGCCGTTAATTTATTTGCAACCGTCCCGCGAGATGACTTTTCGCGCCTTGATGAAGTGACACAAGCGTTGCAGCCAATCTATCAGGAGCTTGCCATTGATCAGCCATCTGTTAAATATCGCTCTCCTGATTACGAGGAGGAACTGTTTCGCATTTGCCTTGAAATGAACGTTCCGATCATCAGCACGGCGTTCGGTTCCTTGGCGCCTGGTCATATGGAGTCGGCCAAAGCGCAGGGTATCAAAGTCATTACGATGGCAACGACTGTCGGCGAAGCCTTGTCAGCCGAGGAGGCGGGAGCTGATGCCATCGTGGCTCAAGGCAGTGAAGCGGGAGGCCACCGCGGCAGCTTTTCGTTTGATCGCCATCCGATGGGGGCGCAGGTCGGCTTAATGGCGCTGCTTCCGCAAATCGCAGATGCCGTAGAGGTGCCGGTAATCGCAGCTGGCGGAATCGTGGACGGGCGGGGGCTGGTGGCGTCGCTCGCACTCGGCGCGCAAGCTGTTCAAATCGGGACGCGTTTTGTCGCAGCGAAAGAGTCGGGTGCACACAAAGCTTACAAACAAGCGATCTTTGACAGCGACGAGGAGAGCACCGTCGTAACGAAAAGTTTTTCGGGGCGCCCGGCGCGTGGCATCCGCAACCGATTCATCGAACTATTCGAATCATCGGGAACCAAACCACTGCCATTTCCGTCCCACAATACAGTTACGAAAGAAATCCGGGGAGCGTCAGCAACAGCAGGCAATCCGGAATTTATGTCATTATGGGCAGGACAGGCGACAAGGGGGCTTGCGCAGGAAGAAAGCGCAGCGGAAATCGTCTCTTCCATAATGGAACAAGCCCGTGCCTTCATCCGGTGATGCGGCTCGAGTTTCCTGTTTCTGCGTGCTATACTGATGAAAGTGATTTTGAAATGAGGAGATTGAACGAATGGAATGGAAAAATATATACCGTGGTATTTTAATGGGCATCAGTGATTTAATCCCGGGTGTCAGCGGAGGAACGATTGCCTTTATCTTAGGCATTTACGACCGTTTGCTTGAGTCGATTAGCGGATTTTTCAGCCGGGAGTGGAAAAAACAGCTAGGCTTTCTCGTGCCACTTGGCATCGGAATTGTCATTACGCTGTTATTGTTTAGCCGCTTTATCGAATTTTTATTGGAAAATCATTACGAAGCGACGCAATTTTTCTTCATGGGGCTAATACTCGGGGTCTTGCCGTATATCATGAAGCAAGCGGAAGTGAAGAAGAATTTTACGGCGCGCCATTTGGTCATTTTGCTGGTAATTGGGGCAGCGCTCGCTTCTATGGCGTTTATCCAGACGGATGAAAACATCGCACCGATTACGGAGTTGAGCTTGCCGACGTTCTTCCTGCTGTTTTTCTCGGGTTGGCTCGCGAGCATGGCGATGTTATTGCCGGGCATCAGTGGATCGTTTATCTTGTTGTTGATCGGGGTGTATTCGACCGCCATCAACGCCTTGTCGACACTGAACTTGCCGATTGTTTTGACAATCGGGGCAGGTGTCATGGTTGGATTTGTCGTCTCAAGTAAAGTAATCAGCTATTTGCTGGAGCATTTTACGTATGTGACATATGCCGCGATTATCGGCTTGATCCTTGGATCGCTGTTCGTTGTATTCCCTGGGTTTGCGGCCGACCCGACGACTTTGGTGACCAGCCTGATCACGTTCGTAGTGGGCCTCGTGTTTACCTTATGGTTCAGTTCGCCAAAGAAAACCGACATTACTAGCGAACAAAATGTAGAAGCATAATCGAAGAAATGACAAAGCGGACAGCGAAAAGAACTTCTTTTCCTGTCCGCTTTTAGTATTTATTTAAGGAAAAAAGTAAAAAAGGCTTTTTGCTTTGCGGAATTCACGTTTGCGATTAAACTAAAATGAAGAGAAAGAGGTGATGCATGTGCGGAAATTGTTTGGCCTCCTGTTGCTCCTGCTATTGTTATTTTTCACCCGCCCGGTATGGGAAGGGCCTGCCGAAAAATATGTCGACCTGAGCTTTTTGGACTCGGTGGATGAAATGATCGGAAATGTAACAGCTGATGCAGATGTTTCCAAAGCGCTCGATGAAGCCAAATATTTCACGACGCGCATCAGCCATCAGCTGCAGACCATGGTGACGGAATCTTCGGCCACCCTGCCCGAAGCGGTCGCGAAGCCAGAGCTTTCTGATACGGATTCTATGGTGGCGGTGCACAATGTCACGCTTGGGATGAGCAAGGAACAAGCCCAGCAAAAGCTCGGCTTGCCGCTGCGATTGATGGAAAATGAATACGGGACTGTTTGGCATAGCTATCATCAGGATTATCAGAACTACGTATTGTTGTCTTACGATGACAATGGAGAAGTCAATGGCATGTTCACCAACCAGGATCTCATTTCGTCTACTGAAGGCTTTTCAATGGATTCGACCAAAGCACAAGTGCGCGACTTGTTCGGGACACCTTTGACCAGTCTGCAAAAAGGGCGTGTGCAGTATATTCTCGATTCGCGTGATGAATATGATTTATTTGAAACAGCGGATTCTTATACAACCGTTTTCTATGATATTCACGAAGGAGACACGGTCACGGCTGTCCAGGTCATCGACAAAGAGTTGGAAGAACAGCGCGGCGAAATCTACGCAGAGCCTTCCCCGGAAGTGAAGGAAGGCTATGAGTTTTTACTGTTTGAATTAACCAATTCTGCGAGAATTCAACGCGGCTTGCCCTTATTGAAATGGGATAGCGAAACGATGGAAACAGCTCGCGATCACAGCCAGGAAATGGCGGAGGAGCGTTATTTCAGCCATACGAATCCGGCTGGCCAATCTCCTTTTGACCGCATGAAAGAAGATGGCATTACGTTCTTTATCGCCGGTGAAAACTTAGCCTACGGGCAGTATAGCGCTATCTTTGCCCACGAAGGACTCATGAATTCCATGGGCCACCGGGAAAACATCGTTAAGCCGGATTTTGGTTACCTCGGTGTTGGTGTCGCATTCAACTCAGACAAACAGCCATATTTTACGGCAAACTTTTTCAATCGATAAAAAAATCCCTCTATTGCTTTGCGCAGTAGAGGGATTTTTCAGAGTGTTGAAGAAGTCCACATTTCGCTCTCAACTATGAATGAGAGAACCTTTTTCTATATCTAACATTCAATGATCTCTCCAAGTATTTGGAGAAGTGTTCGCTCGTAAAACCTTCTGCTCAATAATGCTGCGCATTACTTTCGCAAAGATAATGTCTCCCGTAGGTCGACCTTATCTTTCCTGTGGGACCTAGCGGGTTTGAGAGACCCCGCAGGGAATGAATGAGCGAAGCTTGACTGAGTTCATTCATTTGCGACGCTTGAGCATAGCGAAAGTGGAGCAAGCCGAGGAGGCTCGATTCCCGCCCCACGGAAAGCGAGCGATAAGCTTCGGAAAATACGACTTTATCACTTTCTCGACAGCCTGGAAAATCCCTCTATTGCTTTGCGCAATAGAAGGATTTTTGATTAGTTCAATAAGAACCAGGCAAGCACGACGAGCGGGCCGACGATAAAGCAGTAGATCGCAAAATACTTCAGCTGGCCTTTCGCCATGATGTTCATGAACCATTTCAGCGAGAAGTACGAAGCAACGAGCGAGCCGACAAAGGCCATAATGTAAGGGATGGCCATCGTCGACAAATTATCGTCGTTGACAATATCCGTGATGCTTAGCACTGCTCCGCCAAAACTGACCGGGATGAACAAAAGAAATGAAAAGCGCAGCGCAGTTTCTTGGTTGATGCCACGGGCCATAGCAGCAACGATTGTAGCGCCGCTGCGGCTAATGCCAGGGATCAACGCAACAGCTTGTGCGCTACCGATGATCAAGGCATCTTTCATCGTCATATTGCCGTCTTTCCGTTGGCCGCGCATATTGCGGATCAGCCAAAGGGCGAGACCGGTGATAACCAAGGTGACGCCGACCGTGACGATCGTCGACAAGTACGAATCAATCGTATCCTGAAATAACACACCGATGATGCCCGCCGGAATGGTTGCGACAACCAAATAAACGACAAACATAAAATCACGCCGCGTTTCCGGCGTTTTTTCTTTGAAAAACTTCAAGCCGTTGATGACCAAGCGTTTAATGTCCTCGCGGTAAATGATCAAGACGGCGAGCAAGGAAGCGCTGTTGACGAGCAACGCAAAAGTCGAGTTGCTGCCTTCGATTTCCACATCGAGAAAATACTGAGCAATCAGCAAATGACCGCTTGATGAAATCGGGATGGGTTCGGTGAGTCCTTGAAATAGCCCGAGCAGCAAAAATTTAATGGTAAGCCATAATTGTTCCATCTGTATGTATTCCTCCAAATTCTATTCATTGTCACATCTACAGTCATAAGACGTGCAGTGCTTAAAAAAGTTCACGCTGCACAAAAACATATAATACCATATAAACGTGATAAACTGGGTATACTCATGAAAGAAAGGAAGTGTAATAGGTGACAAATAAATTATGGTTCCAGGCAGGCGTCGGCATTATCCTGACGCTAGTCATTATTCGCCTGTTTATCGAAGTTCAGGGGATTTTCGACCCGCTGTTCATTATTGCCGGAACGATTTTCGTGCCTTTACTTCTCGGGGGTGTCTTGTTCTATTTGACGCGTCCGCTGCTGTATTTTTTGGAGAACCGCAAATTCCCGAAATGGGCTGCCATCTTAACTATCATTCTTTTGATTGTTCTGGCCTTTTATCTATTATTTGCAATGGTTGGGCCGGAGGTGACAAAACAAGTCAACTCACTTGTCGACAATGCTCCAGGAATTATCAATGACGTAGAAGAATACGCGCAGTATTTGCTAGCTCAACGCGACCGCTTGCCGGATTCTTTGGAAGAGCAAATCAATGATATGAGCGGCCAAATCGGTGACCGCATCGGTGATATTGGCGGCTGGATCGTGTCGTTCCTTACAAGCTTTATCTCAGGCGTCATCACGCTCGTACTTGTACCATTCTTCTTGATTTACCTATTGATCGACCACCGCAAATTCGTGCCGTTCATTTCTGGCTTCTTCAGCGGTCAGCGCAAGCTTTGGGTGATCAAGACATTGAAAGACATTGACCACACCTTGCGTTCGTATATCCAAGGGCAGTTGTTTGTCAGCTTTTTAGTTGGACTGATGCTGTTGATTGGCTATTTAATCATTGGTCTCGACTATGCTTTATTATTGGCGTTGATCGGAATGGCGACAAATGTTATCCCATTCCTCGGGCCATACATTGCCGTCATTCCGGCGATACTGATCGCCTTGGTGCAGGATCCGATCATGGCAGTGTATGTCGCCATCATCATGCTGGTCGCCCAACAGATTGAAAGCAATTTCATCACGCCGAACGTCATGGGCAACGCACTCGATGTCCACCCGTTGACCGTCATTACCCTGATTCTCGCAGCCGGGAACATCGCGGGCATTTGGGGAATCATCTTGGCGATTCCGTTCTACGCGGTCGTGAAAACAATTATCAAAAATATTTATGCAAGGCGGCAAGAAATCCGTTCGACCGCCACAAGAGAAGTATAAGAGAAACCCTGCAGTCGAGGCTGCGGGGTTTTAATATGGGCAATTACTTGACTGTCAATAGTTTACCCCCTAAACTATCAGTAGTTGAGGGGGTAAACTATTTATGGATATGCGCATTAAAGAAGCAGTTGAATTGTTTCAGGAAGTCTTATTTTACGGGACGGAGCGGGTCATCCGTTCGGTGGACAATCCGTTATGGGAAGAGTTTTCCCCGGAGCAGATGCAGTCGCTGAAATTGATCGGCAAAGAAGGCCAAATCACATCAGCCAGACTAGCGGTGCTGCAAGGCGTCCATAAAAGCGCCGTCTCGAACCGCACGAAAAAACTATTGCAAAAAGAGTTGATCCAAGTGGTTCAGACCGCAGACCGGCGGGAAAAGTTGCTGGAATTGACTGCTGCCGGAAGGGCGGTATTAGAAGAGTCGGATAAGATACTCGCAGAATATGTAGAAAACTTGATGTCCGAACACGTGGACGATCAAGAGATTGAACAATTCCTGAAGATTTTCAGGAAACTTAGCGCAATCATGAAAACGGATGGAGTGTAATTGATGCAGACGATATTGAAATTGAAATGGCCGATCATGATCGGGCTGATTGTATTGACGGCGGCTTTGTTTTTAGCGGCGCCGAACTTAACGGAACAAGCGGAAGAAGCGGGCTCGTTCCAATTGTCCGAACAAGCGGATTCCCAACGGGCGGCAACGATCCTGGAATCGGCTGATGTCTCAGGGCAGACCATTTCCTTAGTGATCGAACTGGATTCAGCGCTCGATGAAACAAGCGAGCAGCAGATCGCGGATATGAGGGCGGAAATCGAAGCGCTCGGCGATCCAGTGTCCACGGTATTGGATCCGTTTGAAAATGAAGAACTGGAAGCCCAATTGGTCGCGGAAGATCGCCAGACGGTCTTGCTGCCGGTTTCGATCGAAGGGACGGACGAAGAAGCGGCAGCACTCGCCGATGACATTCGGGAAACGATCGTGCCAGAAGATTTAACGGTCTACTTGACGGGTGAGGCAATCATCAACCAAGACGTCAACACCAGTGCCCAGGAAGGCCTAAAGAAAACGGAGATCATCACGGTGATTTTGATTTTCGGATTGCTGTTGGCGGTATTCCGCTCTTTCATCACGCCAATCATTCCGCTTGTAGCTGTAGGACTCAGCTATTTATTGAGCCAGTCGCTCGTGGCATTTTTCATCGATTGGTTCGGCTTTCCGGTGTCGAATTATACACAGATTTTCTTAGTAGCGATTCTGTTCGGCCTCGGGACCGATTATTGCATCTTGCTGCTCAGCCGATACAAAGAAGAGCTGACAGAAGGCAAAGAAGTGCAAGAAGCGATTTTGAACACGTACCGGACAGCAGGGAAAACCTTATTCATTAGCGGATTCTCTGGCTTTATCGCATTTGCGGCGATCGGCTTTGCGGAATTCCCGATTTTCAAATCGGCCGTCGCCGTCGCAGTCGGCATCGCGATATTACTGGTCGTGTTGTTTACCGTCATGCCATTCTTTATGGCGGTACTGAAAGACAAATTGTTTTGGCCAAGCAAGGGTTCGGCTTCCCATAAAGATAGCAAATTGTGGATTTGGATCGGCAAATTGTCCGTCAACCGTCCACTTTGGTCGATGCTGTTGGTGGCAGTGATCACAATTCCTTTGCTGTTCTCCTATAATAACGACCTGTCGTTCAATACAGTGGATGAAATCAGTTCGGATTACGAATCAGTAAAAGGCCTCAACGCCATTGAAGACGCATTCGGAGCAGGCAATACGATGCCGGTACAAGTCGTCATCAAAGGCGAAGAAAGCTTGACGGCAGAAGAAACCCTTCCGTATCTCGATGCTTTGGCGCAAGATATGGAAAAAGTAGAAGGCGTCGACATGGTCCGCGCCATCACGCGCCCTACTGGTTCAGTCATCGATGAATTTTTCGTCGACCATCAGCTGGGTCTCATCGCAGAAGGGCTTGTGGAAGCGAACACCGGTATCGGCGAAGTCCAGTCGGGCCTTGGTGACATCGAAACCAATCTAGAAGCAATCAGCGAACAAGCAGGTGGCGAAGGTCTTCGCGAAGCAGCTGCAGGCCTTTCGCAAGTGAATGGCCAGCTAGAACAAATCTCAGGCGGGCTCCAGCAAAGTGGCAATATCGAGCAAACCGTTGGGGCACTCGCGCAAGTGAATGCTGGGTTATCAGAAATCGAACAAGGACTGAACGGCGCTGCCGGCCAGTATGATGAATTGGCAAGTGGTCTCGGTGAGCTTGCTCAAGGTGTGGGCGCTTCAGCGGATGGCCTTTCGGAAATCACTGAAGGCCTGACGGAAATTGCCGACACGCTCACGGGCATCAGCGACAGCGAAGCGGTGCGTGGCACAGGCATCTATCTGCCTGAAGGCACGTTAGAACAAGAAGAGTTCGAACCGCTGCTCGAGCAGTTTGCGTTTGCAGACGGTGAAGGCATGTTAATGGAAGTCGTGCTCGAAGAAGATCCGTATTCACCGGAAGCGATCGACATTGTCGCGAATTTGAAAGAAGCAGCCGAGAGAAGCATCAATGGTACGCCTCTTGAAGACGTAGATATCGCTTACGGTGGGGTGCCAAGCATCAATAGCGATTTGAAGGATATCTCAGAGAGTGACTTTACGCGGACGGTCAGCATTATGCTTGCCAGCCTGTTTGTGGTCTTGGCGGTACTGCTGCGTTCGTTTATCATGCCGCTATTTATGATTGGCTCGCTGTTATTGACTTACTATAGTTCGATTGCGATCACTGAGTTGATTTTCGTCGGATGGCTTGGCTATGACGGCATCACATGGGCCGTTCCATTCTTCGGCTTTGTCATGCTCGTCTCACTCGGCATCGATTACTCGATCTTCCTGCTCGACCGCTACCGGGAAGAGGCCTTGACGGCTGAAGACTTCTCGAAAGCAATGCACCGGTCGATGGCGAAAATGGGGACGGTCATCATCACGGCCGCCATTTTGCTCGCCGGAACGTTCGGCGCTATGCTTCCATCGGGCGTATTGAGCCTGATGCAGATAGCAACAATCGTCATCACGGGCTTGCTGCTTTACGGCTTAATTGTCTTGCCCCTGCTTGTACCGGCCATTACCGTTTCATTTGCGGGCGGCGCTTGGTGGCCATTCGGATTGAAAAAGAAAAAATAAGTTTGAAGGGCTGCTTTATAATTATCTTGAAATATCCGAAGAAAAAGAAGTCCTTTTTCTTCGGATATTTTATTTGTATGTTCGAGTTCGTCCACTCTCTTAAATTCAGAACATGGGATGGGAATGGAGACGGCGAATAAATGAACGAAGTGGAATTGAGTTCGTTTATTTGCGATGCTTGAGCATAGCGGAAGTTGAGCAACGACATTATGTGCCGGCTACATGACCCACATCCTATGAGCTAGAGCGCGTCCGTCGAAATGGACATCACTCATTTCTTATGTGCGGCCCTTTTTCTATTATTTCGCAAACGGCGAAGCCTGCCTATGCGTGTTATACTGAAAGCAGAAATCCAAAGAAGAAATGGGGATGTCCAGTGCTGACATTTGAACAAAAACTAGAAGTGATCGAAGCGTTTCCGGAACTGACACGAAAAGAAGTGTCGATGAAACGCGTTAACTTTCAATTTGAAGAAAGCCTATATGATAAGAAAAACGTCGTCTATCATCTTCAGCCGAACGGCAACGGTTTTGTCTTCGTCGGGGATTTGCCGCATTACGAAGCGGATAGCCGCGGATTGGTCAATATTCGTGATTTCACAGAAAGCCAGTTGCGCAGCATCATAGCCGACTCGATCGATTATCTAGGACAAGAACCGGAACCGCCGTATGACAAACGCTGGACCAATAGAGAAGGCGAAAAACTCGATTTGGTGTACGAAGAGCCTTTCTGGAATATTTACACGGGTAAAAACTTGGAAGAAAGCTTCGGCACATTTGACGATGCAGAAGATTACCTCCTCGACCAAGGATTTAGCGAGCGAAAATAATGAACATCCGACGACTGGAAGCGCGTGAGGAATTGCCGCTTGACCTGTTGCTAGAAGCGGATCCGTCTGAGCAACTAGTCCGCCGTTATTGTGCGGACGGCTATTGCTTTGTCGTCGAAAAGCAGGGAACTGTCATCGGCGTGTTTGTCTTGATTGCGCTCGATTCGGCCACTGCTGAAATCAAAAACATCGTCCTTGCTGAGCCGGAGCGTGGTAAAGGCCTTGGCAAACGCCTGGTGCTAGTGGCGCTTGAGGAAGCGAGAAAACTCGGATTTACGGCTGTCGAGATCGGCACTGGGAATTCCAGTTTGGCGCAATTGGCACTGTATCAAAAATGCGGATTCCGTATGAAAACGATTGATCGTGATTTTTTCACCCGCCATTACGAAGAGCCGATTTTTGAAAACGGTCTTGAATGCCGAGACATGGTTCGTCTCGATTATCGGTTGTGAACGAGCGAATGCAAATGCATTCGCTTTTTTGTTTGCGATGAGCCAAATCTAGCCCGCGATGCAGCGAAAAAGAGGAAAATTCTGACCATTTTCGGTATGCTGAGAAGAGA
Organism: Planococcus maritimus; assembly: GCF_001687625.2. Classification (NCBI taxonomy): domain Bacteria; kingdom Bacillati; phylum Bacillota; class Bacilli; order Caryophanales; family Caryophanaceae; genus Planococcus; species Planococcus maritimus. The sequence continues at coordinate 387,909 of NZ_CP016538.2, forward strand.
GGTGAGGACATGTTCAAGAAAGTCATACTATACACAAATCGTTTGGATGAAATGAAGGGATTTTACGAATACCAGCTCGGGTTCCGGATCGTGGAAGAAAACGAAGAAAGCTTTGCGCTGTCGATTGGTTCATCGGTTTTGGAGTTCCGTGCTTCAGAGCGAGCGTCATTCTATCATTACGCAATCAATATTCCCGGCAACCAGTTTAGCTTGGCGAAGTTTTGGGCGCGTGCTCGAGTCGAGTTAAATCGCCAGGAAGGGATGGACGAGATTTATTATGCGAATTTCAATTCCGACGCCTTTTATTTCGAAGATCCTGCTGGGAATGTCGTCGAATTTATCGGTCGACGCCATGTCGACATCATGGACGATTTCACGATCGATTCGCTACTCGACATTAGCGAAGTTGGCATTACCACTTCTTACGTCAAAGAAGTTGGTGAAAGGTTGGAGGCGATGGAAATTCCTGTTCGCGGCAATAAAGGGATTGAGCCAGAAACCTTGAATTTCCTAGGCAAAGACCCTCATTTTTTTGTGTTGGTACCGCCGAAACGGGTATGGTACTTTTCTAAGCGAAAAAGCGAAACGCATCCACTGGCGATTGAGCTGATAGATGGACGGGTGGTTGAGATCGATGAAGAAGGGCATATGGTTCAAAAGCAAGCCGACAACCCAGTGTCTGACTTAATGGAATCCAGCGCATTTTCAGGAACTGCCCAGATGGCCGGTGATGAAAATTGGTCCCTTGCCAAAGGATTCGCCAACCGTGTGGACGAGCGGCCGATTGCTGTTGACAGCCGCTTTGCGATGGCATCCGGCAGTAAAATTTTTACCGCCGTGGCCGTCTTGCAATTAGTGGAACAGGGCAAACTCGAACTATCGGCCAGTTTATCAGCGCTATTGCCGAAAACCTTTCCGAATTTTCATGCCACAGTTCACCAGCTATTGTGCCATACATCCGGGCTTCCCGATTACTTTGATGAAGAAGCACAGGATGATTTCGAACAATTATGGCAAGACATTCCGATGTACCGAATGCAGACGCCAGCTGACTTTGTGCCATTGTTCCGAGAATTGCCGCCTGTAGAAGAACCCGGTGCGCGTTTTCGCTACAACAATGCCGGCTATATTGCGCTAGGATTGGTCATCGAGCAAGTGACTGGCGAAGAGTTCGCCGATTATGTCGAGCGGGAAGTACTGGCGAAAGCGGGCATGTCGGAATCGGGCTATTTCCGCCTCGACCGCTTGCCGAAAAATACAGCATATGGCTATATCGATGAAGGAGATTCGTGGCGTACGAACCAATATTCCATTCCTATTCGCGGGGGTGCGGACGGGGGTGCATTCGTTACAACGGGAGATATGGCGAAGTTCTGGAACCGGTTAATGGACGGCACTTTGTTGTCCGGAGAAATGAAAACCTTACTGCTGACGGTTCAGGCACAACAAGGTGAAACGGCTTATGGTTATGGTGTGTGGATTGATCAGCAAGAAGAGGAAATCGTGAAGTATCACGTCATGGGATATGATCCCGGTGTTAATATCCATTCGGGTTATTATCCTAAGCACAAATCTATCGTTACGGTATTGTCAAATGCCGCAGAGGGCGCGTATGATATAGTGAAAGTCATTGAACGCGAGAAAAAACTGAGAGGGTGAGTCGATGGACGGAAAAAAACTGGCCATGAGCGTAGTGGTCGGAACGCTCCTGTTGGTCGCGATCATTTTCCTGGTCTTCCAATTATATTTTATCCTGAATTAAAAAAAGCTGCCCAATGGTAGCTTTTTTTAGGTTGTCGAGAAATCACGGTAACTTTTGCTTCGCCTCAAGAAGCGATTTCCCCACTAGCCGGCAACTACCTAAGAAAGCAGAGCTAGTTAAACTGGCATCATCCAATGAAATCTCAAAGCCGCCGAGCGTAAAGGGGTGAGCCGATGCCATAAGACAGATGTTCTTCCTGGCTTATGGCAAAAGGCCAACCCAAAGCACGGCGGCGAAGGCTAAGGCAACAATCACACCAATAAGCAAATCATTTTCGCAAGCAAGTCCTAGCTAGCTCGATTTACAGAACTCGCTCCGTAGCATGCAATTATTTTTAGACAATAAAAAATGGACTCTTCCGAAGAAGAGTCCATTGAAAGGTTAAGGGTTAATTAAGCTTTTGATACGTTAGTAGCTTGAAGACCGCGTTGGCCTTGCTCGATGTCAAAAGTAACTTCTTGACCTTCGTCAAGAGTTTTGAATCCTTCGCTTTGGATAGCTGAGAAGTGTACGAATACGTCGTCTCCGCCTTCGCGCTCGATGAAGCCGAATCCTTTTTCTGAGTTAAACCATTTTACTTTACCTTGTTCCATGTGTGTTTCCTCCTCGTATGCTAATGCATACATTGTATTACTATCCTTGCTCAAATCCTTCAGATAAAATCTGATACTTAATGAAAAGCCATCGAACAAAAATAATTCTTCCTTAGAATAGCATGGTACTCTCCAGAATGCAAGGGTTAAGTTCGGTTGGTTCTTTTTCTCGCCATTCGTTATAGTTAAATGAAGAGGGAATGGGGGCGGACGCGATGCAGCGAATTATGGTGATCGGGGTGTCAGCAGGAGTTGGCAAATCAAGGTTTGCTAGACGTTTAGGGGAAGCGACGGATTTACCTGTGCATCATTTGGATGCATATTTCTGGAAGCCGGGATGGATCGAGGCAGAAGAAAAAGAATTTCAACGGAAGCAGCAGGAACTAACTGGTGGTAGCCAGTGGATCATCGAAGGAAATTATAACAGCACGGCCCATATCCGTTTGACTTCTTGCGATACACTGATCCAATTGCAACTCCCATTGTGGCATTGTTTGTGGCGTGTATTCAAAAGGCGCATTCAATACCGCAAACAGGCACGGCCGGATATGGCACCAGGGTGTCCTGAAAAAATCGATCGTGAATTTTTGAAGTTCATCGTGACGACTTATCACAGCCGGCAAAAATCCCAGCGGCATTTAATAGAAGAATTCAGTACCGCATTTCCTGAAAAACAAGTGTATGTTCTTCGCGGCCAAAAAGAAGTCGACTCTTTTATAACCTTAGCTAGTAAATAGTTTTAATTTTACAGTCAATTGAAAAAGTTTAAAGACGACGGATATCGAACATGATATTCTGATAGTACGAAAGAGATGAGGGGGAATGGGCTTTGAAAGACCATCTATATGAAGGGACACTGACCAATGTGCGTTTGCACAAGCAGGTGCCCATGTATATGAAGCGCCTGTACCTGGAAGATTTGGCTGAAATCGAACGGGTTCAGCAATTGGTCACCGACTCGCTGTCAGAGAAAAATACATTGCAGCCATTGTCGACCGAAGAATTTTTGTTTATCTTGAATCACAATGGGCTACTTGTTGGCGCATATGTGGAATCGGAGCTGGTAGCTTTTCGTGCCTTGCTCGTTCCAGAAATCGATGCGGAACACCTGGGCCGTGACATCGGGCTCGAAGAAGATGATCTTGGTAACATGATCTACCAAGAGATTTCAGCAGTGGTTCCTGAGTATCGTGGAAATCGGCTTCAGCAGAAGTTGGCCGAAGTGGTCATGAAAGAATTGCATAAGTTGGAGAAGAAATACCGCTACGTGGCCTGTACGGTCGCGCCGATGAATATTCCAAGTTTGAAGGACAAGTTCACTCAGAAAATGTACATTGCGGCTTTGAAACAAAAATACGATGGATTGGAACGCTATATTTTGGTAAAAGATCTCGATCAGCCCAATGCAACATACGGCAATTCAATCGCGGTAACGATTGACGATCTGAAAAAACAGAGAGAATTACTAAATGAAGGATATGTTGGAATCGGCTTCCAGATGGTCAAGGGCTTTCACGCGCTGCAATTTGCCAAACCTCTTAGTTGATCGATAATTTTTTTAAAAAAGCGGCTCGAATTGTGGAAGACACCGGCGCTTTCCTGTAAAATTATCAGAAATTCACATAAATTTATCTTCAAGAGGAGTTACGATATGAAGTTGCAATTTGCACGAATTCCCGGGGTACACATATTAAAATCATTCGGGCCAGAGTCAGCGGACATTCAGGCGATTGTCTACAACTCTTCTTCGGCACGGAATGGTTCTGCATTTTTCTGCGTTATTGGAGAGAATACAGACGGACATCTATACATAGAGCCTGCGATCGAAAATGGTGCGCAGGCAATCATCGGCTCCAATGAAGAAATCTTGGCCCAGCAAGCTAAGCACCATCCAATGATCAGTTTTGTGCTGGTGGCGGATGTGCGGAATGCACTTGCACATACGGCGGATTTCTTTTTCAGCTCGCCGCAGAACGATTTGTTTAAAATCGGCGTAACGGGAACGAACGGCAAGACTACTACGGCTACGTATGCCCGCAATTTGTTCAACTTGCTGGGCACGCCTTGTGGGTTTATCGGCACGACAGGTGTCGAAACGGCTCAAGGCAAAGTGCCGTTTGAAAAGAGTACGCCAACAACGCCAATCGCCTCGGACATCCACCAGATTTTCTCGATGCTAGTGGAGGCGGACACAGAGGCGGTCGCCATGGAAGTGTCTTCGACTGCGCTCGATCAGCAACGCGTGGAAGGTATTACGTTCGATGTGGCGATTCATACCAATTTATCTGAAGAGCATCTCGAATACCATAAAACTTTTGAGCATTACCGAGAGTCGAAGTTGAAATTATTCGAACGTGCGAAAGCGGCAGTCGTTAATCTCGATGATCCGGGCCTTAGTGAAGGTATTTTGGCGATGGCGGATTATCCGGTGCTGAGCTATAGCCACAATCCGGCTAGCGGTGCAGACCTCGTATGGGGGAATTACAGCGCCTCTGCGGAAGGCATGCGTTTTGAGCTGAATTATAAAGGCGACAGCCGAATAGTCGAAGCGCCATTATATGGCGATTACAATGCCGCGAATTTGACGGCAGCAATCGGAACGGCCTTGCATGCAGGGCATTCGATCGACCAAATCATTGCCGTCTTGCCGAACATGCCACAAGTGGAAGGGCGCTTTCAAGTCATCAGAGGCCCTGAGGAACGAACAATTATCCTTGATTATGCCCATACTCCAGTGGCAATCGATGCGGTCTTGACCGAAGCCCGTAAATTGCCCCACCGGCGATTGATCGCTCTCATTGCCGGCATCGGTATTCGAGATTTCGCAAAGATGCCAAAAATGGCAAAAGCGTCTGAAGGAAAAGCGGACGTTCTGGTCGTAACGGTCGACCATCCAGGCTTTAACGATCCGGAAGATGTGGTCTCTGAAGTGATCAAAGGCTTTAGCGTCCCGTATCTGCAAAAAGTGCTGAGAGCGCCTACGCGCAAGCAGGCAGTGGAAAAAGCATTGGAAGAAAGCGGACCACAAGATATCGTCTTGCTTTCAAGTGGCTGCATCAACGGAGCCCAAATCATTAAAGGGGAGTATATCCCGCATTCTGATGAAGCGATAATCGAAGCGTTCTTCTCGAGCAAAACTGGGGAATTTTAGCGGCGAGGGTCGCTTTTTTCGCGTGGAATGTGTTTAATAGAAGAGAAGCTAGATCAAGAATAAGAATTGGAGTGAATGGAATGCAGTATCGTACAGAAAAAGACACGATCGGTGAAATTCAAGTTGAAGCTGACAAAATGTGGGGCGCGCAAACACAGCGCAGCGTCCAAAACTTTGCCATCGGAACAGAACGTATGCCCCATGAAGTGGTCATGGCATTTGCTCAATTGAAAAAAGCGACAGCTAAAGCGAACCATAAGCTCGGCAAGATGTCCGACGCGAAGATGCGAGCGATCGAAACGGCTGCCAACGAAGTCATTGCGGGCAAATGGAACGATCATTTCCCACTCGTCGTCTGGCAAACCGGGAGCGGCACACAGTCCAATATGAACATGAACGAAGTATTGGCGCGTCGCGGAAACGAAATTTTGGCGGAGCAGGGATCGGATGAAAAACTTCACCCGAACGATGACGTCAATATGTCCCAAAGCTCGAACGATACGTACCCGACGGCAATGCACGTTGCTGGCGTTTTAGCAGTTACGGAGCAATTGATCCCAGCGGTCCAGAAGTTGAAAACGACACTGGATGAAAAAGCGAAGAAATTCGACGAAGTCATCAAAATCGGCCGTACGCATTTACAGGATGCTACACCGCTCACATTAGGCCAGGAAATCAGCGGCTGGCGTCACATGTTGGTGAAAAGCGAACGCATGATCAAAGAAAGCGTTGAGCATATGCGTGAACTGGCAATCGGCGGAACAGCCGTCGGCACAGGCATCAACGCAGACCCGAAATTCGGCGGCTATGTGGCGGAATTCATCGCACAAGCGGTCGGCACGGAATTTACTTCAGCGGAAAACAAATTCCATGCATTGACTAGCCACGATGAAATGGTCTACGTGCACGGAGCAGTGAAAGCACTTGCTGCGGATGCGATGAAGATCGCGAATGACGTCCGTTGGCTTGCAAGCGGCCCACGCAGCGGCATCGGCGAGATCACGATTCCAGCGAATGAGCCAGGCAGCTCGATCATGCCAGGGAAAGTCAACCCGACGCAAAGTGAAGCCTTGACGATGGTATCAGCACAAGTCATGGGTAATGACGCGGCGATCGGCTTTGCGGCAAGCCAAGGGAATTTTGAACTCAATGTCTTCAAACCGGTCATTGCCTATAACTTCTTGCAATCGGTTCGCTTGCTGACAGATTCACTCATTTCCTTCAACGACAATTGTGCGATCGGCATCGAAGTGAATTTGGACGTCATCGAAAATCACGTGAAAAACTCGTTGATGCTCGTGACCTCTCTCAACCCGCATATCGGCTACGAGAAAGCGGCAGCCATTGCCAAGCAAGCTCATAACGAAGGCACCACATTAAAAGAATCAGCAGTGAAGAGCGGCCATTTGACGTCGGAGCAATTCGACGAATGGGTACGCCCGGAGAATATGGTAGGAAAATAATGCAAACAGCCGGGAAATCCCCGGCTGTTTTTTTATGCGACAAGGAGTTTGGCGGTAGGAAATAGAAGTAGAGGGAACGAGAGTGATGAAATCGCTCCAGGCGGACGCTTTCCGCGGGCATGGCTTGAGCCTCCTCGGTCGCTATGCTCCCTGTGGGGTCTCAAGACTCATGCTATTCCCGCAGGAGTCGCCGCCTTCTACTCTTTCATCAAGACTATTAATAGCAAGATAAAAGAAATTACAGAAGAGGTGCAGTATGCAAAAACCATTTATCACATCATGGAGCGGCGGCAAGGACTCCGCTTTGGCCTATTACCGGGCGGTGCAGCAAGGGCATGTGCCAATCGCATTGTTCACGATGTTTGAAGAAGACGGGGAACGGTCGAAATCCCACGGACTGAAACAGCAGATTTTAGAAGCACAAGCGGAACGAATGGGCTTGCCATTAGTGATCGGTAAAGCCGATTGGTCAGGATACGAAGAGGAATTTATCCACCATTTGCAGAATTTTAAAGAACAAGGCATCGAACTGGGTGTCTACGGCGATATTGACTTGCAGGACCATCTCGATTGGGTAGAAAAAGTCAGTGACAAGGCAGGACTTGAAGTTTTGCATCCGCTCTGGCAAGAAGCCCGCCGGTCATTATTGGAAGAGCTGATCGAAGAAGAGTTTAAAGCTGTGATTACGGTAGTTGATACCGCGCGTGTCGGAGAGGAGTTTCTCGGACGCGTCTTCACCCGGGAACTGATCGAAGAATTGGAAGCACTCGGCATTGATGCCTGCGGAGAAGAAGGGGAATTCCATACGACATTGGTGGATGGCCCGATTTTTGTCGAGCCGTTGCCAGTGGAGCTTGGAACCATTGTGCACAACGGCCAGTACGCGATGCTTGAGGTGAAACTTCAAACAGGGGAGTGATGAAATGTGATCCAGATCATCAGTGTTGAAGAAAAGCATATCCGCCAAATGTCTGCATTGCTGTCAAAACGCCAAGCGAGGGAGCGGAAGATTTTCCCGTACCTGCCGGATAAATTTGAGGAAATTGACGAGGCGGAAGTGGTTATTCGTAAACAGCTCGAGCGTCCTTATGTCAGCGGCGTGGTTGCTGTGCGCGGCATCGACGTCATCGGGTACCTGATTTATGAGTTTAAAGAAGAAGCGCATCGCGGCCGTTACGTATGGATGGATTATGAATCGATGGCTATCAGTGAGCATGAACATCCGCGCCTATTGCGCTTATTGTATGCAGATGCCGGAACAGAGTGGATCAAGCATGGCTATTTCCATCATGTGCTGATGGCGTCACTCGGAGACGAAATGGTATTCGAGCAATGGATTGATCAAGGATTCGCCTTCGAGCAGAAATACGCCATCCTGTCACTGGATGATTACGAACCCAAAAACGGGACGTTGCCGGATCTTGAATTTCGCCGTGGCACGCAAGCAGATGCGCCGCTGTTGAAAAAGATGGCAGTATGGAACAGCATTCACCAAGCCGCTGCTCCGTCCTGGCATCCGATTACGAGAGAAACGATGGAAAATGTCCAAGAAAGTTATATGGCATTGACAGAAGACGAAGAAGCCTATCTTTGGCTCGTTGCCCAAGGTGAGCAAGCGGCCGGCTTCCATGTGTATTTTCGAAAAGAAGATTCTTTTAGCTTAGTAACACCCGAAAATTGCGTAGAATTGCCTGCCGCTTCGACCAATCCGGATATGCGTGGTCGCGGCATTGGCCGTGCACTGGCAAACTATTGCTTTGGGGAATTAAAGAAAGAAGGCTATGATTATATTTTTGCCGACTGGCATACGCCAAACCAAATGGCGTCTTATTTCTGGCCGCGGATGGGTTTCCAACCGGTCATGGTCAGGATGTCGCGTCAAATCGATCCGCGCATTTCATGGGCGCACGGACAGGACTAAGAGCGAGCATCGCTTTACTTGCTCCTGAAAATCAACTTCGTTATACTCGTGGGCGTGTTGGAAATGACAATATTTCCTGGGCTTTTCCCCTGAAAAAACTACATCTCTTTGTAGTTTTTTCTTTTTTTGTGGTTATAACAAGGAATCTAGAGGGAAGGCAAGAAAGGGATTAACTAATTGAGGGGGATTCGATGAAAAAGAAAGGCTTGATCGATTACCGGATTTTTCTTCCGGCTTTGATCATTATCATCGCAATCAGCGTTCCACTTGCGCTTTATGAAAGCCGTTCACTGGAATTGCTGAATGGGATTTTTACGACAATTGTTGACGTATTCAGCTGGGGCTATCTCTGGTACGGCATTATATTAGTTGGGGCTGCGTTGTATTTTTCGTATTCCAAATACGGTGATATCGTGCTCGGCGACCCGGCAGAAAAACCGCGCTTGACTTTATTTGAGTATGCTTCCATTTTAATCGCCATGGGACTCGGTTCGACAATTATGCGCACCGGTATGCTGCAATGGACATCGGTTGCGAACAACCCGCCGGCCGGCATGGACGCAGGTTCGCCGGAATCGATCCTGATGGGCAACGCCTACAGCATGTTCTTGTGGGGCTTTCAAGTATTCGCGATTTTCGTCATGATCGCGCCGGCGATGGCTTATACATTGCACGTCAAGAAAAAACCGATGATGCGCATGTCTGAAGCGGCACGTCCGGTGTTCGGTGATAAATTAACGGATGGCTGGGCAGGACGCTTGCTCGATATCTTGTTCTTGCTCAGCATCATGACCGGGGCAGCGGTCACGCTCGGCCTAGGTGCGCCGATCATCACATACAACCTGTCCGCTTTGCTAAACATTGACGTAACGTTCGTGTTGACGCTCATTGTCACGATTGTGTGGGTAGCGCTGTTTTCCGTCAGTGCCTATCTGGGTGTGGAAAAAGGCATCAAGCGGCTCAGTACCTTTAATATCTATTTAGCAGGCGCCTTTACCGTCTTTATTTTATTGGCAGGGCCAGGCGTCTTTATCTTGAATTACTTCTCGGACAGCGTTGCTTCGCTGTTCACCAATTACTTGAGTTTTTCACTCAATACGGACTCGGTCTACCAAGGCGCGGCGTCGCATGTGCAAAGCAATACGGTGTTCTGGTTTGCTTATAGCGCTACATGGGCGATGCTGCATTCGGTCTTTGCGGCCCGTATCTCGAGAGGCCGTACCATTCGTGAGATGATCATGACCTACCTATTGGCACCGACTCTATTGTCTTGGATCGCGACAGGCGTTCTCGGCGGGCTTGGTGTTCACCGTTACTTAACGGGAGAATTACCGATTTTGGATATGGTGAAGGAAAACCGGATGGCAGTTATTCCTGAAATTCTGGCTACCTTGCCGCTTGGCGGACTCGCAATTGTCGTCTTTATCATCGTCGCGCTGATTTTCCTGACGACGACGCTCGATTCGACGACTTACACGATTGCGGCTTATACGAGTACGCTCGATATGAGTAAAAACGAACCGCCGAAAATTTTGCGTATCCTAGTGGCTGGCATCATCACCGTCATTTCGCTGGTGCTCATGAGAATCGGCGGCTTGGCACCACTAGAAGTCGTTTCTGGTTTGATGGGCTTGCCAATCATTTTTATCACCTTCCTGATGATTTATTCAGCGAAAAAAATGATGGACCAAGACCGGGCATGGCTTACGAATGTGCGGGACAAAGAAACACCTTTGAAACGGTCGAAGCAGAGAACGAAAAGCGAATAAGTGTTCAGCTTATCTGGGCGCCCGGCTTTCATCGTATCGAACGAAAACCGGGCGCTTTTGTGTGTAGAAAACAATCAATCGCCTCTTCTGACAAGGAAATTCTGGACAAATTTGGTTGTAGCGTGGAAGATAAAGATAACGTCATCGGTTCGAATGCTGAAAGTAAGAAACCGATCGGCTAATTGACGAATGTTAAAAGTGTAAATGACCGACTCGTTAAAGGGAGTGTTGAAAAATGTACAAGAAAATTCTACTTGCTGTGGACGGTTCTGACCATTCAGTCCGCGCAGCTAAAGAAGCCGTGAAAATTGCAAAAGGATCTGAAGATTCACAGGTCACCATCGTTTTTGTAGCAGATCACGACAACGCAAAAAACGAAGTGCTTCACAGCGGCAGTTCCGCGGAGCTCGATTTCCAGCGCCGCAAGAAATTGCAGCCGGTCGAAGAAGCGATCGCATCGGAGAAAATCAAATACCGCGTCGAAATCCTACACGGGACGCCGGGCCCGGCGATTGTCGAATTCGCTAACGAAGAAGCGTTCGACATGCTCGTAATTGGCAGCCGGGGCTTGAATTCTCTGCAGGAAATGGTGCTTGGCAGCGTTAGCCACAAAGTGGTCAAGCGCGCGAACTGCCCGGTATTAATCGTCAAATAAGGAAAAGGGCTCCCGGGTGGAGCCCTTTTTGCTGTAGCAGGCAGGGAGGAGAACAAAGTGAAACATAATGCGCCAATACATACGCCATTTTATTATGGCTGGGTCATCGTCGCGATTTCGGCGTTGTCGTATTTCTTTTCGGGACCTGGCCAAACATTTTCCAATGCTATTTTCATTGATTATTATATCGAGGAGTTCGGATGGAGCCGTTCGACGGTGTCGGGAATTTATTCTGCGGCTACCTTGCTCGCTGGTTTCCTGATCTTCATGGTCGGCAGGCTGTTCGATAGTCAGGGAGCGCGCAAGATGGCGGTGATCATTTCTGGCTTGCTGGGGCTTGCTTGTTTGTTTAATGGCTTGATCGCCAACACCTTCATGCTGTTTGTTGGTTTCTTTTTCATCCGTTTGCTCGGACAAGGCTCCATGTCACTTACGCCAAAGTCATTGGTCCCTCAATGGTTTATCGTCAAAAGAGGGCGTGCACTCAGCTTGGCTGCACTTGGAGCGATGGTCGGTTCTGCGGTTTTTCCGCTGCTCAATGTGTGGTTGATTGAAACGGTTGGTTGGCGCATGGCGTGGATGTTGCTTGGTGCGTTTGTAGTGGTCATTTTCACGCCACTCGCGCTTTTGCTGATCCGCAACAAGCCGGAAGACATCGGCTTGCGTCCAGACGGGGAAGTGATTCCTGAAGGAGAAACGGCAGAAAAAAGCTTGTCAGCCGATATCAGTTGGACCGTGAAAGAAGCGCAAAAAACACGCGCTTTCTGGTTGCTGCTGTTTTGCGTCGCAACACCAGCCCTGGTGAACACAGGCATCACGTTCCATTTGGTGTCGATTTTCTCGCAACAATCATTGACACCCGAAGCGGCAGCGACCGTGCTCAGCTTGATGGCGGTCGTCGGTTTTCCTATCACATTCTTGGCCGGCTATTTGCTAGATAAAATCGAAGTGCGCTGGATGCTGGTCGCGTTATTTGCTGGGGAGATCCTGTTCATCTTGCTGCTCCAGCAAGCGACCGTTCTGTCGTTAGCGATCCTGTTTGGCGTTGTATGGGGAGTCGTGTCTGGAATTGAGCGGGTTACCTTAAGCATTGTCTGGCCCAATTACTACGGCCGGCAGTATATCGGCAGTATCAGTGGCATCGCCATGGCAGTTATGGTCATCGGTTCGGCTCTAGGCCCCTTGCCTTTTGGCTTGTTTTACGATTTTCTCGGCGGCTACGACGAAGCCTTAAGCTTTCTCCTCATTATCCCGGCCATGGCAATCGTCGCATCCATTCTAGCAAAACCACCCATAAAAGAAGAACTGAAAACAGAACAATAAAAAAAGAGCGCACTGGCGCTCTTTTTTAATTCTCCAAATAACGATACAAAGTAGACTTGCTAATGCCGGTCTGTTCTTTGATTTCCGCTAAGCTATGTGATTTGTTTTTATACATCTCGATTGCTTTTTTGACATTGGCATCGGGTTTGCGCGGACGCCCGGCGTGCATGCCTTTTTGTTTGGCTTCCGTTAAGCCGGCTTTGGTTTTGGCGCTGATGGAGTCGCTTTGGAAGTCGGCAATCGCTTTTGTGATCTCCAAAAAAGAAAACGAAGTTCCTTTCGTAGTGTCGATCTGTTCTTCAACGGCATAAAGAAAGGCAGCCTTGTCTTCCAACACTTCCACCAAATCGACTAAATGCCTTGTCGAATCCGCCAACACATGAAGTTTCATGACAACAATGTGGTCACCGGGTTTCACGGCTGCCATCATTGTGTCGAGCGCTATCCGCTGTTTGGGGGAACTATGTGATTCTATATGGATCGCCTCACAGCCGAACTCTTCAAAAAGGGCCTGCTGCTTGTGGCAGTCTAAATCTTCTTCAATGGCTCTTGCATAACCGATTCGCACCTAAAAAAACCCCTCACTGTACAAAGTGAATACATTATAACATATTAATTTTTAATAAAAACGGCCCAAAAAGGTTCCATTAATGGAGCGTCGGTGCTAAACTGTTTTCATTGTGAAAAAATAAGATTTCCGGTTCAGCGGAAATTTGCAAATAACCAATAGAGGAGCACGACCAAGTGAAACAAAGTCTTAAAACCCAATGGTTTGGGAATATCCGAGGGGATATCCTGTCGGGGATCCTCGTAGCCATCGCGCTTATCCCAGAAGCCATTGCCTTCTCGATCATTGCGGGGGTTGATCCCATGGTCGGCTTGTATGCTTCCTTCAGCATCGCCGTCATCATTGCCTTCGTCGGTGGACGCCCAGGCATGATTTCAGCTGCAACTGGGGCGATGGCGTTATTGATGGTGCCGCTCGTCCGTGACCACGGCCTGGAATACTTGCTTGCCGCTACGATTTTGACAGGAGTTATCCAATTGTTGTTTGGTGTCTTTAAAGTCGCGAAAGTGATGAAATTCATCCCGCGCGCTGTCATGATTGGCTTCGTCAACGCATTGGCCATCTTGATCTTTATGGCGCAAGTGCCGCATTTTATCGGCATCAATACGATGACTTACGTTTTTGTCGCCATTACGCTGGCGATTATTTACATCGTACCGCGTTTTTTCAAAGCTATCCCGGCACCGCTTATTGCGCTGGTGGTCTTGACTGCCGTAACGATCTACTCCGGTTTCGATTTGCGTACCGTTGGTGATTTGGGGACGATCAGCCAGACGCTGCCGAGTTTCCTGTTGCCGGATGTACCGTTTAACTTAGAAACCTTATCGATTATTTTCCCTTATTCGCTAGCACTGGCGATTGTCGGATTGCTTGAATCGCTACTGACGGCGAATATCGTCGATGACATGACCGATACAGCAAGCGACAAAAATAAAGAAGCCAGAGGGCAAGGCATTGCCAATTTCGTTACCGGCTTCTTTGGCGGAATGGCAGGCTGCGCGATGATCGGGCAATCGGTCATTAATGTCAAATCTGGCGGGCGAGGACGGTTGTCGGCACTTGTTGCCGGTACATTCCTGATGTTTTTGATCATTGTCCTTGGCAGTGTGGTCGTGCAGATTCCAATGCCGGTCCTTGTCGGCATCATGATTATGGTATCGATCGGAACGTTTGACTGGGCTTCTTTCACTTATTTGAAAAAAGCGCCGAAAACCGATTCGATCGTCATGGTCGCTACAGTCGCGATTGTGGTCTATACGCATGATTTATCAATCGGCGTATTGGCTGGGGTCTTGCTCAGTGCCGTCTTCTTCGTTTCGAAAATTTCCAAGATCAAAGTGGAAAAGCGTTTGCTCGATGCCACGCAATACCGTGTGGAGGGGCAGTTGTTCTTCGCTTCGGTCGAGGATTTCTTGGAAAAATTCGATTTTGATGTCGAACGCGAGAAAGTGGTCATCGATTTTACGGATGCCCATATTTGGGACGATTCCGGAGTCGGCGCCGTCGATCGGGTCGTATTGAAATTCCGCGAAAACGCCAATGAAGTGGAAGTGACGGGCTTAGATGCCGGAAGCCAGAAACTGGTCGATCAATTGGCGATTTTCCAAAGTTCGAACGCGAAATTACCCACTCATTAATAACAGAGCTTAGCCCATCCTTTTCGAAGGATGGGCTTTTTTTAGGGTTTAGAGCGTCTTAACAGTCAGAAAAGCGCTAAAAAGATTTAAGAGCTTTCACAGTTTAGAAATATTTTCTATTTAAACAAAATTTTTATACTATATAATAACTGTAAATGGAGTTTATAGGAGTAGGAGGAATCAACATGAAAAAAACAACCATCAGCATTGCTCTTATCGTGCTGTTGTTCCTTTCACCATTCATCTTTTGGCTGTTGCAGGGGAATGAGCCTTTGAACGTGGCCATCATCGACAAAACGGTCCCTTCTGAGGAGTACCGCGAACATAAGGGGCTAACGTGGGTGTTGAACCATCAACGTTACGTCAAAGAGGATGAATCGGACTATCTCGCAGATACGGATTATTTTGGTTTTATGCCGGATGAAGCCAAAAAGGATTATGAGATTCGCGGCGTTGAAGAAATGGGATCCGGCCATGATTTGATTTATTTGGCCGACACTTACGGTGTATATGAAGACGATCTTCCTTGGCAAGAAGCAGAAGGAGAACGCTCTGAGCTCGTCTATGGCGGCTTGGAAATGGC